>NZ_JAGYGK010000004.1:0-423143 GCF_019947395.1 Pseudomonas sp. BF-R-26 | reverse complement strand
GTGGGCGGGTTCGATGACAGGCACCCAGATCAAAGCATCAGCCGGCTACCGCTGCGGCGACAAATCACCCCTTCGATCCTGCTAACGATCTATATCTACGGCTATCTCAACCGCATCAAGGCCGGCGCAGCGAACTTCGCCTGCGGTGCATCGAAGGACTCTATAGATCTCAGAAATCACCTGCATCGTTGCGTCTTCGATCGTTCCTTCATTACGGCATAAAACCCAGCCGTGATCTGCAATCGCTCGCTCGAACGCCTTGGTACAAGCGACATGTTCTTCCAGCTTATGGATCAAAGTACTGCTCAGCCCGCGCCGTCGTGCCGCTGCCCTCGCCCATGAAATTTCAGGGGCGGTGACAACCCCGACATGCAGGTCTGGCACTCGCACGTCTCGATCAATGTTCAACTGTAGAATCTCTGCAAACGGGACTATCCGGCGAAACGCGGCATCAGACGGGTACCAGCGATCGATCAGGATGATGCTGCCTGGTGGCTGTTTAGCCAGCACGTGCTGGGAGATCCAGGTACGACTATCAGCAAAGCGTTCACAAACCCTCAACTCCAAATCCCGGGTGGGATTTCTGACGAGTTTGTTAACGAGGGTCATTGTTTCACCCCTATAGGGATCGCTTTTTTTCTCGCAAAGTCGGATCACCTTTTTATTGTCTGCCCTCAGTACTTTCGTAACGGCCTCCAACAGTGTGGTTTTGCCGGCTCCCTTGGGCCCATCTAGAGAAACAAACAGCGGACGATTCATTCTTTAAACAACGATTGATATACGGTTTTTTTTGCCCGGTTCGTTCGCTGGAACCGCTTGGCGCGACTACGCGAATCGAGTGGAGGGAGCTTATGAACAGACATTGATGAACACTCTAACCCGGTTTCTGGCTAACGGGCCTCAAAATCCAGGGTTACAGCTGCTTATGAACATCGGTCGAAGCTCGACTCCTGTCCTGCAACATGGGCCCATTTACGTGCTTGCGTTAACCCGCGATCTTTATTGCAAGCTCAGCGACGTGTTTACCCTGGAAACGCGCAATATCCAGTTCATTTTGTGACGGTTGCCGTTTACCGTCGGCGCCTGCCAGGGTGGTCGCGCCATAGGGTGTGCCGCCGGTGATCTCGCTCATGTTGGTCAGCCCTGCGCAGGTGTAAGGCACACCCACGATGACCATCCCCTGATGCAGGAGTGTGCTGTGGAACGACGTGATCGTGGTTTCCTGGCCACCGTGCTGGGTGCCGGTCGATGCAAAGACACTGCCGATTTTCCCGACCAGCGCGCCGCTCATCCACAGTCCGCCGGTCTGGTCGAGAAACGTGCGCATCTGTCCCGCCATATTGCCAAAGCGCGTCGGTGTACCAAAGATGATGGCATCGTAATTGGCCAGCTCGTCAGGTGTCGCCACCGGTGCCTTCTGGTCAAGTTTGACGCCGATGGCTGCTGCCTGTTCGGCCGGGATGGTTTCAGCGACACGCTTGAGCGTCACGTCGGTGCCGGGTACAGATCGTGCGCCTTCGGCCACTGCGCCAGCCATCGTTTCGAGGTGACCGTACATTGAGTAATAGAGAACCAGTACCTTCGCCATGATTTTTCTCCTGGTTTAAGCGCCATTCGATGAATTAGGAAGATCTTGGATTAGCGGATTAACACTAGCAGCTCCGTATGCTGCCTGCTGGCAGACAGAGACGCTTTTATCGCCCCTCCCCCGTCCCAGAGCAGGCTGCCAATCAACTGCTAGTGTTAAAAGTGCACGCAAGGCTTCAATACCAGACTTACTTGCGCATCCTCTTAAGCCAGTACTTTCCAGCCCAATTGCTCACGAGCCTCTTGCAGGTCGGATTGCAGATCGTGATCCCACAACCAGTCGAAACGCGCTGCCAGGGTTTCACCCAGCAATTGCTCGTCATCGGCTACCGCCGGATCACGCAGTTCATAGAGCTCGCCGGCTTCCCACGACGAGCGTTGCACACGACAGGCGCGTGGACGACGGATAGCGTCATAGACCTCGAGCACCGCTTGCGGCCGACTCGCCAGAACCTGTGGGTCTGCCAGCAGTCGGGCCAACAGCCAGGCATCTTCCAACCCCTGCCCTGCGCCAGCGCCCTGGTGCGGCAACATGGCGTGGGCCGCATCGCCGATCAGCCCTACGCGGCCGTGCACGTAGCCCGGCAGCTCTTCGAGTTCGTGCAGAGCCCAAAGGGTCGGCGCCGGAATGCACTCGAGCAGCACCCGTGCGGCATCGCCCCAGTCGGCGAAGGCGGCAAGCATTTCTTCCTGGCTGGCATTACGAACCCATGGGGAGTCGCTCGGCCAGGATGGGTCAGGCTGACTGCGATCGGAAATGAACGCCACGACGTTGATCAGCCGGCCTTGTTTAACCGGGAATGTGAGGATGTGTGCGTCGAGTCCCAGATACATCTGCGGAACGTCGACAAGGTGCTCATCGACACCTCGAGTACGGTAGGCAGCGCGCAAGTGTTCGCTGTCGATCATCCCGCGGTAAGCACAAGTACCGCTGAAGCGCGGCGCAGCCAGGGGCTGTCCGAGGCCTTGAAGAACATGATCACGAATCGAAGACTTGATACCGTCAGCAGCGATCAACAGGTCGCAACGGTGCTCACTGCCATCGGTGAACAGTACGCGGGCCTGTTCCGCATCCTGCTCCACGCTCACCGCGCGCTTGCCGAATCGGGCGATGCCCTCTGGCAACTGACTGGCCAGCGCGTCGAGAAAATCCGCACGGTGCACCGAAGACTGCCCTACCCCTTCAGCCAGGCTCGCGCCGAGGTAGCCGGCATCTTCGCCACGACGCCACTCGAACCAAATATCCTGCCAGGGATCAAGCGTGCGATCGGCGATCTGCCGGTAGGGTTCGGCAATACCCAGACCAGCGATGGCACGAACGGCGTTGGCGCCGAAGGAGACACCGGCACCGACCTCGCCAAAGGCGGGTGCCGATTCGAACAACTGCACGCGGAGATGGGAGTGGCGGCACAGATCCAGTGCCAATGCCACGCCAGCGATACCACCGCCGACAATACCGATGTGCAAGGTAGATTGAGAGGTATACATAGCAAGGTACCCATGAGGCTGATTGTTATTGGAGTAACAAGATCATCGCCATCTGAGTGCTATTGATAAATACCGTAACTCCCATACTCAACATTACGAATGTGAATATTGTTTGCCGGAAAAATGCTGCTTGAGCGCGACGCCCTTCACCTGAAACGGATCCAGGTGAAGGGCGTTGCACCAATGGTTCAGCCAAGGTGGGTCGTGCCGAATAATACATTCAGCAAATGGGGTTTAACGGGATGCGAGAACGCCATTCAACTTCGCCACTTGCGTAGCCAATGCGTCCATCAGATCTGGCGACAAGCAATCATAAGGTTCCAAACCGAGCGCGCGCAGTTTTTCGCGGATTTCCGTCATGTCCTCCGGTGGCGTGCCGGTTTCGATGATCGACGAAACGAAAGCTGCAAAGCCCGGTGCAGCCCACCCTTTTTGCGGGGATAGCTCGGTATGCACAAAATCCAGGCCATAGAACGCGTGGTCTTTATTTTCGATGCGGCCGTACATATGTGCATGGCACTCTTTGCAGGCATGTCGTTGAATAGTCGCGCTCTCGTCGACGATGACCAGCTTTTCGGCGTTCGCGGTGACGCTGACTTTATCGCGAGGAACGACAGCAACAACCGCGAATTTCGCACCTGCGGGCTTCCAGCATTTGCTGCAACCACAGGCGTGATTGTGCAGGCTCTGGGCGTCAATCCTGATTTCAACCTTATCAGTCGGACACAGGCATTGCAGGGTGCCGCCAGAGAAGTTTGCAGCGCTTGGCTCTATTCCGTTGTCCAGCGAAGGGTGAAGCTTCAATTTGCTCACGATAAACCTCCAATATCAGGGTGTATTGGAACTGGACCTGGAGCCTGAGCTCCAGGGGGAGGATCAGTATTTGATAGTGCCTTCATGCATCAGATCGAAGGCCTCGTTAATACGTTCAAGTAGTATGGTATGAGTGACGAAGGGAGCCAGATCGATTTCGCGCGTTCTGTATCAGGAAGACCAGAATGGCTATTGCCCCTACCAATCCCGGTATTGCGAAGATGAGGAAGCTCGCCTGCAGCGGCAACGATGAGGCATGCAGTGCGCCGCCCAGCAGAGGACCAATGATTGCGCCGGTGCGGCCTACGCCCATCGCCCAACCGAGGCCTGTGGCCCGTATTTGCGGCGGGTAATATTGCACGGTGCACGCGTTGGCCAGAATTTGCGTGCCGATGGTGCATGCTCCGGCAACGGCGATGAGTAAATAGAGCACGGGTAATGGGGCCTTGAGTGCGAGCAGGCTCAGCGCCAAAGCCCCGCAGCTGAAGAAGACGAACAAGACCTTGGCGATACCTATTCGATCACCCAGCCACCCACCGGCTACCGCACCGATAATCGCACCCAGGTTCAGCGCCACCAGAAACGCCAGGCTTGAGTTCAAGCCGTAACCAGCGGCGCTCATGAGTTTGGGCAGCCAAGAGCTCAACGCATAGACCATCAGCAGGCAACAGAAGAACGCCAGCCACAGCATGAAAGTGCTCAACTTGCGCCCCTCTTGGAACAACTGCGCAATCGACGCGTTTGTGCCTTTAGCGACTATGTGATTCAACTGATCGGTTGCGCCGGGCACATAACTCGGTACGGCCTGCGTCAGTAATATCTGGGCCTTGACCGTCTGCCCGGTGCGCAGAAGGAAGTCCAGCGACTCGGGCAACTGCCGTATCAAAAATGGCAACGCCAACAGTGGAATCAAGGCCACATAGAACACCGCTTGCCATCCCCACTGAGGAATCAACACCATGCCCAAACCTGCAGACAGCATCCCTCCTAGCGAGTAGCCACTGAACATGAGGGCGACCAAGGTGCTGCGGGATTTCTTGGGTGCGTACTCGTTCATCAACGCGACAACGTTCGGCATCACCCCGCCAATCCCCAGACCGGCAACAAACCGGCACAACGCAAAAGCCTCTGGGCTCTGCACCAAACCGTTGAGCGCGGTGACACCACTGAAAAGAGTGACGCACATAATGATGGTTTTACGTCTGCCTATCCGGTCCGACAATGATCCGAAAAACAGCGTTCCCAACATCATTCCCACCAGCGCACAACTACCCAGCGCTCCCGCCTGTAATGAGCTCAGCCCCCACTCAGCCATCAGTGAAGGCAACACGACCCCATAAATGACCAGGTCATAGCCGTCGAAGATGATGATGAGTGCGCACCAGAACAGTACGCGCGCATGGAAGGCGTTGAAATGTGCCCCGTCAATCAGGGCTGATACATCGATCGTACGCATGGCATCGCTCTTTTTGTCATTGTTATAGAGGCGGAGGTTCTGATGCCTCCGGGAGTTGCGCGGTGCCCAACTAACTGACCGATTGGCGTGTTGTTCTTGAGAGGCGTAAACCGTTCAGAATTTGGGCATTGCAGCGATCATGGCCAAGGCGTCAACCGTGATAAATGCAGTGATCCAAATACCTGTTATTTCCAACGTGAATAAAGATCAGAGATGAGCAAAAGCTACATAGCCCTTGCGATGGACGCAACGGTGTAGCACTTGATAGGCTGCGGTTCTTGCAGCGGCCATTTCAGAGCGGTGCAGACCCAACGACGGGCAACGGTTTATTGCTCTGGTATGAGCCAACCTGCACTGAGGCGTTATGGAATTACGTGAGCTGGATCTGAATCTGCTTTTGGTGTTCAACCAACTGCTGATCGACCGTCGGGTTTCGACTGCGGCGGATAGTCTTGAGCTGACCCAGCCCGCGGTCAGCAACGCGCTAAAACGGTTGCGTAGCGCCTTGAACGACGAACTTTTCGTGCGCACCTACCAGGGAATGGAGCCCACGCCCTATGCCCGGCAGCTGGCTGAGCCAGTAGCGCTAGCCATTCAGACTTTACGCGATGCACTTGGCCGACAGGACACGTTTGACCCGCTCAATTGCAATCGCAGATTCACCATGGCAATGACGGACATTGGTGAAATCTACTTCATGCCGCGGCTGATGGATGCGCTGGCTGAACGCGCTCCGGGTTGCTCGATCAGTACGCTGCGCAACAACACCGAAACCCTGGCCGAAGGGCTGCAGAATGGTGCGATCGACCTTGCCGTCGGATTGCTGCCTCACCTTCAAGCAGGTTTCTTTCAGCAACGCCTGTTCCACCATCGCTACGTCTGCCTGTGCCGCAAGGGCCATCCTGCCACCCGAGAGCCATTGACGCTGGAGCGTTTTTGCAGCTATGACCACGTTCGTGTTGTAGCGGCGAACACAGGACACGGCGTCGTTGATACCTTCCTCGCGCGTGCTGGCATCGAGCGAAATATCCGTCTGGAGGTTCCGCATTTCGTCGCGATAGGCCACATACTTCAACGTACGGACTTGCTGGCAACAGTGCCTGAACGATTCGCAACCAGTTGTGAAGAACCCTTCGGACTCGCCGTTCTACCGCCGCCTCTGGAGTTGCCGAAAATCGAGATCAATCTGTTCTGGCATGCTCGATACAACAAGGACCCGGCCAATCGCTGGTTACGCCAGCTTATGTTTGAGCTGTTCTCCGATTAAAGGCAGATCACTCTGCCCCCAAATACCGCCTGACTCAGCATTCGATTATGTTGACCGCAAGACCGCCTCGCGCGGTTTCCTTATACTTGCTTTTCATGTCCGCTCCCGTTTGACGCATGGTGCGGATCACCTTGTCGAGCGAGACAAAATGTTGCCCGTCACCGCGCAAAGCGAGGCGCGCGGCGTTGATGGCCTTCACCGAACCCATGGCGTTGCGCTCAATGCAAGGAACCTGGACGAGACCACCGATGGGATCGCAGGTCAGGCCAAGGTTGTGCTCCATGCCAATTTCCGCCGCGTTTTCTACCTGTTGCACCGTTCCACCGAGGACTTCGCACAGCGCTCCAGCTGCCATCGAACAAGCCACCCCCACTTCACCTTGGCAACCGACTTCGGCGCCAGAAATCGACGCGTTTTCCTTGTAGAGAATCCCGATTGCGGCGGCAGTGAGCAGGAACCGTTGCACCCCTTCTTCATCCGCCCCGGGTACAAATCGGCGGTAATAGTGAAGAACCGCCGGGACAATACCGGCAGCGCCGTTCGTGGGTGCCGTCACTACACGGCCTCCACTGGCGTTTTCTTCATTAACCGCCAGGGCGTAAAGGTTGACCCAGTCGAGTACTGAAAGGCTGTCCCTTAAGTTGGCCTCAGGACTGCCACTGAGCTGACGGTGCAACGCCGCAGCACGACGTTTGACCTTCAGCCCGCCAGGCATGATGCCTTCGTTGCGGCAACCAGCAAGCACGCAATCCTGCATCACTTGCCAGATATGCAATAGACCTTGACGGGTTTGCTCCGGACTACGCCACGCCTTCTCGTTCTCGGCCATCAACTGGCTGACCGAGAGACCGTTACGTGAGCACTGCTCAAGCAGCTCCCGTCCAGTCAAGAAAGGATAACGAAGTGGCGTTCGATCTTCGACGATACGATCAAGCCCTATCGCTTCTTCATCCACCACAAACCCGCCGCCTACCGAGTAGTACTCACGGCTACAAATCTGTAAGCCAGCCCTGTCGAATGCACGCAGGATCATGCCGTTTGGGTGATAGGGCAAAGGCTTGCGGATCATCGCCAAGTGCTCTTTCTCAACAAAGCGAATGGACCTCCCCCCCAAAAGCTTCAGGGTTCCGGAACCCCGAATTATCGCCAACCTTGCCTCTACTGCCGTGGTATCGACTGTATCCGGGTACTCCCCTTCCAGCCCCAGCAGTATGGCTTTGTCGCTTCCGTGCCCTTTTCCTGTGGCGCCGAGAGAACCGTACAGTTCTGCCCGAACACTCTCCACTTGCTCCAGCAAGCCTTGGTCCCTCAGTCCCTCGGCGAAGCGCACGGCTGCGCGCATCGGCCCGACGGTGTGCGAACTGGAAGGACCGATGCCAACCTTGAACAGATCAAAAACACTCAGCGACATACTCAACTCCGCAGCGAATGCTGGTGGATGATCAGGCTTTGTAGACCGGGAAACGCTCGCACAACTCTGAAACCCGCGCAGCGATACGGGTCTCTACTTCGGCGTCACCGAGTTTGTCGAGGATGTCGCAGATCCAGCTGGCAAGAACGCTGCATTCTGGCTCCTGGAATCCACGTGTAGTCACCGCAGGTGTTCCGATGCGCAGGCCGGAGGTTACGAACGGCGACTGTGGGTCGTTCGGCACGGCATTTTTGTTCACCGTGATGTGCGCCCGGCCCAAAGCGGCGTCGGCGTCCTTACCCGTCAGGCGTTGGCGGATCAGGCTCACCAGAAACAGATGGTTGTCGGTCCCACCCGAGACCACGTCATAACCGCGCTGGATAAACACGCTCGCCATCGCCTTGGCGTTTTTGATCACCTGCTGTTGATACGTTTTGAATCCAGGCTCCAACGCTTCCTTGAAGCACACAGCCTTCGCGGCGATCACATGCATCAATGGGCCGCCCTGCCCGCCTGGAAAGACTGCGGCGTTGAGTTTGCGCTCAAGGTCTTCATTACCTTTGGCGAGAATCAAACCACCACGCGGGCCGCGTAACGTCTTGTGCGTGGTGGTCGTGACCACATGCGCATAGGGAAGCGGATTTGGATACAGACCTGCCGCAACCAATCCGGCCACGTGTGCCATATCGACGAACAGGTAAGCGCCGATCTTGTCAGCGATGGCGCGAAAGCGCGGGAAATCCAGGGTTTTCGAGTAAGCGGAAAAACCGGCGATGATCATCTCCGGCTGATGCTCCACCGCCAGCCGCTCGACTTCGTCGTAATCGATCAACCCCGTCACGGTATCGATCCCGTACTGCACCGAGTTGTAGAGCTTGCCGGAGAAACTGACCTTGGCACCATGGGTCAAATGCCCACCGTGGGCCAGGCTCATCCCCAATACGGTGTCACCCGGCTGGAGAAGTGCCAGGTAAACAGCAGCGTTAGCCTGGCTGCCGGAGTGCGGTTGAACGTTGGCATAATCAGCGCCAAAGAGTTCTTTAGCCCTGTCGATAGCCAACTGCTCAACCTTGTCGACGTGCTCGCAGCCGCCGTAGTAACGCTTGCCTGGATAACCTTCAGCATACTTGTTGGTCAGCCCACTTCCCTGGGCTTCCATCACCCGCTGACTGGTGTAGTTTTCCGAGGCTATCAGCTCGATATGCTGCTCCTGACGGACTTCCTCAGCGTCGATCGCATTCAGCAGTTCGTCGTCGTAGCCCTGGATTTTGTCTTGCTGGCTGAACATCGTTTATCTCTCCTTCAACTTTTATTTTTGTTTGGTTCAGGAAATCAAGCGCGCAGAAACGCCTTAACAGCGAACGTCAACGCGCCGGATGAAAAACCTGGGGATTTTTGATGCGATCAGTTGAGGTAAGCCGTAAACGCATTAACGCCGGCTTGCGCCACAATTTCATCTTGATCGGGAGTACCTGAGCTGCACCCTACTCCGCCAACGATGAACTCCTGCATGAAGAGCGGCAGCCCCCCAGCGACAATGGAAAAGCGCCCCTGGTTGCTGGTGTTGATGCCGAAAGCCGGTTTACCCGGCACACTGATTTCGCCATAGGCTCGCGTTGATTTGCGGGCGGCAGCGGCGGTGAAGGACTTACTGATGGCGATATCGATACTGGTGATACGCGCGTTGTCCATACGCTGGAACATGATCAGATGACCGGCATCATCTGTAATGGCGATATCCATATCAACGGCAAGTTCTTTGGCTTTGGCAAGGCAAGCTTGCATGATGTGTTGAGCATCAGCCATTGTCAGTCTGGGTACCATTTTCATTGTCTTCGACCTCAGATTTGATGAATTAAAACCACTCCAACCCTATTTGTTAGAACTCAAAAATTCTCTTCTTGGGTTTTACTTCTGCACCTCCTCGCTCAATCTCTGCAAAAAACTCAGGCAGTGAAGTCGATAGCGCGGACAGGATCTTGCCCAGCGTATTAACCCCAGGGCTTGCTTGATTCTTTTCTATGACAGATATGGAGCTATGGGTAACCTGTGCTTTTTCAGCGAGCTTGCGCTGAGTAAGGCCTTGTCGAATACGTAGTGATTTAAGCGTTTGCGCCATCACAAAATCATCCGCCCCAGCTGTTTTTGCACCCTTGGGCAGGGACAGCCCGTCGCAGGCTACAAGGACTGGTGTTTCCTCGGCAGGTATGTCCCGCTCGAACTCAAGCCAGGTTGTTTTATAGGTTTTACCGGTGATGGGATGCACTGCTTCCGGGGCGAGCACAGCAAGCGGCATCATCACGTAAGGTCTATCGATAAGATCCGACCTCGGCAGCACCCCATGCGCGTAAGTCCCCACGAAATCTCCATACAGCAAAATATCGATATCCACTGGCAAGACGATTCGAGGAACCAGCACGCGCGCGTACCTGGCCTCAAAACGCTTTAGGACATCACTCAACTGGCCCAGCGATAGATCAGTGCGCCCGGACAGAGCAACGTTAAAAAAATCGTCGCCCACGCAGCCGGCTGCCGCGGAGGAATAGACCGGGGAGCACTGAACATCCACCAGCAATGCGGCCAGGAACTCCAACGCCAACCCCAAATGATGATCTCGGTACTGGTTACTCCCTAGCCCGAGGTAAACCAAAGTCGACATGGCGTTGAACTCCTGAAAAGTCTGCAAAACAGAGGGGTTACTTTGTCAGCCAGGCATTGAAGCGTTCATTGAGTTCGTCAGCATGGTCACCCCACCATTCGGCGTTCATTTGCAATGCCGTCTTGAAGTTTTCCGACGAGGTCGGCAGGTGCGGTTTCATCTCTTCGCTGACCAGGGCTTGCGACGATTTACGTGTCGGGCCATAGGCGATGTATTTGCTTTGCTCCGCCAGCACCGGCGTGCTGGTGGCGAATTTCAGGAATTCCATGGCCCGTGCTTTGTTCTTGCTGCCGGCGGGCACAGCCCATACGTCCATGTCGTACAGTTGGCCGTCCCAGATAATCTTGAACGGTTGCTTCTCTTGGGTCTGAGCGGTCCAGATACGTCCATTCCATGCCGAGGTCATCACGACCTGGCCGTCCGCGAGCAATTGCGGCGGCTGGGCACCCGCTTCCCACCAGATCACCTGACTCTTGATCGAGTCGAGTTTGGCGAAAGCCCGTTCGATACCCGCCTCGGTTTCCAGGGTGGAATACACTTCATTGCGAGGCACTCCATCGGCCAGCAGTGCCCACTCCAACGTGCCCTGAGGCGCCTTGCGCAATCCACGCTTGCCTGGGAATTTGTTCAGGTCGAAGAAATCCTTCAGCGTGGCGGGTTGCTCACCTTTGAACGCGTTGACGTTGTAAGCGACCGCCGTCGACCAAATGATGTTGGCCACCGCGCAGTCGGTGACGGCGCCGGAGATGAAGTCCACGTCAACCGGAGCGCCGCCCGTCCCCGCTTCCAGGTCCTTGCTCGGGTTAATGCGTTCAAACAGCCCCGCATTGCACGCCCGAACGGCATCCGGTAATTCCATGTCGACGACGTCCCAGGTGACGTTTTTGGTATCGACTTGAGCCTTGAGCTGAGCGATGCCGCCGGAGTAATCCTCTAGCGTGGTTTTCACCCCGGTTTTCTCGCTGAATGGCTTGATTGCTGCCTTGGTCTGAGCAGCGGCCAGTGAGCCACCGTAGGTCACAATCGTCAGGTTCTCCTGAGCCATCGCAGACACACACGCGAGGCTTGTTACCGCGCATATCAACATCTTTTTCATAACTGCTTCCCTAGATCTCAGATCAATTAGTGATTCCACGAACGCGGAGCGAACGACGGCGCAGGACTTCGATAGACAACAACAGCAGGACAGACAAAATGATCAACAACGTTGCAGCAGCGAGAATCGTGGGACTGATCTGCTCACGCATTCCGGACCACATCTGACGAGGGATGGTGCGCTGCTCGACCCCGCCCAAAAACTGAACGATCACCGCCTCGTCGAACGAAGTGATGAATGCGAACAGCCCGCCTGAAATGATGCCGGGGCGAATGAGGGGAAACGTCACGTTGAAAAACGTGTAGGTCGCCGATGCGCCCATGCTGGCGGCGGCGCGGGTCAGTGAATGATCGAACCCCACGAGCGTTGCGGTGACGGTCAGAATCACGAACGGCGTACCCAGCACAGCGTGCGACAGGATCAGCGCGAGCAGGCTCTGGCCAATCCCCAATTTGCTGTAAAAAAAGTACATGCCAGCGGCTGAAATAATCACCGGAACGATCATCGGCGAAATCAGAATGCCGGTGAGTAGGCGCTTGTAAGGCAAGTCAGAGCGGCTCAGCCCAATGGATGCAAGCGTACCGAGCGCGGTAGCGATCACAGTTGCACCACACGCCACCAGGAAACTGTTCTTGATCGACAGCACCCAAAGCGGGTCGTTGATCAGCTGGTGATACCAGCGTAGGGAAAATGCCTCCGGTTTCAGATGAAGCATGTCCGACGTGAAGCTGAAATACGGCTCGACGTTAAAGGACAAAGGGATGATTACCAGAATCGGCACCACCAGAAACAGCAGCACGAGCAGAGCAAATCCGCGCACGGTGAAAAACCAGCAGCGTTCGAAAGGTCCGATGTATTTTGGAAGGCTCATGGCTCACCCCAACTTCATATTGGTAATGCCTACGAATCGGTCGTAGACCCAGTACATCAGCAGCACTACCACCAGGAGCAGGCTGGCGATCGCCGAAGCCAGGCCCCAGTTCAAGGACGTCTGCATGTGATAGGCGATGAAGTTGCTGATCATCTGGCCGGTTCGGCCACCCACAAGTGCCGGCGTGATGTAGTAACCAACCGCGAGAATGAAGACCAGAATCCCCCCTGCACTGACGCCCGGCAGGGACAGTGGAAAGTAGATCTTGAAAAAGGTCCGCATGGAGCTGGCGCCCATGGAGTGCGCGGCACGGATGTAGGTCTGGTCGACACCGCGCATGACGCTGTAAAGCGGCAGCACCATAAACGGCAGCAGGATGTGGGTCATGGCGATGATCGTGCCGTACAGGTTGTACATCAGATCGAGCGGCTGATTGATGATGCCAAGGCTGTGCAGGACATCGTTGAACACTCCATTGGACTGGAGAATGACGATCCAGGCGCTGGTCCGGACCAGCAACGATGTCCAGAACGGCAGAAGCACGAGGATCATCAGCAAGTTGCTGAAGCGGTCCGGCAAGCTGGCCAGGAAGTACGCCAGCGGATAGCCCAGCAGAAAGCAGATGAAGGTGATCGCGACACTGACCGCGAGCGTCTTCAACAGATTGTCGACATAGATTTGTCGGCTTTCCGGCTGCTGCACGATGTCACCGTTATCGTCGTATTGACGATCCAGCGCCGCCAGGTAATGCACTGCGGAAATCGAAGGCGCCATCACCTTGAGCTGCGACCACGTCGCGGTTTCTCCCCAACGCTTGTCGATGCTGATCATCAGCGGCTTGAATTCGGTGATCCCTGCCGGAGTCTGTTTTTCCAGGCCCCTCGCTGTCTTGTTCAGCAGCAGCTTCATGCCGCTTTGCACGCGGTTCAAGTCAGTCCCGACCCGGTCCAGGTTCTGCGATTTGAGGAGGTCGAGAATATCGTTGCCGACCACCGCAAACGTCTTTTCTTCAGGCAGTGCCTGCCGATCCCACTGCTTCAACTCGACCGTACTGTTGGGCATGTAGTCGGCGAGCGTGCCGTTTTGCACGCTGCGCATCAGCATGTCGCCGATCGGCATGAGAAAGAACACGGCGATAAACGCAAGCAGTGGCAACACCAGGAGCACGGACTTGAACTTGTTCCGACGCTCGGCCTTGTCCAGGCTTTCTTTTATTGACTGGCCAACCTTCGGCTGCACAAACAGCCGATCCGCAGGCCCTTCAGACATTACAGGGCGATTCATGGAGTGATCTCCGTGTGAAGGGTGACGGAAAGTTAGATAACGGTGTTGAGCGCTCGACAGTCGTCAGCACGCCACCCTACGGTCACCAGGGCGCCGGGAGTCGGCGTTGACTGGTTGACGCCGTTGACCACTTTGACGATGAAGTCATCTTGATCCGCGACGCTCAACCGCAGGCGCAGATGGTCCCCGTGATAGATCAGCTCTTGAATTTTTGCCGGAAGCCGGTTGTCACATTGGCCATCGGCCGGATCGAGGTAGACGCGCTCCGGGCGAATCGACAAGGTGGTTTTCGTGCCACGGGCGGTACTCGCGGACTTCGCCGCAACGGCCTTCACTCGAAGGTTGCCGACTTGCACTTGGCAGTAATCGCCATCGCGCTCGATGACCTCCCCCGTCAGCCGGTTGTTTTCACCGATGAAGCTGGCGACAAAGGCAGTCTCGGGTTTCTCGTACAGGTCGGACGGATTGGCCAGTTGCTGAACCACCCCATCGTTGAACACCGCAATGCGATCGGACATGGTTAGGGCCTCGGTCTGATCGTGGGTCACGTAAACGACGGTAATGCCCAACTGCTTGGAAAGACGCTTGATCTCGTACTGCATTTGTTCACGCAGTTGCTTGTCGAGCGCGCCGAGCGGCTCGTCCATGAGTACCAGGCGAGGTTCGAAAATCAGCGCCCGTGCCAGGGCAACCCGTTGTTTCTGGCCGCCTGAAAGTTGTGCGGGCATGCGATTGCCCAGTGCGCCCATGGCGACCATGTCCAGGGATTTCTTGACTTTGTCCTGGATGTCGCTTGAAGAAAGCCCACGAACCTTGAGCGGAAAGGCCAGGTTCTCGGCAATGGTCATGTGCGGGAACAATGCATAGTTTTGAAAGACCATGCCGATGCCGCGCTTCTGTGGTGAGATATCGTTGACCGGCTGGCGGTCGATGGAGATTTCCCCGTGAGTGACGGTTTCAAAACCCGCCAACATCATCAGGCACGTTGTTTTTCCAGAGCCGGATGGCCCAAGCATGGTGATGAATTCGCCGCGCTGAATATCCAGATTGAAGTTTTTGACCACGAGGTTTTCGCCGTCGTAGCTCTTCTGCACATTGCGAAAACTCACAAAGGATTCTGTTTGCATGTGACCACCCTTCTGCAATTCTTTGATCGGCTAAGTGCGAGGCCGTCTTAAGCGGCGTTCACACGGTTTCTCTTGTTCGCGAGGACTCAGGACAGCCATCAATCAGGCGTACGGACGCCCGTGTCTGATCGTCGACGCGGCAAACTCAAGAGGAATCTTTCGGCAGAAAAGGCTCAGGGCGAGCCCGGAATCGATAAGGTGTGATGGAGCGGCACAAAGCTGCGAACCCGGCTGGGTTTTCGACGACTTCGACCTGACGATGCATTTTGCATTCATGGTTGTCTCCGGCGATTTTTGCGCCTGGCCCGGACTCGAACCTCCGGGCACTGCGCGATTCAATCGACTTGTTGTTATGACGTTTCTATACCGTGCCTGGCCGCCGCTAATACGGTTGGCCTAGAGGGTCAGCACTTGATTTTGTTCATTTCAGGGTCATAGAACGCACGAAGGCTTGCCTCCACCTCATAGCGCTTGGTGGCCACCTCGATCTCGTACTTGCCCTCCTTCACCCAATCAGCCGTTGCACCTTCGACGTTACAGACGTAACCCATGGCGACGTTGCTGCCGATGTAGTGGCCGTACATGCCAGAGGTGGTGCGCCCGACGATCTCTCCGTTCCGATAGATCGGTTCTTCGTGGTAGTTGGTAGCCTCTGGATCGAGGAACTTGAACAGGACCATGCGCTTTTTCACGCCTTCGGCTTTCTGCTTGAGCAAGGCCTCTTTACCGATGAAACCGCCGGCCTTGTTGAAGTCCGAAGCAAACGACAGCCCGGCTTCCAGCGGCGTGTCCTCTTCCACCACGTCGTGGCCGAAGTGGCGATAGCCCTTCTCGATACGCAGGGAGTTCAGGGCGTGATAGCCACACAACTTCAAGCCGTGAGGCTCACCCGCCGCGACAATTCGGTCGTATACATCCGGAGCGAATTCAGTCGAGATGTACAGCTCCCAGCCCAACTCGCCCACGTAGGTAATACGCGACGCTCGTACGCGGGCATAACCAAGTTCGATCTCCCTGGACGTGGCAAACGGGAAGCCTTCGTTAGAGAGGTCGTCGGTAGTCAGTGGCTGCAGCAAATTGCGGGCGTTGGGGCCCATCACGCTGATCACAGCCATCGACGAGGTGACATCGGTGTAGACAACATTCGCCTCGTCCGGCGTGTTGCGGCGCAGCCAGTTCAGCTCGCGAGTCTGCGTCCATGGACCGGTGACGATGAGAAACGACTCCTTCTCAAGTCGTGTCACGGTCAGGTCGGCCTCGATACCTCCGCGCTCATTCAGCCACTGGGTGTAGACGATCTTGCCCGGCTCGACATCGATGTTGTTGCTGCAAATCCGGTTGAGCACCGACATTGCGTCGCGGCCCTGGACCAGTATTTTGGCGAAGGAGCTTTGATCAAACAGGCCGACGGTGTTGCGCACTGCGTTGTGTTCAGCGGCCGACCACTCGAACCAGTTTTGTTTCCCCCAGCTGTACCCGTATTCCGGCTTCTGACCCTGCGGTGCGAAGAAGTTCGCGCGCTCCCAGCCGACCACTTCGCCGTAGCAGGCATTGGCGGCCACCAAACGGTCATGGAGGATACTTTTGCGTGCGTTGCGAGCAGACTCGAACTGACGGAATGGCCAGTGCATGGCATACAGCAGGCCCAGCCCTTCCGTGGTGCGGTCATACAGGTACTGAGAGTTACCCTGGAAAGGCAAGTTACGCTTGATGTCGACGTCCCACAGATCCATCGGGGCGTGACCTTTGGCAATCCACTCGGCCAGCACCTTGCCGGCGCCGCCCGCTGACTGGATGCCCACCGAGTTGAAGCCTGCGGCGACAAAATAGTTGCGCAACTCAGGTGCTTCGCCCAAGTGGTAGCGGTCATCGGGGGTAAAGCTTTCTGGACCGTTGAAGAACACTTGCAGCCCGGTCTTCTCCAGCGCAGGGATTCGGCGAATGGCCGCTTCCAGGTAGGGTTCCAGGTGATCGAAATCAGGTGGCAGTTCATCAAAACTGAAGCTGTCGGGAATACCTTCATGCCCCCAAGGTTTGGCGTTGGGTTCGAAGGTGCCAATCAAAAGCTTGCCAGCGTCAGTCTTGAAGTAGTTGTAGTAATCCAGGTCACGCAATGTCGGCAGCATGATGCCGTTGATTTCCGGCATCGGCTCCGTGACCACGTAGTAGTGTTCTGCGGCGTGAAGCGGAATGTTGACCCCGGCTTTCTTGCCGAAATTGCGCGCCCACATACCGGCGCAGTTCACCACAAACTCAGCGTCGATATCGCCTTGAGCCGTGACTACGCCTGCAGCCTTGCCATCCTTGATCTTGATATCCAGAACTTGGGTGTTTTCAATGATTTTAGCGCCGCCCATTCGAGCGCCCTTGGCGAGTGCCTGGGTGACGTCAACCGGGTTGACCACACCGTCCAACGGCAAATACACGCCGCCGACGATGTCTTCGATGTTCAGCAGTGGCCATAGATCAAGAGCTTGCTCAGGGTTGACCACTTCACATGGAAAGCCACAAAGCTTAGCCATCGACGCACCGCGCTTGAGTTCGGTGAAACGCTCCTGGTGAGTCGCGACGCTCAAGGAACCGTTACGCACGAAGCCAGTGGCCTGACCCGTTTCTGCTTCAAGGCCTTCGTAGAGGCCAGCGCTGTACTTCGCCAGCATGCTCATGTTGTAAGTCGCGCGCAGTGTCGGCACCAGGCCGGCGGCATGCCAGGTCGTGCCGCAGGTCAGCGTCTTGCGCTCCAGCAGCACGACATCCTTGATGCCCAGTTTGGTCAGGTGGTATGCAACGCTGCACCCGATAACCCCACCACCGACGATGACGACACGAGCCGAACTCGGAACGGTATTGCTCATATTAAACTCCAGTGCCAGCGCCCCAGGCAGGGCAACTGGCTCGACGATTGGGGGTGCTTAGAACACGATGGTTTTATTGCCGTACACGAGTACGCGATCTTCGAGATGGTTTCGAAGCCCACGGGCCAGTACGGTTTTTTCGACGTCTTTACCTAGCCGGACAAGATCATCGACAGACTGTTCATGGCTGACACGCGCGACGTCCTGCTCGATGATCGGCCCCTCGTCGAGGTCTTCGGTGACGTAGTGACAGGTCGCGCCGATCAGCTTCACCCCACGACGGGATGCCTGGTGATATGGTTTGGCGCCGATGAACGACGGCAGGAAGCTGTGGTGGATGTTGATGACTTTGTGGCGATATTTTTCACACAGGTTCTGCGGCAGGATCTGCATGTAACGCGCCAGGACAATGCAGTCCGCGCGGTATTCATCGATCAGTTGTTCGGTTTTGGCAAACCCTGCAGCCTTGTTGTCTTTGTCGACCGGCACGTATTCAAACGGAATGCCGTACCACTCAACCAGGCTGCGCAAATCCTCATGGTTGGAAATCACGCAGGCGATGTCACAGACCAGGTCACCGGTTTTCCAGCGATCAAGCAGATCGGTCATGCAGTGCGAGCCTTTGCTGCACATCAGCACCACGCGCTTACGCTGGTCGCTGTCGACCAGACGCCAGTTCATCGACATCTCTTGTGCGAGCGGTTCGACTTTGCGTTTCAACACTTCGATGTCAAACGGCAGGGTCTCCGCGCGAACAACCATGCGACTGAAGAAGCGATTGCTCTCTTCGTCAGAGAACTGCGAGGCCTCTTCAACCCAACCGCCATGACTGGCGAACAGGCCCGCCGTGCGGGTGATGATTCCCACCCGGTCCGGACAATCGAAAGCAAAGGTATAAGTACGCTTGGCGCTCATTTCAGACTCCTCGAGACAGGGCAGCTTCAAGAGCTGGAACGGCTTCGAACAAATCGGCAACCAGGCCGTAGTCAGCGACGCGGAAAATCGGCGCTTCCTCGTCCTTGTTGATCGCGACAATGATTTTGGAATCTTTCATGCCTGCCAAATGCTGAATGGCACCCGAGATGCCGACAGCGATGTACAGGTCCGGCGCGACGATCTTGCCGGTCTGGCCCACTTGCATATCGTTGGAGACGAAACCGGCGTCGACGGCTGCACGAGAGGCACCGACTGCGGCACCCAGCTTGTCGGCGACTTTTTCCAGCAGCGCGAAGTTGTCGCCGCTACCCATGCCGCGACCGCCGGAAATGACGATCTTGGCCGAGGTCAGCTCGACCCGATCAGAGACGCTGAAATCGGCACTCAGGAATTTGGAAAGACCAGTGTCGTGAGAGACGGAGATGGCCTTGATGGGCGCCAATGCCCCCGTTCGTTCGGCAGCTGCAAACGTCGTAGTGCGAACGGTCAGCACCTTGACTGCGTCAGAGCTTTCAACGGTCGCCAGGGCATTACCGGCGTAGTACGGGCGAACAAATGTGTTCGCGGAAACGATTTCCACAACGTCACTGACCTGAGCGACATCCAGCAATGCAGCAACGCGAGGAAGCAAATTTTTGCCGTATGCCGTAGAGGCGGCGATGACATGACCATAAGTCGAGGTCTTCACCAGCTCGGTCACCAGGGCGGCCACATTCTCTACACCTTGATCTGCATACTCGGGCGCATCTGAAATCAGTACGCAACTCACACCCGCGAATGTGGCCAACTCCTCAGCGACACTGCCCGCCTGCTGACCCGCCACCAAAACGTCGACGTCTGCCCCAAGGCTCGCCGCCGCTGAAAGCGCGTTCAAGGAGCCCGATTTAAGAGCCCCTTCGTGGTGCTCAGCAATCAATAAAACAGCCATCAGATCACCCCCGCTTCGTTCTTCAGCTTCTCGACCAGTTCTTGAACGCTACTCACACGAATGCCTGCCTTGCGCTCAGGCGGCGCCGAGACCTTGATGACTTTCAAACGAGGAGCGATATCGACACCGAGGTCGCCGGCATCAATGACCTCCAGTGGTTTTTTCTTCGCTTTCATGATGTTCGGAAGAGAGGCGTAGCGTGGCTCGTTCAGGCGTAGGTCAGCGGTGATCACTGCTGGCAACCGCAAGCTTCTCGTTTCCAGTCCGCCGTCGACCTCGCGAATGACATTGACCCACTCACCGACGACGTTGATTTGCGAAGCGAAGGTGCCTTGAGCGCTGCCCATCAAGGCGGAAAGCATTTGACCGGTCTGGTTGTTATCACCATCGATGGATTGCTTGCCCAGGAGAACAATGCCGGGTTCTTCACGCTGGGTGACCGTGTAGAGAAGTTTGGCAATCGCAAGGGGTTCCAGATCGCTACCCGTCTTGATCAGCACGGCTCTGTCTGCGCCCATTGCCAGTGCGGTTCGCAACTGCTCCTGACAAGCGTCAGGGCCCACCGATACGGCGATGACTTCGCTGGCCTGCCCGCTTTCCTTCAATTGAAGTGCGGCCTCCACAGCGATCTCGCAAAAGGGGTTTATCGACATTTTTACGTTGCTTAACTCAACGTCAGATTCATCCGCTTTGACACGGACTTTGACGTTGGCGTCTACGACACGCTTCACCGCCACCAGCACCTTCATAGCAACCTCCGAATAAGTCCAAACCTCTGGAATCCGATGCTATAAGTCCCTATAGATGCTTACAAACGATCTATATGGAACTCATAGATAAGTTGGGCTTATCCATGGGTGGGCGGTGTACATAGAAGGCGGTGTCAGCAAAATCGAATCCAACGGCCGCTCTGGGCAGTGCCGCGAGGACTATTTCGGTTTCAAATCGAAGCGCTGATTCTCATCGCCGTCTCATTTACGACCTGCCGAATCTTGTCCATCAATGCCTGCGCCGCTGGCGATTGAAGTGCCCCGGCTCTGGAGATCAGGCCGATCGGGCGCGTAGTGTGGCTGAGCGCAAGCGGCAGGCGCACCAGATCACCGCTGGCCATTTCGTGTTCCAACTGATGGGCCGAAACGGCGGCGAGCATGTCTGAGCGCAACAACACACCCCGCAGGATCGCCAGGTCGGCCGTTTCGATCACAGGGCTGGGGGCGGCGATGCCGATGTGGGCGAAAAATGCGTCCAGAAGCTTTCGCGCGGGGGAGCCGGCACGAGGTAGAACCCAGCGGGCGGCACTCAAGTCGTCATAATCAAGAGAACGTTTCAGCCACGGATGGTCACGGCGCACCAGGATTACCATCTCCTCCTGCAACAAGGCCTCGCTATGTAAATCACTGGCGTAGGCCGACGGGCGTAGAGCGCCGAGGATGAAATCAACATCCCCTGCGCGCAGTTCACTGGCCAACAAATCAAACGGACTTTCGTTGGTCACGATCCGTACATGGGGGTGCTCCGAGGTCAGACGCACCATGGCTTCGGGCAATATTCCGGTACGACCGAGAGGCAAAGCCCCTACATGCACGGCGCCTTGAAGGGAGCCACCCAGCGCGGCGATGTCCGCGTCGATATGACGAAGTTCATTCAGCGCTCGACGCACCCGCAGCAACATCGCCAGGCACGGGCGGGTCGGCAGCAAGCCATGGGGTGTGCGTTCAAACAGGCTGCAACCGCTACCTTGCTCAAGGACTTTGATGGCGGCACTGATTGCCGGCTGCGATACCCCAAGAATACTCGCGGCAGTTTGCATATGGTGCGTTTGGCAGAGTGTCGCGAAGACCTCCAGACGGCGCGTCTGGAACAGGTAAAGCGGTTCGGCGGTATGCCCCGGCGCATGACCCAGCAAAGGCACAACGGCCTGCAACTCCTCCAGGGTACGACGAGCACGGGGAAGCACGCCTTCACCATAATCGGTCAGACGCATACCGTTGACGTTACGCTCAAACAGCAAGACGCCGAGGCGTTTTTCCAAGGCCAGGATGGCGCGCGTCACCGCAGGTTGAGCCCGAAAAAGCACGGTAGAGGCCTTGGATACACTGCCGTAGTCGACGACATGAAGGAACGCCCGAACCTGCATGAGATTGGGCAGTTCAAGACTGTTCATGGACACCTATCGGTTTTCAGGGAAGCGGTTTCACAGCATGCAGAACTTGCCTCGATAAGTAAAATGCATACCTCTTGCAGCCGAACGCATTATTCATCACCGCAACCAAGTGCGAATGTGGCCCTACCAAATAGCCGCAAGAAGAGCCCTTCAATGACTAATACAAAAAAAACCGCACTGGTCGTCAGCGCCCATTCAGCCGATTTCGTTTGGCGTGCCGGTGGCGCCATCGCACTGCATGCACAACAGGGTTATGCCGTTCACATCGTATGCCTGTCCTATGGAGAAAGAGGCGAATCAGCCAAGCTTTGGCGCAAAGGCGAGATGTCCGAAGACAAGGTCAAAACTGCACGTCGCAGCGAGGCCGAAGCAGCGGCGCAGATCCTGGGCGCCACTGTAGAATTCTTCGACATCGGCGATTACCCGATGCGGGCAGATAACGAGACTTTGTTCCGTCTGGCCGACGTGTTCCGCCGAGTACAACCAGAGTTTGTCCTCAGTCATTCAATCAAAGACCCTTACAACTACGACCACCCGCTGGCCATGAACCTGACACAGGAGGCGCGCATCATCGCGCAGGCTGAAGGGTACAAGCCGGGCGAGAAATTCATCGGAGCCCCACCGGTATACAGCTTCGAACCCCATCAACCGGAGCAGTGCGAATGGCGCCCGGATGTCCTGCTGGATATCACTGAGGTCTGGGACAAGAAATATGCCGCCATCCAGTGCATGGCCGGTCAAGAGCATCTCTGGGAGTACTACACCCGTGTCGCCCTGCAACGAGGCGTACAGGCCAAGCGCAACGTCGGTATCGCCTCCACCCGCAACATCGTGTACGCCGAGGGCTACCAGAGTCTCTTCCCACGAGTGACGGAGAATCTGGCATGAGCAGGCTGATCGGAAAAACCGGCATCGTCGTTCGCAACATTCCCCGAGCCGACACCGCATTGATCGATGAACTGGATCGCTTCGGTGTTGCCACCGTGCATGAAGCCCAGGGCCGCAAAGGTCTGTTGGACTCTGCCATTCGCCCCATCCAGCAGAACCAGAGCATCAGCGGAACAGCAGTCACCGTATTGGTCGCGCCGGGCGACAACTGGATGTTCCATGTCGCGGTCGAACAGTGCCAACCCGACGATATTCTGGTGGTCGCGACATCGTCGCCCTGCACCGACGGCTACTTCGGCGACTTGCTCGCCACCTCGTTGATGGCCCGTGGGGTACGAGCGCTGATCATCGATGCCGGGGTGCGCGATACTCGAACCCTGAGGGACATGGGCTTCAAGGTATGGTCGCGGGCGGTTCATGCCCAAGGCACGGTCAAGGAAACCCTGGGCTCGGTCAACGTACCGATCATCTGCGCCGGCCAGTGGGTCGAGCCTGGTGACATCGTGGTTGCGGACGATGACGGCGTGGTGATTGTCCGCCGCGAAGAGTTGCCAACGGTCGTTGAAACCAGTCGTAAACGCGCCAGACTGGAGGAGCAGAAACGTGTGCGCCTGGCAGCCGGCGAATTGGGCCTGGATATCTACGAGATGCGTCAGAAGCTCGCCGACCGAGGCCTGACCTATTACGACAGCCTCAACGACCTGCAAGGATGACCCGCATGAGCCAGACTCGTATTCCTTGCTTGATGATGCGCGGCGGCACGTCCAAAGGCGCGTACTTTCTTGCACACGACCTGCCCGCCGAAGGGTTGCTGCGTGACCAAGTGTTGTTGGCTGTAATGGGATCGCCCGATGCACGGCAGATCGACGGTATCGGCGGCGCGAACTCGTTGACCAGCAAGGTCGCAATCATCCGCCTCTCAAAGCGTCCTGACGCCGACGTCGATTACCTGTTCGCCCAGGTACTGGTCGAACAGGCCCAGGTCGATTATGGCCAGAATTGCGGAAATATCCTGGCTGGGGTCGGGCCGTTCGCCATCGAATGTGGCTTGGTGAGCGCTCAGGGACCCGTTACGTCGGTGCGGATTTTCATGGAGAACACCGGTCAGATTGCCATCGCCCATGTACCCACCCCGGACGGTTCGGTCAGTTACGCAGGAGATGCTCGCATCGATGGCGTTCCCGGCACCGGCGCCCCACTGATTATCGAATTTGAGGACATTGCCGGCTCCAGCTGCGGCGCATTGCTGCCGACTGGCAACCCCACAGATCGCTTCGACGGCATTGACGCAACCTGCATTGATAACGGCATGCCGGTTATTTTGATTCGAGCCACCGATGTCGGCCGTAGCGGCTACGAAAGTCCCGAACAATTGGACGCCGACAGCGAACTCAAAGCCGTGCTCGAATCCATCCGCTTGCAAGCGGGGCCATTGATGAATCTGGGGGATGTCAGTCAGCGCAGCGTACCGAAAGTATCCTTGATTGCCGCCCCTCGTGATGGCGGCGCGATTTGCAGTCGCACCTTCATCCCCCGTCGTTGCCATGCCTCGATCGGGGTGTTTGGCGCTGTGAGCGTTGCCTCCGCGTGTCAGGTTCCGGGCTCGGTCGCCAGCGGACTGGCCCAGGCAGCGCAGACCGGTGAACGCGTACAGGTATCGGTAGAACATCCAACGGGAGAGTTCACCGTGGAACTGCGCATGCAAAATGGTCAACTGGCGGGCTGTGGACTGCTGCGTACGGCCCGGTTGCTGTTCGACGGCGATGTATTTATTGCGCAGAGCGTCTGGCAAAACGAGGTGAAACCATGAAGCCGACCACCATCACGCTGATCGGCTTCGGCGAGGCTGGTAGTATTTTTGGCCAGGATCTCGTGGCTACGGGCGTGACCGTATTCGCCTATGATCGCCTGCAGGAAAATCCTCGCACTCGCGCCGCTCTCTACGACAAGGCTCGGTGCAGCGGCGTCCGTCTATGCGACAGTTTCGCCGAAGCCATTGCACTCGCAAACTGGGTCATCTCAGCGGTCACCGCCGATGCGGCGCTGGATGTTGCTCGGGTAGCAGCAGCGCTGATGAGGCCCGACCAGCTGTTCATCGATATCAATTCCGTTGCTCCGTCCACCAAACGGGCTGCATTCACAGCCATGCAGCAGCGCGGCGTCGGTTACATCGATGCTGCCGTTATGGCACCGGTCCCGCCTCAACGCTTGAAAACCCCTATTTTGGTAGGCGGATCAGCCGCCGGGCTGGTTGCTGACCGGCTCGGTGAACTGGGCATGAACGTTCGCCCGGTGTCCGAAGAAGTCGGTGTCGCGTCTGCGATCAAGATGTGTCGCAGCATCATGATCAAGGGACTGGAAGCGCTGACGACCGAGTGCTTGAGCACCGCACGACAGTATCAGGCTGAACACGAGGTGCTGGCCTCATTGCATCAGAGTTTCCCGCAGATGGGCTGGGACGGTGCGCTGCCGCACTACTTGATCAGCCGCGTGGCCGAACATGGTCTGCGCAGGTCCGAAGAAATGAAGGAGGTGGCAAAAACCTCGAACGACATGGGTGTTGTACCGAACATGAGCCAGGCCATCGTCAATGCCCAGCGGGGCCTTGTGGACGCCATGCTTGATGCCGACCTTGATTACCCAAGTCTTGAACCGTTCGACTGGCTACGCCTGATCGATACGCTCTACGGCAGCCCCGTCTCCCGAGAAAGCTTGTTGGAGGAAAAGCGTTAACATGAGCTTTTCCCCCGAGAACGGCTCATGGACTTAAAACAACTCGAATGTTTCGTACGAGTCGCCGAATTCGGAAGCTTTACCAAAGCGGCCGCGGTATTGAACATCTCCCAGTCGGTGGTCAGCCGCCAGGTTCGACAACTGGAAGTCGAATTACAGGAGCATCTGCTGCTGCGCCACGGCCGTGGCGTGTTGCTGACTGCTTCTGGCCAGCGGCTGTTCGATCACGGCAAAGGCATCTTGCGACAGGTGCAAGTGGCTCGCGAAGAGTTGCGCGAGCAACGCGACACCTTGTCCGGCAAAGTGGTGATTGGACTTCCGCCGAGCATTTCCCGACGCCACACCGTGACCCTGGTGTCGGCCTTTCGTGAACGTTTTCCTGGTTGCTCGTTAGGTATCAAAGAGGGTTTGAGCCATTCGATGCGGGAGTGGCTATTGCTGGGCCGTCTGGATTTCGCCCTCCTGTTCAACCCCGCCCACAGTGCGCAGCTGCACTACGAACACATCCACTCCGAGCCATTGATGTTGATCGGCGCCTCCAGTTCGGACCTGCCAGACACGGTCGCCATGAAGGATCTGGGGCGCTATCCACTGATCATTCCCAGCGAACCTCATTCGCTACGTCGGCTGGTCGAAACCCAGGCATCCCGCCATGACATCACACTGGACGTGTGCCTGGAAATCGACAGCATTCCCTCGCTCCTGGAGCTGATCAAGCTGGGCATGGGCTACGGTGTGTTGTTCCGTTCTGCCCTCGCCGGGAGCAACAGTCTGCCGGATGGCTTGAGAGCGGCGCAGATTGTCGAACCCTCCATTCCTACCCATCTGTTTATTGCGACATCGGAGCAGCGACCGCTGACGCGTCTGGCTGAAAAGACATTGGCCATGGTTCGTGAAATCTGCATACCGTGAAGACATGCATGCAAAAACCGCATAGCTGCTAGAACCTGGACTCTGTTGTTCGAGGCGCTCGCAAAGACGACCATCAGGTATCGCTTACAAACACCGATGAATGAAGGACACCTGATGAAAAGTTGCCTGGCTCCGGATTCCAATCCCACCCAACCTGCGCATGCCCTGCCAGCAGGTGCCTGGGACGCACACTGCCATGTGTTCGGCCCTGCCGCTCAGTTCCCTTATACCGCCGACCGCAGCTACACCCCACCCGACGCTCCTTTTGAAACCCTGCGAGCGTTGCACGATCATCTGGGATTCAGCCGTGGCGTGATCGTCCAGGCCAGCTGTCACGGCAGTGATAACCGAGCGATGCTCGATGCCATTGCCCGCAGTGAGGGACGTTATCGCGGCGTGGCTATTGTCGACGGCAGCGAAACCGACGCCCAACTCGCCGAGATGGATGCCGGGGGCGTGCGCGGGGTTCGTTTCAATTTTGTTGCACACCTGGGTGGCGCACCCGATCTGGATGTTTTTGATCGCACCATCGAACGGCTCGCGCCGCTGGGCTGGCATGTGGTGTTGCATCTCGATGCTCAGGACATCCTGACTTACGTCGACCGCCTGGAACGTATTCCCGTGCCATTCATCATCGATCACATGGGTCGGGTCAATGCTCAGGACGGTATCGAACAATCATCTTTCCTGGCCCTGCTCGACCTTATGGAAAATCCCCTGGCCTGGGTCAAAGTCTGCGGGGCCGAGCGCGTGTCGATCGGTCGTCGGCCATTCGATGACGCAATTCCCTTCGCCGAACGACTGATCCAGGTAGCACCGGATCGCGTGCTGTGGGGCACCGATTGGCCACATCCCAATATTAGCAAAGACATGCCCAACGACGGTGGTCTGGTGGATCTGATGTTCCGCTTCTGCACCGACCCGGTATTGCGCCAAAAGCTATTGATTGATAACCCGCTGAAATTGTACGGACGCTGACAGCAGGCCCCTTTGCCACACCTCCAACAATAAGATGGCAGCGAGTAAACCTTATGAACCCTATCCATGTGCCCGCTCAGGTCGAGACACCGACCAGCGCTAACGTAAAAACCAAACAACCCTTTTACCGTGCGATGTATTTTCAGGTCCTGCTGGGAATCATCGTCGGTGTGCTGGTCGGTCACTTCTGGCCTGACTTCGCCGCTGACCTCAAACCCTTGGGCGATGCGTTCATCAAACTGATCAAGATGATCATCGGTCCCGTGGTTTTCTGTACGGTAGTGACCGGCATCGCCGGCATGCGGGATTTGAAGAAGGTCGGCCGTGTCGGCGGCAAGGCATTGTTGTATTTCGAAGTCATTTCGACGGTCTCGCTACTGATCGGGTTGATCGGTGGCCATCTGTTCAATCCCGGCGGTGGCTTCAACGTTGACGTCAACACGCTCGATGCCAAGGCAGTGACGGGCTTTGCGGAAAAAGCCCAGCACCTGCACATGGTCGATTTCCTCATGGGCATCATCCCCACCACCTTCACCCAGGCGTTCACCGAGGGCAACGTACTGTGCATCTTGCTGGTATCGGTGCTGTTCGGTTGCGCGCTGTCAGCCATGGGGGAGAAAGGCAAGCCGGTGTACGACATCGTCGAGGGCCTGTCGGGTGTTTTTTTCCGCATTGTGCACATCATCGCCAAACTGTCGGCCATTGGCGCCTTTGGTGCCATAGCGTTCACCGTCGGCACTTACGGGGTCGAGTCGCTGCTGCCGCTGCTTAAATTGATCGGCAGCTTCTACTTGCTGTGCATCTTCTTCGTGGTTGTCATCCTCGGCGGGGTCGCACGGGTTTGCGGCTTCAGCATTCTGCGCTTCCTCGCCTATATCAAAGAGGAACTGCTAGTGGTGCTGGGCACCAGTTCCTCAGAAGTGGTGCTGCCACAAATCATGGACAAAATGGAACGCCTGGGCTGTTCCAAACCCGTCGTGGGCCTGGTGATCCCGACCGGTTATTCCTTCAACCTGGACGGCACCAACATCTACCTGACGATGGCGGTGTTGTTCATTGCCCAGGCGTTGAATATCGACTTGACCCTGTCACAGCAATTGACCCTGGTGATCGTGGCGATGCTGACGTCCAAGGGTGCCAGCGGAGTGTCCGGCGCAGCGTTCGTGATGTTGACCAGCACCTTGATGGTGATACCGATCGTGCCCGTCGCCGGCATGGTGTTGATTCTCGGCATCCACCGCTTCATGGGCACAGGGCTGGCCATGACCAACCTGGTGGGCAACGGTGTAGCGACCTTGGTGGTTTCCGCCTGGGAAAAAGAACTGGACCGCAAAAAACTGGCTCAAGAGCTGGGCTGCAAGGCTTAACACTCTCCCCCTAACAACTTCAATCGAGTGCCTGTTCGGTCCAGTACCGAACAGCGACTCGTCGTGTCAGGAAAATAATAAAAATGAACCGTACTCTGTCTATCGCATTGTTCGTACCTGGTGTCTGCTGGAGCATGTCCTCGATGGCCGCAGGCTTTATCGAGGACAGCAAGGCAAGTCTCGAAGCACGTAATTTCTACTACAACGGCGACTTCCGGGATGGCGTCGGTGTGTCCAAACGGGATGAATGGGCACAAGGGTTTTTGCTCAATTACGCGTCCGGTTTTACCCAAGGGACCGTTGGATTCGGGATCGATGCGCTGGGATACGCCGGCTATCAACTGGACTCCAGCCCGGACCGTACCGGCAGCGGCCTGTTACCCCGACGGGCCTCCGGTGAAGCCGCTGACGAATACTCCAAGGGTGGTGTGGCGGCCAAAGTCAGGCTCTCGAAAACAACCCTGAACTACGGCATTGCACTGCCCAAAGTGCCCGTGCTGCAATTCAATGGCAGTCGGCTATTTCCCCAGACATTCCAGGGTACTCAGATCAGCTCCAGCGAAATCGAACATCTGACGGTGAACTTCGCTCAGTTCGATAAAACCGTCACCCCGGACTCTACCGATAAACGTGACATCGGCATTGCGACCAAGGACGGGCGTTATCGAGCTACCGGCGTCGGAGACCACTTCCGTTATGGCGGCGGCAGTTATCAACTCACGCCGACACTGACCGGGAGCTATTACTACGGCGCACTGGATGATGTGTATCGCCAGCAATTCGTTGGACTGGTGCACACCACGCGTCTTGGAAAAGGCAAAATGACCACCGATGTACGCGCCTTCTCCAGCCGCGATATCGGCGCCGCAAAAGCTGGCGAGGTCGATAACCGGGCCTACTCCGCCGCAGTGGGCTACAACCTCGATAGCGGCCACAGCGTGCTGGCAACCTATCAAGTCATGAAAGGTGCCACCGGTTTTCCCTATATCAACAACCCCTACTTACCCAACTATGTGCAATACCATGACTTCGGTAGCGCCGGCGAACGCAGCTGGCAATTGCGCTACGGTTACAACTTCGCGCCGATGGGCATTCCTGGCCTGACCTTTTTCACGGCCTACATACGAGGGACAGGGCTGGACAAACCGGGCGCAGAAAAGGAATGGGAGCGCGACATCGATGTGACCTACGCTTTTCAAGACGTGCTGAAAGGCTTTTCTGTCCGCTGGCGCAACGCAACCTACCGCAGCGATGACGGCCGCGACATTGATGAAAACCGGTTGATCGCCAGTTACTCGTTTTCTTTGTTTTAAATAACTCACAAAAAAAGCCCGACGCTAGCGTCGGGCAAATGTGCACCAGGCAGAGAGCCATTCCTTTTGGTTCAGCCGGGCTACTAGCCGTTATCCCTCACCGAATCTGGTACTTCGATGCAAGCCGACCCACACGGCTTAACGGCTAAACTCAATAATCAAATCAAACCATCATCACTTCGCAAGCCAGGCATTGAAGCGTTCGTTCAGCTCATCGGCATGATCACCCCACCACTGCGAGTCCACCTGTAATGCTGTCGCAAAGTTGGCTGAATCTGTCGGCATACTCGACTTCATATCAGCGTGAACCAGCGGTTGGGACGACTTGCGTGTAGGCCCATAAGCGATGTACTGACTCTGGTCAGCCATAACCTGAGTCGAGGTTGCGAAACGCAGGAAGTCCATGGCCTTGGCTTTATTGGGTGCACCCACCGGCACGGCCCACACATCGATGTCGTACATCTGGCCGTCCCAGATGATTTTGAATGGCTGTTTTTCTTTCGTCTGTGCGGCCCAAATCCTGCCATTCCAGGCGGAGGTCATCGTGACCTGACCGTCAGCCAGCAACTGTGGGGGTTGAGCGCCAGCCTCCCACCAGATCACTTGGCTCTTGATAGAGTCGAGCTTGTGGAAAGCCCTCTCAAGCCCCTTATCAGTCTCAAGTGTTGCGTATACCTGATCACGAGGAACACCATCCGCTAACAAAGCCCACTCGAGGTTCGCCTGGGGAGCTTTACGCAGGCCACGCTTGCCGGGATATTTTTTGAGGTCAAAGAAATCAGCCAGAGTTGTCGGTGGCGGCCCTTTAAAGGCATTGGTGTTGTAGGCCACCGCCGTGCTCCAGATGTAGGCACCGACCCCACAATCATTAAGCGAACCCGGAAGAAAATCCTTCGCCGTGGAGCCATCAGGCGCGGCGTCGAGATCTTTCGCCGGGTTGATGCGCACTAGCAAACCGGCATTACATGCACGCACAGCATCTGGCATTTCCATGTCGATCACATCCCAGGCAACTTTTTTCGACTCAACCTGAGCTTTGAGTTGGGCGATACCTCCCGAATAATCTTCGGTGCGAATCTTGACGCCTGTTTTATCTGCATAGGGTTTGATCGCAGCCTGCTGCTGAGCCGCCGCGATACTCCCACCATAAGTGACAACCGTTAGGTTCTCCTCCGCCAATACGGCGAAAGAGGCCAAACCAGAGACGAGGACTAACGCTAATTTTTTCATGATGCTCCCGATAGATTTCTAGTAAGGAAGGCAGTGTGTTCATCGAGTTCGTTATTGTTCTGTTCCACGCATCGCACTAGTAACGCTTCGGTCGCTCAATCGCGTAGCGACTCTTTCTCCTCTACATGCTGGTGTAGTTGGGCCCCCCGCCTCCCTCGGGTGCACGCCAAACGATGTTCTGACTGGGGTCCTTGATGTCACAGGTTTTGCAGTGCAGACAGTTCTGCGCATTGATTTGAAATCGGCTCGCCGCCCCTTCCTGCACAATCTCGTACACACCGGCAGGACAGTACCGTTGCGCAGGCTCGGCAAAGGTGGGCAAGTTAAAAGCGATGGGTATTGAGGAGTCCCTGAGCGTCAGATGACAGGGCTGATCTTCTTCATGGTTCGTGTTCGACAGATAGACCGAAGAGGTCTTATCGAAACTCAGGACGTTATCGGGTTTCGGGTAGTGAATGACCGAAGCGCTATCGGCAGGATCCATGGTCGAGTAGTCGGGGCGTTTGTCATGGAACGTCCAGGGCAATTTCCCTTTCAACAAGTTCAGATCGACCCAGGCGTAGGCGGCCCCGATCAGATTGCCGAACCTGTGCATGGCGGGTCCGAAATTACGCTGTTGGTAAAGCTCGTCGTAAATGGACGATGCCCTGAATTTTCCCTCATACGCCGATAGATCCTGGCCAGCCGCCTCATTGACAGCAAACGCCTCGAAGATGGTTTCAGCCGCCAGCAGCCCGGACTTCATAGCCGTGTGGGAGCCTTTGATCTTGGCGAAATTCAAGGTGCCGGCATCACACCCAATCAGCAGGCCACCTGGGAAGTGCATCTTCGGCAAAGACTGAAGCCCGCCTTTCGCAATGGCACGGGCGCCGTAGCTGATGCGCGAGCCACCGCGCAGATACTGCTCGTAAAGCGGGTGATGCTTGAGTTGTTGAAGCTCATCAAACGGCGACAGGTAAGGATTGCGATAGTTGAGATCCACGACCTGCCCGATCACCACCGTACCGTCCTCCAGGTGATACATGAAGGCGCCGCCCTGCGTGCCACTCTGGGTCAATGGCCATCCAGTGCTATGAATCACAAGCCCGGGAACATGCTGCTCAGCGGGAATTTCCCAGACTTCCTTGATACCCAATCCGTAGTGTTGAGGATCGGAATCGGCATCGAGTTGATACTTGCTGATCAGCTGCTTGCCCAAGTGCCCGCGACAGCCTTCCGCGAAGACAGTCTGCTTACCGATCAGCTCGATACCCGGCGTGAAACCGCCTTTCTGTTCTCCGCTCCGACCTACACCCATGTCTGCGGTCACAACGCCTCTGACCCTACCCTCCTCGTCGTACAGAACATCGGAAGCAGGAAAGCCTGGAAACACATCGACGCCCAGAGCCTCCGCTTGCTGGCCTAACCAACGACAAACGTTGCCGAGGCTGACGATGTAGTTGCCTTCGTTGTGCATCGTGCTGGGAGCGAATACCCCGGGAACCCGAATTGAAAGGCTCGAGGATGACAGATAGAAAATTTCGTCTGACTGCACCGGGGTGTTCAGTGGCGCCCCCATGTTTCGCCAGTCAGGAAATAATTCATTGAGCGCGGTGGGTTCAAATACAGCACCGGACATGATGTGCGCACCGACCTCTGCGCCTTTTTCAACGAGACATACCGTCAGCTCCCGTCCTTCTGCGATCGCCAGCTGACGCAGGCGAATGGCGGCAGATAGCCCGGCAGGCCCTCCACCCACTACGACGACATCGAATTCCATAGCCTCGCGTTGCATCAAAACCTCCACAGGCATCGAACATAGCCTCTGGAGCCCATCGTACGAGCGGCTTATCTGCTACAACAAACGATGTATCAGTCGCTTATTAATAAGTTGAGCTAATCCATGAGTGACCACTTGGAGGCTCGACAACCCGTCACCCGTTCACCGCGAGCGATTCCAGAAAGGTCTCCAAAACCAAATGGGGACGGCGACCTTTTCGAGTGACAGAAGCCAGCGTCAGATCGTAAAAACAGGAATAGGGTTTCAGCGCTCTGAGCCTTCCTTCTGCAACCCAACTACGCGCGTAATGGTCGGGCAGGTAGCCGATGTACTGGCCGGTGAGAATCAGGAAAGCCATCCCTTCCCGATCCGATGCGCTGGCAGTGCACTTCAGCGCTTGATAGTGCTCCTGGATGGTTGCAGGTAAGCGGAATGTCGGGGCTATGGCGTCCTGCTCCTGGATACGCTGCTCACTCAAATCCAGATCCTTGAGGAAAAACAAAGGATGGCCAACACCGCAATAGAGCTGAGAACGTTCGCTATACAGCGGCTGATATTCAAGACCTGAAAGCGCACCGACTTGCGGGATGACGCCAACGTGCAGGCGACCATCCAGCACGCCTTGCTCAACCTCACCAGGTGTACTCATTCGAATTTGAATCTGAACGTCAGGTCCTTTTTTCTTTAGAGAAGCCAGTGCGTCCGTGACGCGCATGTGAGGCATCGTTACCAGGTTGTCCGTCAAGCCTATGATCAACTCGCCCCGAAGGTGACTGTGTATCCCGTTGACTTCGCTTCGAAATCCCTCCATTGCCGACAACAACCGTAAACACGCCTCGTACACCTGCTGCCCATCCTCCGTCAGGGAGAACCCGGCTCGCCCTCTCTGGCATAACCGTAAGCCTAATCGCTGTTCAAGCTCTGTCATTTGCTGGCTGATTGCTGACCTGCCAACTCCGAGAACGCTCTCGGCAACGGAGAACCCACCGCACTCCACGACACTCCGAAAAATCTTGAGCATTCGAATATCAAAATCAGTGACTTGAGCAACGGGATTGGGACGGCGCGCCTTCATAGTTTAGGTAACCTGAAACCAAAGGTATCGAAAGGTATGTTTTACCGAATCTAAGCGCGTGTCAGTTTCTAGGCAAGCCTTGAATTCGCATTCAGGACGCTCAACAGGACAACTCTCCGATTGACCACGATGAGTATCTCTCCACGAGGACCACTGCTCATGAACACACAACAGGCTCACGAACGTTCCTTGGCCAGCCAGCTGAAACTGGATTCACACTGGATGCCGTTCTCCTCGAATCGCAACTTTCAGCGTGACCCACGGTTCATCGTCTCTGCTCAAGGCAGCTGGCTGACAGACTCCGAAGGCCGAAAGGTCTACGACAGTCTTTCAGGCCTGTGGACCTGCGGTGCAGGCCATTCGCGCAAAGAAATCCAGGAAGCCGTAGCCCTCCAGTTGGGCACGCTCGATTACTCGCCCGCCTTCCAATATGGCCACCCGTTATCGTTCATGCTGTCCGAGCGTGTCGCTGACCTCATGCCCGGCGATCTCAATCATGTGTTCTATACCAACTCGGGCTCCGAGTGCGTAGACACCGCAGTAAAAATGGCCCGGGCGTACTGGCGTCTGAAAGGTCAGTCGACCAAGACCAAAATGATCGGCCGGGCACGTGGATACCACGGCGTGAACATCGCTGGCACCAGCCTGGGTGGCATCGGTGGCAACCGTAAGATGTTCGGTCAATTGATGGATGTCGACCACCTGCCCCACACGTTGCAGGCGGGATTGGCCTTCACCAAAGGAATGGCGGAAACCGGTGGTGTGGAACTGGCAAATGAGCTGCTGAAACTCATTGAATTGCATGACGCGACGAATATCGCAGCGGTTATTGTCGAGCCTATGTCGGGCTCCGCAGGTGCCATCGTTCCTCCCAAAGGTTATTTGCAGCGCCTTCGCGAGATCTGCACTCAACACAATATTCTGTTGATTTTCGACGAAGTGATCACCGCGTTCGGGCGGATGGGCACCTGGAGCGGCGCGGAGTACTTCGACGTGAAGCCGGACATCATGAACGTGGCCAAACAGATCACCAACGGCGCTATTCCAATGGGAGCGGTGATCGCATCCAGCGAGATCTACCAAACCTTTATGAGTCAGGCGAGCCCTGAATACGCGGTCGAATTCGGCCATGGCTACACCTACTCGGCGCACCCGGTTGCCTGCGCTGCTGCCCTCGCAACACTGGATCTGTTGGAGAAGGAAAACCTCATTCAGCAATCCGCTGACCTCGCGCCGCATTTCGAACGCACATTACACGGCGTCAAGGGCGCCAAACACATCGTTGACATCCGCAACTGCGGTCTTGCTGGTGCCATTCAAATCGCACCGCGCGGAGGCGATGCAATTGTGCGTCCGTTCGAAGCTGGCATGGCGCTCTGGAAGGCGGGTTTCTATGTGCGCTTCGGTGGCGACACCCTCCAGTTCGGGCCGACCTTCAACGCTAAGCCTGAAGATCTTGACCGGATGTTTGACGCTGTCGGTGAAGCCTTGAACCACATCGACTGAAGTGCCCGCCCTGCGCGCTGGCGGGTCGACTCGCCAGCACCACTTTTTATTTTACACTCTCGAGGTCTCCATCAATGAGCATCATTCATCACCTGATCAATGGCGAACGTACCGCCAGCGCCGGTCGCACTGCGGACGTGTTCAACCCTTCCACGGGCGAGGTCATCCACCAGGTTTTACTCGCGGATCACGCCACCGTTCAATACGCCATTGACGCAGCGACAGCCGCTTTTCCTGCATGGCGCAAGACACCGGCCGCCAAGCGTGCTCAGGTCATGTTTCGCTTCAAGCAATTGTTGGAACAGAACGAAGCCAAAATCGCGCAGATGATCAGCGAAGAGCACGGCAAAACCATTGAAGATGCCACCGGAGAACTCAAACGCGGGATCGAGAACGTTGAGTTTGCGTGTGCCGCCCCGGAAATCCTGAAAGGTGAATTCAGCCGCAACGCGGGGCCGAACATCGATGCCTGGAGCGACTTCCAACCCGTCGGAGTGGTGGCCGGTATTACGCCGTTCAACTTTCCGGCGATGGTTCCACTCTGGATGTATCCGTTGGCCATCGTGTGCGGCAACTGCTTCATCCTCAAGCCTTCGGAGCGCGACCCAAGCTCTACCCTTTACATTGCAGAGTTGCTGATAGAAGCGGGTTTGCCTAAAGGGGTGATGAGCGTAGTTCACGGCGATAAAGAAGCGGTCGATGCGTTGATCGAGGCGCCGGAAGTGAAAGCATTGAGCTTCGTAGGGTCGACGCCTATTGCTGAATACATCTACGCCGAAGGCACCAAACGCGGCAAGCGTGTCCAGGCCTTGGGCGGCGCTAAAAACCATGCGGTGCTCATGCCGGACGCTGACCTGAACAATGCCGTTAGCGCCCTGATGGGGGCGGCTTACGGCTCCTGCGGCGAACGCTGCATGGCGATTTCTGTCGCCGTATGCGTCGGCGATCAAATCGCCGATGCGCTGATCGAAAAATTGGTGCCCCAGATCCAGGCGCTGAAAATCGGCGCCGGCACTACCTGCGGCCTTGATATGGGCCCACTGATCACCAGCGCACACAGGGAAAAAGTGAAGAGCTACGTGGATGAAGGCGTTGAATCGGGAGCAGCACTGGTGGTCGACGGGCGTGGACTCCAGGTGACCAACAACGAAAATGGATTCTTCCTGGGCGGATGTCTGTTCGACCGCGTTACGCCAGAAATGCGGATCTACAAGGAGGAGATTTTTGGCCCCGTACTGTGCATCGTGCGAGTCGCGAGCCTGGAAGCAGCCATGCAACTCATCAATGATCACGAGTATGGCAACGGTACCTGCATCTTCACCCGTGACGGAGAAGCTGCCCGCCTGTTCTGTGACGAAATCGAAGTCGGCATGGTGGGTGTGAATGTTCCGCTACCGGTTCCGGTGGCGTACCACAGCTTTGGCGGCTGGAAGCGCTCGCTGTTTGGCGATCTTCATGCGTATGGTCCGGATGGTGTTCGTTTCTACACGCGTCGCAAGGCGATCACACAGCGCTGGCCACAACGTGCCAGCCATGAGGCTGCGCAGTTCGCGTTTCCAAGTAACAGTTAAGGGAAAGGAGCCCGCCTATGGCGGGCTCCTGACTCCCCACCCAGTCCGCAGAGATTAACGAAGCTCCGACTCCAGCCAAGTGCAAAAGGCTTGTGCAGCCCCTGATAGCGGCTTGTTGTGCGGCTTCAGCAAGTAGAACCCGGCAAGACACTCAATGCTCTGATCGAGCGGCGACACGAGCTGTCCACGCAGCCTGGATTTCTCCACGAGTTCCTCGTTAAGCAGACACACGCCTGCGTTTTCAATGGCCATGCTCGCCGCGATTGCGTAACTGTCGACGTAGAAACGCTGATAGTTTTCTGCCTCACCTTGCGGGTAAGTAGCCAACCAGTCGCTCCAGCCATTGGGTGTGCCCAACACATCGATCAAGGGCAGGCTGAGCAATCCCCCGGCACTTCGAAGTTTGGCAGCAACGTCCAGTGAGCAGTACGGTTTCAGCTCAGTCGAGAGCAGCTGTTGGATGTCGTACTGCTGCCAATTACCCGCACCATAGCGAATCTCCAGCTCTGCGCTGGAAGGTGGCGCATCCGCCTCCCAGTTAACACCGTACATGCGAAGAGAAATTTGCGGATACAGCTCAGCAAAGCGTTCCATGCGGGGGGCGAGCCACAGCTGCGCAAAAGAGTTGTTGACGCTCAATTCAAGTACGCCTTGGGCGACCGAGCTGAAGATGTTGTTCATCCCTTGGTGCATATGCCAAAGGCCTTCCCGGACCACTGCCAAATACGCCCGCCCCGATACGGTCAGCTGGATCGAACGTGTTTGCCTCAAAAAAAGTGCCTTGCCCAGTTTGTGTTCGAGCAGTTTTATCTGCTGGCTGACCGCCGACTGGCTCATGTTCAGTTCAATCGCCGCAGCCGAAAAGCTCAAATGTCGCCCGACTGATTCAAACGTCCGAAGCCAGTTGAGCTGAAGATTGGTCAACGACATTGCGGCACCCCGGCATAAGCCCTACTTATAAATGACACTGGTATACATCGTTTGTAGTGCCATCTCAAGCGCCTTAGCATCGAATCCAGACGCCCGGAGCCCCGGCGAATCATGTCTCCAATAGACCCGTCAAAGGATCCCCCCGAGATGAAATCGGAAGCCAAAGTTTTAGTGATTGGTGGTGGTATTACTGGTGTGAGCACGCTTTACCATCTGGCCAAATCCGGCTGGACGGATGTCATGCTGGTGGAGAGGCTTGAACTGACATCTGGATCAACCTGGCACGCCGCGGGCAACCTTCCTTCGTTCAGCACCAGTCTGAACATCATGAAGCTTCAGAAAAACAGCATCGAGCTGTATCAACAACTCGCGGAACAGACCGGTCAATCGGTCGGTCACCATCAAACAGGTTCGATCCGGCTTGCGCATACCAAGGAACGTCTGGATGAGTTCAAACGGGTGGCAGGCCTGGCTACGCTTGCCGGCTTGAATGGCGTCGAAGTGGTCGACAATGAGCGCCTGAAGGAACTGCATCCCTTCCTGGACACCACCGGGTTGCTGGGTGGGCTTTGGGACCCGTATGACGGTCATATCGACCCGACCAGCGTGACCAATGCCATGGCTCAATTGGCCCGTGGTTACGGCGCTACCATCGTTCGGCACAATCCAGTCACCGCGATTACTCAGCTCGCCGACAAAAAATGGAAAGTGACGACCGAGCAAGGCGTTATTCACGCAGACATTATCGTCAACGCTGCAGGGTTCAGAGCGAACGAAGTGGCCGCGATGATCGGCCATCAGTTCCCAATCTGTTCACTGGAACATCAGTATCTGGTCACCGACAATATTCCAGCCCTGGTGGACAGACCCAACCACCTTCCCCTGCTTCGCGATCCCGATATTTCCTACTACCTTCGCCAGGAAGGGAAAGGACTGATACTCGGCCCCTACGAGCGCGAGCCGGTGGCTTGGGCAGTCGATGGCGTTCCAGCGACGTTCGGTCAGGAACTTCTGCAACCCGAACTGAACCGTCTCGAAGAAATCATCGGTTCAGCGATGGAACAGGTGGGCATCATCGGTGACGGCGGGATCAAGACCGTGGTCAACGGCCCTATCGTGTACACCCCGGACGGCCTTCCCCTGCTCGGCCCCGTGCACGGTTACGACAACTACTTCGCTTGCGCAGGGTTCAGTTTCGGGATCACTCAGGGTGGCGGCGCGGGGCGTTATCTTGCTCAGTGGATCATCGACGGCCACCCTGAGGTTGAACTTTGGGAGCTGGATTCCCGACGCTTTGGTAGCTACGCGAACCTTTCCTACACAGTCACTAAATCGCTTGAGCTGTACGCCAACGAATACCAACTAAGCTGCCCGAACGAATACGCGATGCGCCCGGCGTGCCGCGAAGTCAAGACCACGCCGATTTACGAAATACTCAAACACAAGAATGCCGTGTTCGGCGCTTATTACGGCTGGGAGCGTGCCAGCTGGTTTGCACAATCTGCCAATGCCCCTGTCGAGAACTTCAGCTACAGCCGGGGCAATTGGGATGCAGCAGTCCGGTCGGAATGTGAAGCGGTGCAAAATCGCGTGGGTATCCTCGATCTGAGTGCCTTCACAAAATTCGAGATTTCTGGAAAGGATGCTCGTTCATTTCTGGATCGGATCAGCCCCAACCAGGTTCCTGCTAAATGCGGGGATGTAGCTCTCGCCCATGTTCTTACCCCATCAGGAAGCGTGGCGTGGGAATTTTCCATGACGCTCCTCGAAAGCGGCGCGTTTTACCTGATGTGCCCGGCGGCCTGTGAACTGCTGATTGAAGATTGGCTGCGGCAACGGGCAACGAAGTACGCAGATATCTCCATCGCGAATATCACCAGGGACTGGGGCACGCTCATCCTGGCTGGCCCTAAAGCACGAGAAGTGCTGTCAAAACTCACCGACGCCGACCTAAGTAACGAAGCATTCCCCTGGTTCACCGGCCAGGAGATCCAGGTTGTTGGCGCTCCCGTACGCGCGTTGCGGATGAACTTTGTCGGCGAATTGGGATGGGAACTCCACCATCCACTTCAACACCAGCAGGCACTTTACGAAGCCCTCGTTTGGGCGGGTGAGGCGCATGAGATCGTCGACTTCGGGCTGCGGGCCATGGACTCGATGCGCATCGAAAAGGGCTATCAGATCTGGGGTCGCGAGCTGACAACCGAGTACTCGGCACTGGCGGCCAACATGGGCTACTTCATCAAGACCGATAAAGGCGATTTTGAAGGGCGTGCGGCAGTGCTGGCAGAAAAAGAGCAGCCGAGTGGCCATCGTCTCGTGCTGATGGAAGTGCAAGCGGGCCCTGCTGACGCATTGGGTAGCGAGCCAATTTTCCATCAAGGGAAACTGGTAGGGCTTACAACATCGGGAGCCTATGGTTATCGCGTTCAAAAGAGTTTGGCCATGGGCTTTATCAAGCGCGAACTTGCGACCCTGGACACTGAACTCACCATCAAAATTCTGGGCGAAGAGCGCCCTGCGAAAGTCGTTCGCGGATGCCTCTACGATCCTAAGGGCGAACGCCTCAAATCTTGATTATGCAACTGCCTCCATGGAAGTGGAGGCAGCTTTCTGACCGCTAACGGGTAGGATGAAATGACCACTACACAACTTTTGGATAACGCGCCCAATGCAGGGGCCTCCATAATTGATGGGAAGGCGTTTGCCGAAATCCTGCGCAAGAATGTCGCCGTCGGTGCAAGAGCCTTCAGGGAGAAACGCGGCAGAGCACCAGGGCTGGCTGTAGTCCTCGTCGGGAGCGATCCTGCCAGCCAGGTTTACGTTAAAACCAAAATGAAAAAGGCTTTGGAGTCCGGGATTGACTCTTTCCCTCATCTGCTCGAAAGCGATACGTCCGAAGCGGACCTGCTGAGCTTGATCGACAAGCTGAACAATGACCGTTATGTGCATGGGATCCTGGTGCAACTTCCGCTGCCCGATCATATCGATGAATCGAAGGTTATTGCGGCAATCAACCCAGTCAAAGATGTCGACGGCTTTCATCCGATCAATGTGGGCCTGTTGGGTCAGGGAAAAGCCAAACTGATTCCGTGCACGCCTTTGGGATGCTTGATGATGCTGAAGGATCAGATCGGCGACCTCAGCGGCAAGAAAGCGGTAATCGTCGGCAGGTCAAACATCGTCGGCAAGCCCATGGCGAATTTGCTTTTGCAGGAAAACTGCACGGTCACAATTGTCCACTCTCGCACGCGAGACCTGATCGCCGAATGTCGTCAGGCTGACATCCTGGTAGTTGCGATTGGTCGGGCTGAATTCATCGACGCAAAGGCGATCAAGCCAGGTGCAGTGGTCATTGACGTTGGTATCAACAGGGTTGAAAGAGATGGACTGTCGGTTCTGGTGGGTGATGTCGATTTCAACTCTGCCAAGGACGTAGCATCGGCGATGACTCCGGTTCCGGGCGGCGTTGGTCCTATGACCGTAGCGTGTTTGATGAAAAATACGCTGGCGGCGGCAGAGGCGATTGAAAGTAATACTGCCGCTCGCTACTGAAAGTGCGGAACGCTCAGACTTGATCTGACAGTTACCGGGTCGTGTCTGTGTCCTGGGCGCTTCCAATTTAAGCATTACAACGGATATGGAGACTGATTGAGGGTGACTCCTTACCGGTCACAGCCCTGCCGTCGAGCGCAATTTCGTGAGGTATCGCCACTCCCTCTAGCCCACCCCTGCCCTCACCACAGATGCTCTTTGGGAACGACTAGGCGCCGAAAGTCTCTGCGAGCCCGTTCCCACAGGGCATCCGCTGCTATTTGAGCAAGCGTCAACAGAACGTTATTTTTTCGAAACACCCCAAAACCTCTTCTAACCGCTAATCAGTTAGTCCGGTTTTTTGACACTTCACCGATACGCGGTCACAACTTTTGCGCTCCGTTGGGTCATAACACGGTAGCTGTCGATGGAATATTGGCATCTACCGAGGTTTTCGCCTGATACGGAGATAAGCTCATGATTTTCAATGTACAAAATTTTGGCGCCAAAGGAGATGGCATCACTGACGACACAGCGGCGATACAAAGTGCAATTGATGCGGCGGCCGCTGCAGGCGGTGGGCAGGTGTATATGCCGACCGGAACTTATATCGTTTCGGGAGGTGAGGAACCCTCCGACGGTTGCCTGATGCTCAAGAGCAACGTCTACCTGTACGGGGATGGCATGGGCGCAACCACCGTCAAGGTGGCTGACGGCTCCGACACCAAGATCACAGGGGTCATCCGCTCCGCCTATGGCGAGGAAACCCACGATTTCGGCGTCAGCAACCTCACCATCGATGGCAACCGTGACAGCACCACGGGCAAGATCGACGGTTGGTTCAACGGCTACATTCCCGGCGAAGCAGGCTACGACTCCAACGTCACCCTCGACAGCGTCGAGATCAAGGATTGCTCCGGGTACGGTTTCGACCCCCACGAGCAGACCGTCAATATGGTCATCAAGAACAGCGTGTCCCACGGCAACGGCCTGGACGGCTTCGTGGCTGACTTCCTCAGCGACAGCACCTTCGAAAACAACATCGCCTACGACAACGACCGCCACGGTTTCAACATTGTCACCAGCACCCACGACTTCACGCTCACCAATAACATTGCCTACAACAACGGCGGCAATGGCATCGTGGTACAGCGCGGCAGTGAGGACATCCCCTCCCCCACAAACATCACCATCACCGGTGGCGAGGTGTACGGTAATGGCGCCGAAGGAGTGCTGATCAAACTGTCCAGCGAGGTGACTGTCAGCGGCGTCGACATTTACGACAACACCAGCGCCGGGATACGCATCTACGGCAGCAATCACGTCGAGATCATCGACAATACGCTCACCAACAATTCCCTGGGCAGCCCCGTACCGGAGATCATCATCCAGTCCTACAACGACACCCTGGGCGTGTCCGGCAAGTACTTCAACGGCAGCGATAACACCATCCAGGGCAACATCATCATCGGCAGCGACCTGTCGACCTACGGCGTGGCCGAACGCAACGAAGACGGCACTGATCGCAACGCCATTATCGGCAATACCATCAGCCACACCAGCAAGGGTGCCACGCTTATCTATGGTGACGGCAGCTACGTCAGCGCCACGGAGCCGATGACCACCGTGCAAGGTACGGCTGGCAACGACACCCTGCTGGGCAGCGCCGCCAGCGAGATTTTCTACGGCGGGGCCGGCAACGACACCATCAATGGCGGGGCCGGTGGCGACATTCTGGTGGGTGGTGCAGGCACCGATAAACTCACCGGCGGTACCGGCACCGATACGTTCCGTTTCACCACTCAGTCCGACAGTTACCGCAACGCAACCACAAGCTTCGATGACACCATCACCGACTTCGACGTCACCCAGGACAAGATCGACCTCGCCGGCCTCGGTTTCACCGGCCTGGGCAATGGCCGCGGCGGCACCCTGCAGGTCAGCTACAGCGCCAGCAGCGACCGCACCTACATCAAGGACTACGATGCCGACGCCAGCGGCAATCGCTTCGAGCTGATCCTCTCGGGTAACCTGACCAGCACCCTGACGGCCAATAACTTCATCTTTAATCGGGTGATCACCGGCACCAGCGGCAGCGACTCGCTGCTGGGCAGCGATTCGGCCGACACCCTCCTCGGCCTGGCAGGTAACGATAGCCTTAATGGCGGCGCGGGCAACGACAAGCTCGATGGCGGTGCCGGTATGGACATCCTCACCGGTGGTGCCGGAGCGGACACGTTCGTGTTTTCCAATCGCCTGGACAGTTACCGCAACTACAACACCGGCGGTGCCAACCTTGGCGACCTGATCACCGATTTCGATATCAGCGCCGACAAGATCGATCTCTCGGCCATGGGTTTCACCGGCCTGGGGGACGGCAAGAACAACACCGTGTACGTAGTGCTCAACAGTGCCGGCACCAAGACTTACATCAAATCCCTGACCGCCGACGCCAATGGCAACCGCTTCGAAGTGGCACTGGACGGCAACTACCTCAACACGCTGACCAGCGCTAATTTTGTCTTCGCCACCTCATCGCCGACCAATCAGGCGCCGGTGCTGGCCACGCCGCTGCTGGATCAGAACGCGACCGAAAACACCGCGTTCAGCTACGCGGTGCCGGCCAGCAGCTTCACCGATCCGGATAATGACAGCCTCAGCTACACCGCGACCCTCGCCGATGGCAGCGCCCTGCCCGCGTGGCTGAGCTTCAATGCCACCAACCTGACCTTCACCGGCACGCCGACCAGCACCGCGTCCGGCAATTACAACGTGCTGGTCAAAGCTACGGATCCGGCCGGTGCATCGGTCAGCGATAGCTTCGCCCTGGTAGTGGCCGATGCGCCCGCCAACACCATCACCGGCACCAATAATGCCGAAACCCTTAACGGCACGGCGGGCACAGACCTGATCCTCGGCCTCGGTGGCAACGACACAATCAAGGCCGGCACCGGCGCGGACATCGTCGACGGCGGCGCCGGACGCGATTCGCTGTACGGCGGCGACGGTGCCGACACCTTCCGCTACACCAACGCACTCGACAGCTACCGCGACTACGACACCGGTGGTATCACGGCCACCGACACGATTTATGACTTCACTGCGGGCGTCGACAAGATCGATGTTTCGGGCCTGGGTTTTGTCGGCCTCGGCGATGGCAGCAATGGCACGCTGTACATGACCCTCAATGCGGCCGGCGACAAGACCTACATCAAGTCAGCCGAAGCGGATGCCGATGGCAATCGTTTTGAAATCGCCCTCAGCGGCAACTACCTCAACACCCTGACCGCCAGCGACTTCGTGTTCGGCGAGAGCGCCCAGCAAAACATCCTCTACCTGCCCACCCTCGGCCAATCCAATGCGCGCCTGCTGCGCATGACGGAGGACGACAATCAGTCCGGCACCTCGATGCTGGTCAACGACCTGGACCGCTACACCTCTTATGACGTGCGCAGCCAGTTCACCGATGCCGAGGGCAACGGCATCGACATCGCGGTGGGCGGCAGCACGGTCACCGGCCTGTCGACTCTCAGCGCCGAAGAACTCCAGTTGTGCTGGTGGCTGACCGACACCAACCAACCCGGGGCTGCGCTGTTGCGCGCCGTGACGCTGCTGCGGGACCAGCGCACCGAACTGCAATCCATCGATAACGTCACCATGGGCATCATTTGGGGCCAGGGCGAGGAAGCCGCCCAGGAGATCGGCCGCGCCACGGATAAAGCAGCGGCAGCAGCGGCCTACAAGGCCGCGACCCTGAAGGTGTTTGATTACCTGCATGCCCAGTTCGGCAACTTCAACGTGTACATGATGGAAACCGGTCACTACGAACAGGACGCGGCGCGTGCCCGTGGTTATTCGGAGGAGAAAATTGCCTCCATCGTCGAGGGGGTTGGTTATGTCCGCGCCGTCCAGGAAGCCATCGCCGCCGAGCGCGCCGACGTCAAGCTGGCGGTGGACTACACCGACCTCCCCTTGCGTTACGAAGTCGATCCGCTGGCGTATCCGGACGACGTCTGGCACCTGCACGAGGAGTCGGCGGAGATCGTCGGCCAGCGCCTGGCCGACTACATTGCCAATGACCTTGGCTTCCAGGGCAACCCCAACGACAACAACAGCGTGCAGGACATTTTTGACAACGCTCAGAACATGATTTCCGGTACCGACCAGGCGGATACCCTGGTGGGCAGTTCGGGCAACGACACGCTGGATGGCCACTTGGGCGCAGACACCATGACCGGTGGCAATGGCAACGACGTCTATGTGGTTGATAACGCGTCCGACCGCGTGGTGGAAACCAACACCTCGACCTCGCAGATCGATACGGTGCAGGCCTCGGTCAGCTGGACCCTGGCCGCCAACCTCGAGAACCTGGTGCTCACCGGTGTGTCGGGCATCAACGGCACCGGCAATGAGCGGCACAACTTCATTACCGGCAATGCCGCCAATAACGTGCTCAATGGTGCCGCAGGGGACGACAGCATGAGCGGCGGCGATGGCAACGACACCTACTATGTCGACAACACCGACGACGCCGTGATCGAGATCAACAGCAATACGGTGTCTGGAGGAGTCGACAGTGTGCACAGCAGCCTGGCGGCCTATACCCTCGGCAACAACGTCGAGCGTCTGTATATCGATAGCACTGGCGCCGCCAATGGCACGGGCAACGCGCTGGACAACACGCTGTTCGCCGGAGCCGGCAACAATGTGCTGGACGGGCGCGATGGCAATGACACGGTGTCTTTTGAACGCGCCCTGTCCGGCGTTACCGTAAACCTCTCGACGTCAGCGCAACAAAACACCGTCAGTTCCGGGCTCGACACCTTGAAATTCTTCGAAAACCTGACGGGAAGCGCCTACGCCGACACTCTGTCGGGCAACAGCGCTGCGAACGTTCTGAACGGTGGCGCGGGCAACGATACGCTGGTGGGCGGTTCGGGCGATGACCGGTTGATCGGCGGTGCAGGCACCGACAACCTAACTGCTGGCACTGGCGCGGATACCTACGCGTTTGGTGCGCTGTCGGACATGGGTGTCGGGGCTTTGCGCGATGTGATCAACGGCTTCAAGAGCACCGAGGGCGATCTTCTGGATTTCACCGGCCTGGACGCCAACCCGCTGACCACCGCTGTCGACGCCTTCACCTTCATCGGCAGCAACGCCTTCGACCCTGCCGACGCCACCGGCCAACTGCGCTTTGCCGATGGCATTCTCTACGGCAGTGTCAACGCCGGGGCCACCCCCGAGTTCGAAATCCAATTGGTGGGCGTTCAGGAGCTGCACGCCAGCGATTTCACAGTCTTGAGTTAGGCCCACATCCTGGGAGCGGGCTTGCCCGCTCCCGCAGGGGACTTGCAATACCCCAGGTAGATCTACTCTTGATCTGCAGTAACCACCTTCCAACTGTCATCTGGATCAAAGCGCTTCATCGACTGCGCCAACTTTTCACCACCGGGTCCCAAGTCTTTTTCGAACACCTGTCCCTCATGACTGATCATGAAACTCATCACTCCGGTGTCATCGTATTTCGCTGGCCAGGCGATCAATGCAAAGCCACGGATCATCTTGTCACCGATGAGGTAGCTGTAGGCGCCGCCAGGTGCCGAAGGACCTTGGCCATCAAGGATACGGAACTGGTAACCATGCCAGTCTTCGCCGGCAATGGTTTTGCCGAACAAGGGACCCAACGGGCTGATCTGACCGCTATCGTCGTCCTCCCAATAAAGTCCATCGTGCTTGCCGGCAGTGCTGAAGATTTTCTGCGCATAGGCGAGTGCGCCGTCACCGTCACGATCCACTGACGCATAGTCCATTTGGACGTCGTGATAGGTCAGCACTGATTGCAACGCGGCGAGTTCATTGCGGCCAATTCGACGTGCACGGACTTCGGCGCTACCGGCGTCGATGTCGAAGCGCCAACCGTTCGCGGCTTTTATCATGGGGATAGGAAGTGTCCAGTGGTCACTGCCAACCGACAGGATCGCCTTGCGATCGCTGGTTTTTTCAATGGAATGTTGCTCGCGATATTGCTTCAAAAACGCATCCACATCACTGCGCTGCACGCCTTCGCGGGGGATGAAACTGCGCCATTCATTACCCAGCAATTCTGTCAGGCGTGCCTGATCGGCGTGTTCCGTACCCAGTGCGTCGACGAACGCCTGGGCGGCCATTTCTGGCGTTGGAAATGCCTGTTGTGCCGTAACCATGCCCGACCACGCCAAGCCGGCAGCTATCGCCAAGACATGAAGGAGCAAGCCCATGGGTGCCTTCACTCGAGCATTGTTTTTCAACGACGGCCTCCCCTTTGACGTGCTGGTGGATTGGACGGGCGACTGACCTGATGGCCGGCTGGTCGCGAGGCACTGGGGCGCTGGGCGGATGCCAGGCTGGCCTGGCCACGACTGGCTTGTGCATTGGCCTGGGACGGTGAGCGTACGCCGGCGAACGCATTGTTGCGGGCACTGCCCGTACTGGCGGACGGTCGATTTTGCGCAGCCTGGCGCCCTTGCGAATCGCCCTGCCCGCGCTGATTTACCTGAGCGGTCTGTTTCCTGGGTTGCTGACTCTCCCGAGTGTTTCTGGCAGTGCCCTGGCTTCTGTCAGACGACTTCGGTCTGTCTGTACCTGCTTGCATCCGATTGCTGGCCGAGGTTCCAGACTGGGCTGCGCGCGCTCGATCACGGGCTTCGCGGTTGCTGGTGGCCGGTCGTTCGATACCGTGCTTGTCCATTGAACCGCGGGCTTTTTCACGAGCCTGGGCTCGCTGAGCATCTTCCCCTCGATAGGCCTCACGCTTATTGGCACCGTCCAGTTGGCGGCCGTACTGTTCGCGGCTCTTGCTGTCTCGATAGGGAACGCCATCGCGGTGAACGGTGTTGTGCTGCCACTTGTTCTGATTATTGGTGATCTGGTTGTTGCGATTGATGTTGTTGTAGCGATCGACGTCGATGTCGATGTCGTTATTGCCCCAGTCACATTCACCCCACAACGCACCGACGATAGCCACACCGGTACCAAACGCCAGCCCAGCCATCAATGCAGAACCGGGGTAATAGGCTGGCGGCGGTGGATAGTAAACGGGAGGCGATGCAGGATAGGGCCAGGTGCCGTAGGTTGTTGTCGGGTTGTAACTGGGTACGTACACCACCTGCGGATCGGAGGGCTGAATAATGATGGTGGAGGTGCTGCTGGCAGGGGCCGGGGCCGGAGTTGCTGCCGGTGCCGGTGCCGCAACAGCCTGAACTGTCACGTTCTGATATTGGTTGCTCTGCAGGTTGCCTGCTGCTTGAGCTTGATGACGCAAGCGTTGCACGCCCCCCATGACATCGTCGGGCTGCGCGAGGAAGGCATCACCCAGGCGTTGTACCCAGACGGGATCCTGTCCCAGCGTTACCAGCACCTGTGGGAAAGCGACCAGCGCCTGCACGCTCGGATCCCAGGGCTGGCTCGCCACTTGTTTGACCGCATCATCGCCCTTGGCGTCGGGGTGTGCTTTAGACCAGGTTACCGCCTCGGCGATTTCCCCGGGGTACGTGGTGGCCATCAGCACCTGTGCCAGCAACGGGTCCGGGTAAAGCGCAATGGGAGCCAGCATTTGATCCAGCTGTTCCTGGGTAAACACGGCATCTTTGGCCGCCGCCGTGACGGGCGCTGTATCGGCAGCGTTTGCGGTCGCGCTCGCATCCAATGGCTGCGCCAGGCAGTAAGGTCCGCTCAAAAACAATACAGCTGACACCGCGTAAAACAATGGAATGCGCATTGCACCCCCTATGTGGTCAGGCAGGCTTGAGCGCCTTGATCGTTCCGCCCTTCCCTGCACCGTCGCGCCCGTCAAAGACGATACAGATCTTGATGCATGTTCAGCTTCAAGGGGTTATCTGGTAGCCCCGTTGCTGCATGCAACTGTTGTAGGCGGAAGCAGTGACAGCTGGTTCTTCCCGGCGATCCTGACGACGATCCTGACGTTGCCGGGATCCACCTACAACCGCACCTGCGACAGCAGCATCCTTGGCCTTGTTCTGTCGATATTCCTGTTTAACATCGTCGTCTACCTTGTCATAAACCTCGTCATGCTGACGACCGCGCGCTCCGGCAACCGCCGCACCTGCTACTGCGCCAGTAGCGGCACCACGGACACGTCCACCTGATTCAGGCGTTGTGCTGGTGCTTGCAGCGTTGCCAGCTTGGGCCTGGCATGCGCTGATGTCCTGCTGAATCAATTCGGGGGACTGCCCTTTGAGCGGCGTTACGGTCTCGGCGGAAGCGCAAAGGCAGAATACCGAGACAATCGTAGCCAGACAGGGGGGAATGGATCTGTTCATAAAGCCTCCACTGCTATCAGTGTGCTTTGGATATTTGAGTCTAGCTCAGCGTCTGGCGACTAACCCTGGAACAAAGTTCTTAGGGTGCAAGCTCTAATTCCATTTGTACTTCTCGAACTCGAACGGGTGCGGCAAGTTTTAAGCACTGACTTACACTGCGATACACCCAATGCGAACAAATGACTGTTCAACGGATCAATAGATCCCACAGCAATCCGGGTATCAGGTAATGAATCAAGCCAACATGAAAACGGTCACCTGTCTGTTCGCTGCCAGCATGTGCGCGGCGGCGAGCAGCTGGGTCAATGCTTCACCTGCTACGCCGACCTTCCAGACCAGCTTCGACTGCGCCACGGCAAGGGCATCCGTCGAAAAGCTTATTTGTCGCGACCCACAACTGATGCAGATGGATATCGAACTGACGCGTCTTTATCGCCTGGCGCTCACGGATGATCATTCAGTGCCGCGTCCAGACAAAGTCATGATCGACCAGCAGTTCTGGGTCGACGCCCGCAATCAGTGTGCCTCCACGTCTGAGCCCAAGGCGTGCACGATCCGACATTATGCCGAGCGCGCGCACCAGCTACGCCAAGGTTCGGCCATTGTGAGAACCAAGGATCCAGACAGACTCACTGAAGGCCCCCTGGCTTTTCGGTGTACAGGGCTTAATGCGCTGATTGCCGCCACTTTCTTTAACACGCAGCCTGGTGTCGTTTACCTGAAATGGGCGAACTCCTCGATCACCCTGAACCAAGTGCAGAGTGATTCGGGAACCCAATACATTGGCAAGGATTACCAGGGGAATTACCGCTTCTGGCAAGACGGCAACGTGGGGCTTTTCCAGAAACCCGGCTCAGGGGAAATGAGTTGTACGGCCGAGCCGATCGGCTGAGACCGTCTCTCACAAACTCGGCGATTTATGCCACGGATAGCCTTTGGCACTGAGTTCAAAGGCGTATTTGAACAAGCGTTTCATGTACTCGCCATCGAATTTATGGAGGCGAGAAATGCGGAAGTCGGAGCCGATGTACGCTAGATTGAAGTCCGCCCCATCCTGCTGGGCAATTCGGTAAATCCGATCCAGATCGCTGATCCCCTGATTCTGGATCAATGCGCTGATGGCTCGACCGCCGATGTTCAAGGTTCGGCGCTTGGTTCCGGACCATTGCAGTTCCAGCTTGCCGTTGCGAATGACATAGAAATGCCGTTCACGCCGCAAACGCGCCCCGGGCACTTGGTTCAGCGCCATTACGGTGCCGGGTGGGTAAAGGAACACCTGCGTAAGGACACCGCCGTCCACGTGCATTTCTTGAAACGGGTGGCCGTTAACGTCCACATCGATCATGACGGGCGAGACGGCGCCGGGAATACTCATCGACGCGACCATGATGTTGCGAAACAGCTCGAGCGCTCCCGGTGCCTGGCTGGAGGCAATGGCCCCCATGTTCCAGGTGACCGGGCGCCCTGAATCAAGGTCGGTTGTACCGATCATCAGGAGCCGTCCCTTGGCGTATTCCGCCGCGATCGCCGCAAGAGTCTCGGCAGTGACGTGCTGTGCAATGAGCCGCGACAGTGGCTTGCTGTGCGCCATACCATCGCTGGTAAGACGGGTCAGCATATTGCGCGCATGGAAAATGTCTTTTGGACCGACCGCATTGCAGATCCGCACAATGACCTCGTCGTACTGGGGCCCCAGGTAGGCAAACGGGGCGACCAGGGCACCAGCGCTAATGCCGGTGACAACTTTGAACTCAGGTCGAGTCCCATGCCGGGTCCATCCCGCAATGATGCCCCCGGCGAATGTGCCGGCGTCGCCGCCGCCCGAAACGGCCAGCAGATTTGCCCGCGGCAGGATGTCGTTCGGTAACCCTGCGCTGGCGAGCGCCTCAGCCTCTCGAAGGTTGGCCTGGCTCACATCCCGAATGAACGGCGTCAGGTCCTGGTCCAGCCAGTAGCGAGCATCTGGAATGTCCGGGATCAGCGCTCTTTCCGTTAACGTTGGCGGCACCGCATCACGGCGTTGCAGGCACGCTTGACGCAACATGTTCAGGGTTGAGGCGCTAGGTCTGAGCTGGAATGGTTTCAACACACCTCCTCCGGCCCCTGCAATTGGCAGAGCCCCATGACCAGTCTCAATGGCGAGTGGCCTGAACATCTTTCATGCTAGCGCAAGCTCAGGCAGTCATAACGTTGGTGGGACGTCCGGTCTGTCTTGCGGCTGATCCTCCCCCCCATAGACGATCATTGGAAAACGCCAGCAATCACCGCAGCTTCAGCGGATCGACCAGTTCAGCGGCGATGGCCATGCCCACCAGGTCCGGCAAGGTATTGGCTTGCATGCGTTTCATCACCCGCGAACGATACAGATCGACGGTTTTCGCACTGACACCCAGTTGCTCGGCGATCTCGCGGGTGGTGTAACCCTGGACCAGCGGCAGCAAGACATCGCGCTCCCGTGGGGTCAGTGTCAGCAAGCGCGCCTGCAAGGCTTCGTGCCCCTGATTGCCCGAGCGGCTTGCCGCGCAGTTGCTGAGCGCCTGTTGCACGCTGTCCAGCAGCAATTGTTCGTTGTAGGGCTTCTCGATGAAGTCATGGGCACCCGCCTTGAAAGCACGAACCACGATCGGCACATCCGCGTGCCCGCTGACGAAAATGATCGGCAGGTTCAGCTCACGTGCGCGCATCTCTTCCTGCACGTTCAAACCGCCCATGCCGGGCATGCGAACATCGAGCAGCACGCAGGCATCAAGACTGGCATCACAGGCATTGAGAAACGCCACGCCACTGGTAAACGGCAAGGCTTTGAGCCCTACCGACTCCAACAACCAGACGGTTGAATCGAGCATGCCTTGGTCATCGTCGACCACATACACCACGTGCTCCGTCGCACCTGCCATTACGTTATTCCTGTTGTTGTTTTATTGGGCCGGCCAGCGGCAAACGGCAGCACATCAGCAGCCCGACAGGTTGGCGTCGGGCCTGTAATTCGCCACCAAAACCTTCGATGATGCTGCGGCTCATGGACAAGCCAAGCCCCAGGCCATCGGCCTTGCTGGTATAGAACGGGGTAAATATCTGCTCCAGTTCGGGCTCGCTGACGCCTGGCCCCTGGTCTTGCACACTGATTTCCACGGTTGCACCACCGCCCTGCCCCGCAGCCATCACGATCAGCGAGGGTTGCCCCGGATGTTGTTCGCGGTTGGCATCGATGGCATTTCGCAAGAGATTGAGCAGGACCTGCTCCAGCAGCACTCGGTCGGCATAAATCGGCGGCAGATTATCCGGTAGGCGATCCTCGATTGTCACTTGGCAATTGCTCGCCTCCCAGGCGCATAAACGCACGGCCTCGCGGGCGACCTCGGTGAAATTCAAGGCCTGCATGCGGCGTTGCCCCTTGCGCAGAAACGCCCGCAAACGTCTGATCACTTCTGAAGCATGAGTGGCGTGATGGGTAATGCGCTCCAGCCCTTGCGCCACTTTGGCGGCGGCCTGGGGATTGGAGTCCAGCGTCTGTAAATAGCGCTGGCTGGCATTGGCGTAATTGACGACCGCAGCCAATGGCTGGTTGATTTCGTGAGCGATGCCCGAGGCCAATTCACCCAGGGTGACCAACCGCGCGGTGTGCGCCAGTTCGTCCTGATGACGGCGCTGCTGCACTTCACGCAGTTCACGCTCGGTCATGTCCCGCGCCACCAACGAGTAATAGCGCTCGCCGCCGGCCGAACGGTGCGCCAGCAGCACCAGCGATACCGGCACCGAAGTGCCGCCTGCCGGTGGTTGCAATCGCGCATCGGTGCTCCAGACACCGTCGCGCTCGGCACTGCTCCAGCCATCACGCTGCAGACGTGCCAGGTCGCCGCTGGCGAACAATGTTGCCAGCGCTGGCATCGGTTGTTGCTCGTCGATCCCCAGAATGCGCCGCGCCGCTGGATTGAGGTAAGTGACCTGCCCCTCGGGGTCGATGAACAACACAGGATCGGTATTGGCCTCGACGACTTCCGCCAGGCGTCGCTTGTTCTCCTCGGCGTGCACCCGGGCGGTAATGTCCCGGGACACGCTGACCACTTCCACTACCGTGCCGGTATAGGTCTCGCGAATCGCCCGGCTGGCGGTTTCAAACCACAGGTAATGCCCATCCCGATGGCGAATCCGATACGTCATCGTGTGATAACCGTCCTGCTCCAGGGCATCCCGCGCGCGCTGCACCAGGCTGGCCAGGTCCTGACCATGGAACAAGCCTTGGGCCATTTGCCCGCGCAACTCCTCCGGCCAGTAGCCGAGCAATGTCCAGGACGCCGGCGAGGCATCGAGAAAGCGCCCGTCCGGTGTGTGTCGGGAAATCAGGTCGGTGGTGTTTTCAATGATCAGCCGGTACAGCCGTCGTGCCGTAGCCGCTTCACGCTCGGCCAGCACTTGTGCCGTGGCATCGCGACACCGGGCGAGTACACGGTTGTCCTGCGGATCGGGAATAAACGTCCAGATCAGGATCTGCGCTTCGAATTGGGCTTCGACACCTTCGATGGCGCGTTGCTGGTCCAGGCAGGCGCGAACCAGCACCCGGTGATTCACCGGTAAAAAACCCAGCACATCAGTCAGCGGCTTTTCGGCCAGCAACGCCAGCAGCGCCGCGTTGAACTCCAGCGGCCGGCCCTGCGCATCGAGCAACAGACTCGGTTGCGGGTCGTGCCCCAACAGCGGTGAGCCGCGCAGCATGCCATTGACGCTACTCAGCAACGTCGTCAGCAAGTCCTGCACCCAACCCAGCCAATCAAGACTCACGCCCTCGCACACTTCCACCAGCAACAACCCCGCCTGACCCGGTTGCAACGCCAGATCAAACACCTGGCCATGGCTGATAGCGGCCCGGCGCAGTCGGCCGGCCAGCCAACAATCGAGTTGACGTACTTGAGCCAGATCCAGCCGCCCCGCTTCGGCCAGCCGATCAAACAGCCGCTGATCGCTGGCCAGCGAAGGGTCGCCCAGCCCCGGTGGAAAATGCTGGGCGGCGCCCTCGTGGCTGTAAATCCGCGCATTGGGTTGCCAACTCAGATAAACCGCCCGGCGCACCTCGGGGCAATCCTGCAGCGCACGGCACAACGCATCGGCCCGGGCGGCCAGAGACACACCCTCGCGCTGCAGGCGCAACCAGCTGTGCAATCGAACGGGAGTCAGGGTCATCACAGGTCCGCTTCGTTGGGGAAGCCAAGGATATACCGGCCTTGGCGGTGTCACTGTATTCATTTAGATCCGCAAGAATCAAATATAGTACATATCCTATATGATATAGGTTGTACTTCCATATCGTTAGCTGGATGTTATATAAAGCAGACCGGACATAAAAGGCGACCTCAGCGGCTACGCTGCAAGGTCACCTATAGAGCTAACAATCAGCCACCGAGTACCCGTACATGTCGATCTATGAACAAGGGCTAGGCCCTGCGGCTGTCAACCATATTGCCTTGTCTCCGCTCAGCTTCATCGAGCGCACCGCCAGCGTTTACCCACACTATCCCGCCGTCATCCATGGCTCGATCCGCCGCACCTGGGCGCAGACCTACACTCGCTGCCGCCGCCTGGCCTCGGCGCTGGCCGGTCGCGGCATCGGCAAGAACGACACCGTGGCGGTGATGTTGCCCAACATTCCCGAGATGCTCGAAGTGCATTTCGGCGTGCCGATGATTGGCGCGGTGCTCAACCCGCTCAACGTGCGTCTGGATGCCGAAGCCATTGCCTTCATGCTGCAGCATGGCGAAGCCAAGGTGCTGATTACCGATCGTGAGTTCCATGATGTGATCCACGCGGCGATCGGCATGCTGGATCACCCGCCATTGGTCATCGACGTCAATGATCCGGAATACGGCGAAGGCCAGGCTGTCAGCGATCTGGACTATGAAGCGCTGTTGGCCGAAGGCGACCCTGCTTTCGCCTGGCAGTGGCCCGATGATGAATGGCAAGCCATCTCGCTGAATTACACCTCCGGCACCACCGGCAATCCCAAAGGCGTGGTTTACCACCATCGCGGTGCCTACCTGAACTCATTGGGCAACCAGATGACCTGGGCCATGGGTAACCATCCGGTGTACCTCTGGACCTTGCCGATGTTCCATTGCAACGGTTGGTGCTACCCGTGGATCGTCACCGCCATGGCCGGTGTGCATGTGTTTCTGCGCCGCGTCGATCCACAGAAAATCCTCACGCTGATCCGCGAGCATCAGGTCACCCATCTGTGCGCTGCGCCGATCGTGCTCAATGCCTTGGTCAACATGCCGGAATCGGCGAAAGCTGCGATCGATCATCCGGTCAACGCGATGGTCGCCGGTGCCGCACCGCCGGCCAAAGTGATCGGTGCCGTGGAGCAAATGGGCATCAAGGTCACCCACGTCTATGGCCTGACCGAAACCTATGGCCCGGTGACGCTCTGCGCCTGGCATGCCGAATGGGATGAGTTGCCGCTCGACGAAAGAGCGCAAATCAAATCCCGTCAGGGCGTGCGCTACCCGACGCTCGAAGGTGTGATGGTTGGCGATTCGAAGACGCTGGAGCCGACCCCGCGAGACGGTCAGACCATCGGTGAGATCTTCATGCGTGGTAACACCGTGATGAAGGGCTACCTGAAGAACCCGACCGCCACAGCCGAAGCGTTCGACGGCGACTGGTTCCACACCGGCGACCTGGCGGTGTGTCATCCGAACGGTTATGTCGAGATCAAGGATCGACTCAAGGACATCATCATTTCCGGCGGTGAGAACATTTCCACCATCGAACTGGAAGGTGTGCTCTATCGCCATCCAGCCGTCATGGAAGCGGCCGTCGTCGCCCGTCCCGATGAGAAGTGGGGTGAAACGCCCTGTGCCTTTATCACATTGAAGGCTGATCACCAGGACGTTCGCGAGGCCGACATCATCAGTTTCTGCCGCGAACACCTGGCCGGTTTCAAAGTCCCGCGCACCGTGATTTTCACCCTGCTGCCGAAGACTTCAACCGGCAAGATCCAGAAGTACGTTTTGCGCGACAGGGCCAAAGCGCTCTAACCGAATCGACGTTGTACCCACCCAGCGGCAGGTGTTTTACCCGCCGCTTCGGGCTCGTGCAGGCTGAATTTGGCCCTGCCCCTGATCTACACACTGATAACAAAAACAATGTGGAGCCACCCATGATCGACATCCATTCAACCGATACCCAACGCTGTGAACGCATTCGGTCCAACCCCAAATTCCTTCAATTGGTGAGCAGCCGTTCGCGCCTGGCCTGGTCGCTGAGTGCTGCCGTGCTCGGCACCTACTACGCGTTCATGCTGGTGGTGGCGTTTGCCCCGCAGTGGCTGCACGCGCCGATCGCCGAGCATCGGATGTTGACCCTGGGCATGCCGGTTGGCGCGGCGATCATCATTTTTTCCTGGCTGCTGACCGGTTGGTACGTCTACAGCGCCAACACACGTTTCGACGCACTGGGCGCCGCCATTCTCGAGGAGAGCAAGTGATGACTCTGCTGCGTAAACTTCTCCTCGCCGCTGCCGGGCTATTGCCGGCTTCCGTTGTGCTGGCTGCGCCCGCGCTGGGTGCAGTGGAAAAACAGCCGCTCAACCTGCATGCGATCGGCATGTTCTTCGTCTTCGTACTGGGCACATTGGCCATCACTTGGTGGGCCGCGCGGCAAACCAGATCCACGTCTGATTTCTACACCGCGGGCGGTGGCATCACCGGGTTTCAGAACGGTCTGGCAATTGCCGGTGACTACATGTCCGCCGCTACGCTGCTGGGGCTGTCCAGCCTGGTGTTCGCCAAGGGCTACGATGGTTTCATCTATACCATCGGCTTCTTTGTTGGCTGGCCGATCATCACCTTCCTGATGGCTGAGCGCTTGCGCAACCTGGGGCGCTACACCTTTGCCGACATCGTGTCCTATCGACTGGACCAGAACAAAGTGCGGATCTTCGCCGCCTTCGGTTCACTGACGGTGGTGTGTTGTTACCTGATCGTGCAGATGGTCGGTGCAGGTCAGTTGATCAAGTTACTGTTTGGCCTCGACTACCCGGTCGCCGTGGTGATCGTCGGCGCGCTGATGTTGGTGTATGTGATTTTCGGCGGCATGATCGCCACCACCTGGGTGCAGATCATCAAGGCCGTGCTGCTGCTTGCCGGCGGCACGACTTTGGCATTCATGGCCATGTCGCAATTCGGCTTCAGCTACGAAACCCTCGCGGACAAAGCCGTTCAGGCGCACGCCAGTGGCTGGAACATCATGGGCCCCGGCTCGATGCTCGCCGACCCGATCAACACCGCTTCGATGTCGCTGGGCCTGGTGTTCGGGATTGCCGGCCTGCCGCACATTCTGATGCGTTTCTTCACCGTGCCTAACGCCAAGGAAGCACGAAAATCGGTGTTCTACGCCACCGGTTTCATCGGTTTCTTCTTCCTGGTGGTCTGCACCCTGGGCTTCGCCGCGATGGTGATCATCGGCACCGACCCGCAGTACTACGTCAATGGCGAAGTCGGTGGCACCTTGATTGGTGGCGGCAACATGGTCGCCATGCACTTGGCCAAAGCGGTCGGTGGCAATCTGTTCTTCGGTTTCCTCTCGGCCGTGGCCTTCGCCACCATTCTTGCGGTGGTCTCCGGGCTGGCCCTGGCCGGTGCTTCGGCGATTTCCCACGATCTCTACGCCACGGTGTTCAAGAAGGGCAAAGCCAGCGAGAAACAGGAAATGCGCGTGACCCGCATGGCCACCGTGGGCCTTGGCATCATCGCGATTCTGCTGGGCATTCTGTTCGAGAAGATGAACGTCGCGTTCCTGGTGGGCCTGACCTTCGGCATCGCTGCGTCGACCAACTTCCCGGTGCTGATCATGGCCATGTACTGGAAAGGCTTGACCACCAAAGGCGCAATCATCGGCGGTTTCGCCGGGCTGATCTGCGCGCTGGTCCTGGTGATCCTCTCGCCAGCGGTCTGGGTCACCGTGCTCGGCCATGCACAGGCGATCTTCCCGTACGACCACCCGGCGCTGTTCTCCATGCCACTGGCGTTCTTGGTGATCGTCGTCGTATCCAAACTCGACCGCAGCGTACGGGCCGAGAAGGAACGTGACGCTTACGCCGACCAGTTCGTTCGTGCCCAGACCGGCCTCGGCGCAGCCAGCGCTTCCGCCCATTGATAGAAAGGGCACTGCCTGCTCAAGCGGCGCCGTGTCCATCGCACAACCTTGAGGTTCACGTTATGCCCGAATTCAACGCCCCGCTGCGCGACATGCGCTTTGTGCTGAATGAAGTGTTCGACGCCCCGGCCCTGTGGGCACGCCTGCCGGCCCTGGCCGACAGTGTCGATGCCGCCACCGCAGACGCCATTCTTGAGGAAGCGGCCAAAGTCACCTCGCACCTGATTGCGCCACTGAATCGCAGTGGCGACGAGGAAGGCGCCCAGTGGGCCGACGGCCAAGTCAGCACGCCGATCGGTTTCAAACAAGCTTATGCCACCTACATCGAAGGCGGCTGGGTGGGCCTGTCCGGCAACGCCGATTTTGGCGGCATGGGTATGCCGAAGATGCTCGCCGTGCAGTTCGAAGAAATGCTTTACGGCGCCAACTCCAGCTTCGCGCTGTATTCGGCATTGAGCTCCGGTGCCTGCCTGGCGCTGGATGCCCACGCCAGTGACACCCTGAAAAACCTCTACCTGCCGCCGATGTACGAAGGCCGCTGGGCCGGTTCCATGTGCCTGACCGAAGCCCACGCCGGCACCGATCTGGGGATTATCCGCACCCGCGCCGAACCCCGGGCCGACGGCAGCTTTAGCATCACCGGTAGCAAGATCTTCATCACCGGTGGTGATCAGGACCTGACCGAAAACATTGTGCATCTGGTGCTGGCCAAACTGCCGGACGCACCTGCGGGGCCCAAAGGCATCTCGCTGTTTGTCGTCCCCAAAGTACTGGTCAATGCTGACGGCTCCCTCGGCGATGCCAACGCAGTGAGTTGCGGTTCGATCGAACACAAGATGGGCATCAAGGCCTCGGCCACCTGCGTGATGAACTTCGACGGCGCCAGCGGCTGGCTGGTCGGCGAAGCCAACAAAGGCCTGGCGGCGATGTTCACCATGATGAACTACGAGCGCTTGTCCATCGGCATTCAGGGCATTGGCTGCGCCGAAGCGTCCTATCAGAGCGCCGTCGCCTATGCACGTGAACGCGTTCAGAGTCGCGCGCCGACCGGTGTTGTTGCTCCGGACAAAGTGGCCGACCCGATCATTGTCCACCCTGATGTGCGCCGCATGCTGCTGAGCATGAAAGCCATGACCGAGGGCGGCCGTGCGTTCGCCAGTTATGTCGGGCAGCAACTGGACCTGGCGAAGTTTTCCGATGACGCCAAGGAACGGGACAGCGCGCAAACCCTGGTGGCGCTGCTCACGCCGGTGGCCAAGGCGTTCTTCACCGACACCGGCCTGGAAAGCTGCATCAACGGCCAGCAAGTGTTCGGCGGCCATGGCTACATCCGCGAGTGGGGCCAGGAACAATTGGTTCGCGACGTGCGCATCGCGCAGATCTACGAAGGCACCAACGGCATTCAGGCTCTGGATTTACTTGGACGCAAAGTGCTCGGCGATAAGGGCTGCGCGCTGCGCCAGTTCACCGGCGAGATCCGTCATTTCGCCCATCAGCCGGATGCGCCCTACTCCGTTCAACTGTTCGATGCCGTGCAGCGCCTGGAAGACCTGAGCGACTGGCTGCAGGACCAGGCGACCACCAATCGCAACGAAGTCGGCGCTGCTTCGGTGGAGTATTTGCACCTGTTCGGTTACGTCGCCTATGCCTGGCTTTGGGCGCGCATGGCGCAGGTTGCCAAGCAAAAGCTGCACGAAGATGCAGGGTTTTATGGCGCGAAGATCGCCACCGCCGACTTCTACATTCATCGCCTGCTGCCGCGCATTTTGAGCCTGGAACAATCCATCCTCGCGGGCAGTGCCTCGTTGTTTGGCCTGCGCGCCGAACAGTTCTAACGATTGAACCGCACGCGGCGCCACGCTCCTCTCTTTTTGGCGTTCGCGTTTTTTTATTGATAAGCCCTCGCCCACCTGGCGAGGGCCGCGGGACCTGTCTTTCCATAATAAAAACAAAGGGGCTTCACCATGGACCGCAACACCCGCATCCTCGCTATTCGACTATTGCTGGCCGGCGGCGTCATCAGCCTTTCGGCCCCCGCCGCTGCGGATTTTGTCAAAGACAGCAAGGCCAGCCTGGAGCTGCGCAACTTCTATTTCAATCGCGACTATCGCCAAGACAACGCCCCGCAATCCAGACAAGAGGAATGGGCGCAGGGTTTCCTGCTGCGCTATGAATCGGGATTCACCGACGGTTTGATCGGCGTAGGTTTCGATGCCATTGGCCTGCTCGGCGTCAAGCTCGATTCCAGCCCCGATCGCGCAGGCTCCGGCCTGCTCAAACGCCATCGCGACACCCGCAAAGGGGCTCAGGACGAGTACGGCGAACTGGGTTTGACGGCCAAAGTGCGGGCCTCCAAAAGCACGCTGAAACTCGGCACGCTGCTGCCGAAACTGCCGACGGTATTGGCCAACGATTCACGGTTGCTGCCACAAACTTTCAAGGGCGGTCAGCTGACATCGCTGGAAATCGAAGGCCTGACGGTGGATGCCGGGCGACTGACGCAAGTCAATCAGCGCGACTCCTCGGACTACGAGGACATGGGCATTACCCGCACCGGCGCCAAGGGCATCACCACACGTCATCTCGATAGCGACAGCTTCGATTTCGCCAGCCTGAACTACAAATGGACCAGCAACCTCGCCACCGGTTACAGCTATGGTCACCTCGACGACTTCTACAGCCAGCACCTGGTCAACCTGACCTACGTGCTGCCGGTCACAACCGGCCAGTCGCTGAAGACGGATCTGCGCTTCGCCCGCTCCACGGACGATGGCGGCAGTAATGTCGATAACAATGCCATTGGCGCGATGTTCACCTACAGCCTCGGCGGGCATGCGTTGGGTCTGGGTTATCAAGGCATGAGCGGCGACACCGGCTACGCCTACGTCAACGGCACCGATGCGTTTCTGGTGAACTTCGTGCAGATCGGCGACTTCGCCAGCAAGGACGAAAAATCCTGGCAGGCGCGTTACGACTACAACTTTGCGGCGATTGGCGTTCCGGGGCTGACCTTCATGACCCGTTACCTCACCGGCGACAATATCGATCTGGGCGGCAACCGCCCGCAAGGCAAGGAATGGGAGCGTGATACCGACATCGGCTATGTCGTGCAGAGCGGGCCATTAAAGAATGTCGGGGTGAAATGGCGTAACGCGACAGTTCGCTCGACCCACTTTGGCAGCGACCTGGATGAAAACCGCCTGATCGTCAGCTATACCTTGCCGATCTGGTAAGCCGATTCAGTTTCTCTGAGGGGGCGGCACGCTACCGGCGGGCTCCCCTTTTTTACGACTCGGGAATCTTCGGTGTGCTGGAGGGCCTCATCGCGGGCAAGCCCGCTCCCACAGTGATCTCTGTTGTTCACAAATACTGCATTCACAGCAGAACCCTGTGGGAGCGGGCTTGCCCGCGATGGCGGCCTGAAGAACACCAATGATGATTGTAGGTTAAGATGCCTGCAAACCAGGCCCGCCGCGAGACGCCCCGCATGACTGATACCACCCCACGCCTGATCAAGAAGTACCCCAATCGCCGACTGTATGACACCCATACCAGCAGTCATCTGACGCTGGCGGACATACGCCAGTTGGTGGTCGATAAAATTGCCTTTCAGGTGGTCGATGCCAAGAGCGGCGAGGATCTGACGCGCAGCATCTTGCTGCAAGTGATTCTGGAAGCCGAAAGCGGCGGTGAGCCGATCTTCACCAGCGAGATGCTGATGGGGATTATCCAGTTCTACGGCCCTTATCAGGGCGTACTCGGCAGTTACCTGGACAAGAGCATTCAGACCGTAATCGACATCCAGTCCCAGACCGGCGCGCAATCCTCCGAAGCCTGGAGCACCTTCATGCATCAGCAAGCGCCAGTGATGCAGGATCTGATGCGGCAATATGTCGACCAGTCGAAGGCGCTGTACCTGAACACCCAGAACCTGTTCGGCATGTTCGGCGGCAAGCCCGGTGCCAATGGCGGAACGAAAAAAAATGGCGATGAGGAATAAACCCATCGCCATTGGTGCCGCTGATCTAGTGTGACTTACTTATTACCGCTGGTAGCCTTGGCGCTAGCTTCCGGGGCAGCTTTAGTGCTCGCGGCAGTCGCTGCATCGAAACCACTCTGAGCCACATCGGCAGCTTGTTTTACGGCTTTCTGTGCGCTTTCGAACACAGTACCGGCATTCGCCAGGCCCGACTTGAACGCGGCCACAACAGGCTCGGAGCCGGCCGGTGCATTCTTGCTGATCGTTTCAACGAACTCATGCATCTGCTGGGTGCCCGCTGCGACCTGACTCGAGGTCAATTTGGCGATGTCCGACTGAGTACCCACGATCAGTGCTTGAACCTGACGATTGAACTCGGCCAGGCGTTCGGTTTGCGCGCTCGGCTGGGTGAAAGAAGCCTGCAGCTCGGCGAAACCTTGTGGATCACGGACGGCCAGCAGCTTGCGAACACCTTCGAAGTGCTCTTCGGTGGAGTCGCGCAGTGCCTTGAACTGCAACTGGCTGAGCTGTTCAACGCTGGCGAACACTTTGCCGCTGATTTGCTGCAAAAGGTCGAGGTTGGCTTTCTGAGCGGTTTGCAGTTTTTCCGAATTGAAAAAAGACATGCTTGAATCTCCTGGTACTGGAAGGCCCTGATGGGCCTGAGGACGCGATAGCGATCCGGCCAGTCATCGCGTTAGGCTTGATATTGCAGCGCACAAAATCATTTGGCAATGCCTATTTTTGTGCGGTGCAAAATAAACGTTGCTAACGCCCTCCTCATTCGCTGTAGACTCCTGCTCATCGAACAGCCAGCCTAGCCCTCTTTAACTAAAGGGTTCAGATGCGCAGGTTCCCATGCAAGCAGCAGGAGATCACCATGGGTCAGAAAGCAAATATTGCGCTGCAAGATGAAGAGCGTAGCGACCCCGCCGGCTTGTTCGAACACCTTAATCATCTGCAACGCCTCAATACCCACAACGTCCTCGACGCCGTGCAGAAGCGCCAGGCAAAAACCTTCGCGCCTTTAAGCCTTGGGCAACTCAGACAGCCGACTCCGGCTGACTGGCAGGAATACTTCACTGACCTTGGCCAGCGCAGCGTGCTGTTCTGGGACACCTTGCGTCAGCGGGGCGACAACACCCTGGCCCACGAACGCGCCGGGTATCCGCTACTGCTCAAGTTCAATCATGAAACGCTGGTCGCTGGTGAAGACCTGCCTCGTGCGGTCAACTATTCGTTGTTGCAAATCCTCGGCGGCCCGGGGCAACAGATCGACAGCAAAAAACAGCCCGTGATCATCATTGATCCCCGCGGCGGTCACGGCTCGGGGATCGGCGGTTTCAAACAGGACTCGGTTATCGGCGAAAGCCTGAGAGCCGGCCACCCCACCTACTTCATCGCCTTCAGTCACTCGCCACGCCCAGGGCAAACCCTTGCCGATATCACAGACGCCCAGGCACGGTTCATCGAGGTCGTCAGCGCTCGGCATCCGGACAGCGCCAAACCTGTCGTCATCGGTAACTGCCAAGCGGGCTGGGCGTTAATGGGCCTGGCGGCCACTCGGCCAGAGTTGCCGGGGCTGATCATCGTCAACGGTGCGCCGTTGTCGTACTGGGCCGGCGTCAATGGCCGCAATCCGATGCGCTACACCGGCGGTTTGCTGGGCGGTGGCTGGATGGCGCGCCTGGGGAGCGACCTCGGTAATGACCGTTTCGACGGCACCTGGCTGGTGAGCAATTTCGAAAACCTGGACCCGGCCAACACCTATTGGGGCAAGTACTACCACCTGTTCAGTGAAGTCGACAGCGAGGCCGCACGCTTTCTGGATTTCGAACGCTGGTGGGGCAGCCCGACCCTGCTCAATAGCGAAGAAATCGAGATGATTGTCGACGACCTGTTCATCGGTAATCAGCTGTCCGGCGGCCTGGGGCGCAAAAGCAGCGGGCTCGACCTCAAATTGATCGAAGTGCCGGTGGTGGTGTTCTGTTCCTATGGCGACAACATCACCTCCCCGCAGCAGGCACTGGACTGGATCACCGACGTCTATCCCAGCGATCTCGCGTTGCAAAATGCCGGACGCACCATCGTTTACCTGCGGCATGCGAGCATCGGTCACCTGGGCATCTTTGTGTCCGGTGAAGTGGCGCGGCGTGAGCACCGTGAGTTGCTGGGTGCGGTCGATGCGATCAATGCGCTGCCGGCCGGGTTGTATGAAATGCTGATCGACGACCTGCCGGAGCACTCGGCGACGCCGTATACCGTGCGTTTCGAGCCCCGGCGTATCGCCGACATTCATGGCCGGATGCAGCCGCCCCGTGATGACGATCGCGAATTCGCGCTGGTGCAGCGCGCATCCGCCATTAACAACAGCGTGTACGACGAATTCATACGCCCATGGTTGCGCCAGCTGATCAACGAACCGAGCGCCGAAATGCTGCGTCGCGCGCACCCTTTCCATCAGCAGCAAGTGGCCTGGAGCAGTTTGAACCCGGCACTGTGGTGGCTGACTGGCAGTGCCGCCCAAGTGAGCAAGGATCGTCACCCCGCCAGCCAGAACAACCCGCTGCTGGTCTGGCAGGAACTGTTTTCCAACCAGGTGCAGGATGCCTTGAACGGCTATCGGGACCTGCGTGATGCAGCTCACGAAATGTGTTTCTACGGCGTGTATGGCGTACTCAATAGCCTCGCCGGCAATGCACCCGGGCGAAATCTGCAGGAACACGCCGAGCAGCACGACCAGGTTCTGATCGAGCGCCTGCAGGATGCCCTGCCCCTTGGCGGTCTGATGGAAGCCTTGATACGGATCCTGTTCCTGCTGGGTCGCGACGGCGACGAACCGGGCAAGGAAAGCGTCGAGAAATTGATCCTGCAACTGCAGGTGCTGCTCCAGGACTACAGTGCCAAGCCACTTGATCTGCGCGAAACCCTGCGCCTGCAAAAACTGCTGGTCGCCACCCTCCCGCAAGAAAGCCTGCACAGCCTGCCCTTGATGCTGGTTGAAGTCGAAGAGCGCCAACAAGTGCTGGCGGCCGTCGCCAATTTGCTGCCCGAACTGCTGACCAGCGGCGCAAACAACCCATGCTGGTGTGAGCTGCACACGCTACTCGACGTTCCGCTGCCAGGCTTCAGCCTGACCCAGCCACCCGGTGCAGCCGATACCATCGAAGTGAAAGTCCCGGCGATAACGCCAGAGCCGATCAAGCAAGCCATCCCGGTGCTCATCCCTGAGCCGATCAAGCAGAAAATCCCCGCAGTGACCCCAGACCCCATCGCCAAGGTAGCGAGTCCGGTGCGCAAACCTGCCAAGGGCAAGAAAGCCGTAAAAAAACCTCCTATGAAATAACGTTGAACGCTGACGGAAGGCCGTGTCAGACCGGCGCGGCTTCCTCGATTGCCAACGATTCATCGGCCCGATACTGACCGGGTGTCATGCCAAACCAGCGGCTACAGGCTTTGTTAAAGCTGCTGTGATCATGAAAACCAAGGAGATACGCGACATGCTTCATGTTGAAGTGAGAATGGCGCAGGTAGAAGTCGGCCAATTGCCGGCGCACAGCGTTCTGCACGTCCTTGAATTGCGTCCCTTCCTTTTCCAGTGCGCGTTGCAGCGTGCGCTTGCTAACGTTCAATGCCGCCGCGATCGACTCCATATCGCATTGCCCTTGGCCCTGACTCAAGCGCTCGGTAATCAGCGCGCGAATCCTGCCGACTATGCAAAAACCAAACTGCAGATCCAGTTGCGCCTCGGCAAAACTGTCATGCAGCACCGCCAGCGCTTCGTTGGCCATGCTCAACGGACGCAGCAGCTCCTGCCCATCAAACAAAATGCTGTCGTAAGCCGCGTCGAAACGCAGGTCGCAGCCAAACAGCCGTCGATGCTCGGAGGTGTCTTCAGGTTCGGGATAGGTGAACTCCACACTCAAGGGTTGCGGTGAGTTACCGCCCGCCAGCTTACGGCAGAAGCCCAGCAACGAAGCCAGCGCGGCATCGGTGTATTGGCGAGGTTTGATCGAACCTTTTTGTTGATGATCGAGGCCGGAAAGTCGGTAACCCTGCGGTTCCGAGGTAAAGAAAAGGCTGAATCCGGTGCCAATCAACGGACTGAAACGGACCAGGCGCTCAAGGGCTTTTTTCAGATTCAGGCTGGACATCATGGTGTAGCCGACGATCTGAAAGCTACCGGGGTGGAAACTTCCATAGGCCTTCAAGCCGATCTCCGAATCGCCCGAGGCCTGAGCGGCGAGATCCCATAATCGATAAATCGCCCTTCGCTCGCAAAACGCTCCTGGTTTGTTCGCAAGCTTCATGTCTAGTCCAGCCTCCCGACACAGACTGGCAACATCCAGTCCTTGAGCCGAGAGCGTATTTACCAGCACGCTGGCATAGCCTGAACTCATTCTATACATGGCGTCCTCAATGACCTGTGGAACCGAACATCCTGTCCGGAGCCATAACTGATCTGCGATGAATCAAAGACTAACGGGTTCTTCAGTTGCCAATATTGACCCCAGTATAGGTAACCAGCGTTTTTCACCACCCGTCATTAACCGGGGGCATGGCACCGTTGGACACCAGACAGTCACCTCTCAACACTTCCGCACACCCGGCCAATACCGAACAATCCCCCATCTTGCAACGCAAAACAAAGAAAGGAAGGGATTGTATGAAGTCGCTTGGTCGTATTGCGTTGGTCACGGGTGGTATGGGTGGGATTGGCACTGCGATAAGCCAACGCCTGTACAAGGAAGGATTCAAGGTCATCGTCGGCTGCAGCTCGGATTCCGCCCGCAAGAACGAATGGATAGCCACCCAACTGGCGGCGGGTTATCAGTTCGAATGCATCTTCGGCGACATCACCGATTGGGAATCGACCCGCAAGGCCTTCGAGATGGCACGAGAGCAATTCGGCCCGATCGATGTGCTGGTCAATAACGCCGGCATCACTCGGGACGCTTCCTTTCGCAAACTCACTCCAGAAGACTGGAACGCGGTGATCGGGACCAACCTCAGCGGCCTGTTCAACACCACCAAACAGGTGATTGAAGGCATGTTGGCCAAGGGCTGGGGTCGGGTCATCAACATCTCGTCGATCAACGGTCAGCGCGGCCAGTTCGGCCAGACCAATTACAGCGCGGCCAAAGCCGGTATCCATGGCTTCACCATGGCACTGGCCCGGGAAGTCTCGGGCAAGGGCGTGACCGTCAATACCGTATCGCCCGGCTACATCCAGACCAGCATGACCGCGGCCATCCGCCCGGACATTCTCGAGACCATGATCGCAGCCACACCGGTCGGGCGCCTTGGCCAACCCGAAGAAATCGCTTCGATCGTCGCCTGGCTGGCGTCCGATGAATCGGCCTACAGCACTGGTGCCGACTTCTCGGTCAACGGCGGCATGAACATGCAGTAAGCCTGTCAGGGCATGGATGCCCTGCTCCCGCTCGACAGAATCCTAATGAGGTCATGCATGAACGAAGTCGTAATCGTTGCCGCTACTCGCACCGCCATTGGCAGTTTTCAAGGTTCACTGTCTGCCATTCCAGCCACCGAATTGGGCGCGGCGGTGATTCGTCGCCTGCTCGAACAGACCGGGATCGACGCTGCGCAGATTGATGAAGTCATCCTCGGCCAGGTGCTGACTGCAGGCTCCGGGCAAAACCCGGCACGCCAGACCGCGATCAAGGCCGGCCTGCCCCATACCACCCCTGCCCTGACCCTGAACAAAGTCTGCGGTTCAGGCCTCAAGGCGGTCCAGCTTGCGGTTCAGGCGATCCGTTGCGGCGACGCCGAACTGGTGATTGCCGGCGGTCAGGAAAACATGAGCCTGGCGCCCTATGTTCTGCCCAAGGCGCGCACCGGTCTGCGCCTGGGTCATGCGCAACTGCAAGACAGCGTGATTCAGGATGGTTTGTGGGATGCCTTCAACGACTACCACATGGGCATCACTGCCGAGAATCTGGCGAATCAATACAGTATCAGTCGCGAAGATCAGGACGCTTTCGCCGCGACCTCGCAACAGAAAGCCGCCGCGGCCATCGAGGCGGGTTACTTCAAGGGCGAAATCACCCCGATCCTGATTCCCCAGCGCAAGGGCGAGCCGCTGGTCTTCGACACCGATGAACAGCCGCGTCCGGACAGCACGCTCCAGGCACTGGGCAACCTCAAACCCGCGTTCCAGAAAAACGGCAGCGTGACCGCCGGCAACTCGTCGACCCTCAATGACGGCGCCGCCGTGTTGATGCTGGCCAGCGCCGCCAAGGCCCTGGCTCTGGGTTTGCCGGTACTTGCGCGCATCAAGGCCTATGCCAGTGCCGGAGTGGACCCGTCGATCATGGGCATCGGCCCGGTACCCGCTACCCGTCTGGTCTTGACGAAAGCCGGCTGGAGCCTGGACGACCTGGACCTGATCGAAGCCAACGAAGCGTTCGCCGCGCAGTCACTGGCCGTCGGCAAGGAACTGGGCTGGGACATGAACAAAGTCAATGTCAACGGTGGCGCCATTGCCCTCGGTCATCCGATCGGCGCATCAGGCGCGCGGATTCTGGTGTCGCTGGTACATGAACTGATTCGTCGCGATGGCAAAAAAGGTCTGGCCACCTTGTGCATCGGTGGCGGCCAGGGCGTCAGCCTGGTCATCGAGCGTTAGAAACACAGGCTGAGTTGTCAGACGCGGCGTCGACGTCCGGTGCCGCGGTTTTTTTCTGCCCGGTTTATTCATGTGGGCAAGGAGTTCCATGGACAACGCGCATACCTTAAACACACTCTGGTCGGGCCAGGTTCCGTTCATTGCTTCCTTTGCAGTGCAACAATTAAGGCTCTGGGTCAGCACCAACCCCTGGTTTACCGGGCAGGACTACAACGCCTGGTTCGAGCTGCCACGCGAAACCCTGGACAGCCTTCAATCGGACTATCAGCAACAATGGTGTGAACTCGGCCAGCGTCTATTGACCGGTCAGCCCTTCAGCTTCGAAGATCGGCGTTTCGCCAGCGGCAACTGGAGCCAACCGCTGTTCGGCTCCCTCGCGGCGTTTTATCTGCTCAATGCCGGCTTTCTGCTGAAGCTGCTCGATCAGCTGCCGATCGACGGCAAGAAACCGCGTCAACGCTTGCTCTATCTGGCGGAGCAAGCCATCGCCGCCGGCGCGCCGAGCAATTTTCTGGCGAGTAACCCCGATGCGCTGCAACGGGTCGTGGACACCCAAGGAAGCAGCCTGCTCACAGGCCTGATGCACCTGGCCAGCGACCTGCAGGAAGGCAAGATGCGCCAGTGCGACGCCGGCGCGTTCAAAGTGGGTGTCGACCTGGCAAACACCCCGGGCGAAGTGGTCTTCGAGAACGAACTCTTCCAGCTCATCCAGTACTATCCGCAAAGCGAAACCCAGTACCGGCGCCCGGTGTTTATCGTTCCGCCATCGATCAACAAGTACTATATCCTCGACCTGCGCCCCGAAAATTCGATGGTTCGCCACCTGTTGCAGCAAGGCCATCCGGTGTTTCTGATGTCGTGGCGCAACTTCGACCAGGAACACGCCGGCACCACCTGGGATGACCTGATCGAAACCGGGATTATCAAAGGCCTGCAAGTGACCCGTGAAATCAGCGGCGAGCAACGGCCCAACTGCGTGGGATTCTGCATTGGTGGCACGTTGTTGAGCTCGGCGCTGGCCGTGTTGGCGGCCCGTGGCGACAAAGAGATCGCCAGCGTGAGCCTGCTGACCACCTTCCTCGACTACCTCGATACCGGCCCCATCGACATCTTCGTCGACGAGCAACTGGTGGCTTATCGCGAGCGCACCATCGGCGGCCTGAACGGCCCCATCGGCCTGTTCAAGGGCGAGGACATGGGTAATACATTCTCGTTGCTGCGCCCCAATGACTTGTGGTGGAACTACAACGTCGACAAATACCTCAAGGGGCAGAAATCGATCCCCCTTGACCTGCTGTTCTGGAACAACGACAGCACCAACCTGCCCGGGCCGATGTACTGCTGGTACCTGCGCCATACCTACCTGCAGAACGATCTGAAATCCGGCGAACTGGATTGCTGCGGGGTCAAGCTGGACCTGCGCGCCATCGATGCCCCGGCGTACATCCTCGCCACCCATGACGACCACATCGTGCCATGGAAAAGCGCCTACGCCAGCACCAAGCTACTGTCTGGAACCAAGCGTTTCGTACTCGGCGCCTCAGGGCATATCGCGGGGGTGATCAACCCACCGGCCAAGGAAAAACGCCATTACTGGACCAACAATCGCGTCACCAAGAACCCTGAAACCTGGTTCAAGAATGCCCAGCAGCATCCGGGCAGTTGGTGGAATGACTGGTTCGTCTGGCTGGCCGAACACGCCGGGGAACGCCAGCCTTCAGTGCTGAGCACCGGGAATGCGCAATACCCGGCACTTGAGTCGGCACCGGGGCGTTATGTGATGCAATAAGAGGAACCAGTCCGGGGCAGCCAGGCTTCGGGCTGGACGCTTCAGAATGCCCGTTTACTGCTTTGTCCGCCCCGGAATGGCGATACGACTGGTCGTTTTGACTTCACGCAACGCAAGACTTGACTGGATAGAGGCGATACCGAGTTGTCGCCTCAATACGCTCTCGACAAAGTCGCTGTAGCTATCAAGATCCTGAGCCAACACTTGCAAAAGGTAATCGGCATCCCCGGTTATCTTGTGACAAGACAAGACCTCCGGGAGCTGCATGATGACGGCTTCAAAGGCTTCGGGGGTATGGTCGGTGTGCGTGGCAAAGCGAATATGCACGAACGCCATGATGTCCAGCCCCAGCTTGCGCCGGTCCAGGTTTGCCTGGTAATCCTTGATCACTCCCTCCTCTTCCAGTCTCTTGCGCCGCCTCCAGCATGGAGTAAGGCTTAGCGAGAGGCGCTCACTCAACTCGGCGTTGGAAATGCTGGCGTCCTCCTGCAACAAAGCCAGGATGGAAAGGTCGGTATCGTCAAGCAATGCGCGATGGGTATTTTTTTTCTGCATGGTGCCATCTACGGGAAAATAATTCCGATTACGCTAGCAGAGCGAGAACAAAAAGCAAAGAAAGTGCACCCGTCCCAGAACAAACTATTGGCACTGGACCACCACGACGGATGCGTATAAATGCTTACAGTTTTCAGCGATTCCCATCGCTTGCACCATGGGACCGAATTAAAGGACGGCGTTCTCAAACCTTCTTTCGAACAGCCAAGCCGAGCGGATACCGTTCGCGACCGAGTCCAGCACGTTGGGCTCGGCGATATCATCGTCCCGCGAAAATTTGACCGGGCGTGCTACGTCAATGCACACAGTGAGCGCTATGTTTCCTTTCTGGAAACCGCGTGGTCCGAATGGACGGCAACCGGCCGGGAGCACGACGCCCTTCCCCTGGTCTGGCCGGTGCGCGACTTGTCCAATGAACATGTCCCCGCGTTCATTGATGGCAAGCTCGGTTTCTTTGCCATGGATGCCGGCTCGCCGATCACCGCGACCACCTGGGAAGCCGTCAAAACCAGCGCGGACATTGCACTCACAGGACTGTCGTTGATCAACGAAGGCCACAACAGCGCCTTTGCCCTGTGTCGTCCACCCGGGCACCACGCTGCTCGTGAATACATGGGAGGCTACTGCTACCTGAATAACGCGGCCATTGCCGCGCAACATGCACTGACTCAAGGTGCTAAACGTGTCGCGGTGCTCGACGTCGACTTCCATCATGGCAACGGGACGCAGAACATTTTCTACGATCGCAACGATGTGATGTTTGCTTCCCTGCATGGAGACCCCTCGGTTTCCTATCCTTATTACTCGGGCTTCAGTTCCGAGTGTGGAGCAGGTGCCGGTGAAGGTTATAACCTGAACTATCCGTTGCCGAAAAACACCACCTGGCATAGTTATCAAAACGCCCTGATCCATGCCTGCAAAAAACTTCGTAACTTCTCGCCTGAACTCTTAGTGATTTCCCTGGGCGTCGATACGTTCAAGGACGATCCGATCAGCCACTTTCTTCTGGAAAGCCAGGATTTCTTTGGCATGGGTGAAATCATCGCCACTGTCGGCGCGCCGACACTCTTCGTTATGGAAGGCGGATACATGGTCGATGAAATCGGTATCAATGCGGTCAATGTACTTCATGGGTATGAGAGCAAACAATTCTAAGTTTCGTGACCGAGACAACCTTCCTATACTTACAACTAAGAGACAAACACATATGACTCTATTCATAGACGTTGATCACACCGCCGCGCTTTTTGGCAAAATTGGAATCGGTCAGGCCATTACGCAAATGGCCAACTACATCAAGGCTGATTATTGCCGCTGGGCTGACTTTGATAAATCCCCACGCACCGCCAATCACTCCATTTGCGGGGTGATCGAACTGATGCCGACTGACGATGGCAAACAGTATTCATTCAAATACGTAAACGGCCATCCAGGAAATGCAGGCAATAACTTGCTGACAGTCATGGCCTTTGGGGTATTGGCGAACGTCGATAGCGGATACCCCGCCGTTCTCAGTGAACTCACCCTGACCACCGCGGTTCGCACAGCGGCAACGTCCGCCCTGGTAGCCCAGTCCCTGGCACGCAAGGGTTCGACACGCATGGCCATTATCGGAAATGGCGCCCAGAGCGAATTCCAGGCGATTGCCTTTTATGAAATGCTCGGGATCAACGAGGTGCGGATATTTGATATCGACAGCGCCGCGTCATTGAAACTGAAAAAAAATCTGGAAAGCTATACCGGCATCAATGTCACCATAGCCTCCTCGGTACATGAAGCCATCAAAGGCGTTGATATCATCACCACCGTCACGGCGGACAAGGCCTACGCGACAATATTGACGCCCGACATGATCGAGCCCGGCATGCATATCAACGCGGTTGGCGGTGACTGCCCCGGGAAAACCGAACTTCACGCCGATGTCCTGCGCAACGCCCGGATCATTGTCGAGTTCGAACCGCAGACGCGCATTGAAGGCGACATTCAGCAACTGGACGCTGACCATCCTGTCATCGAATATTTCCGCATCGTTCGGGATAACGAGCCAGGCCGGGAAAATGACACGCAAGTCACGGTTTTCGACTCGGTGGGATTTGCTCTAGAAGACTTTTCTTCACTGCGTTATTTGCATGATCAGGCTAGAAAATACGCGATCGGTGAGAAAATCCATCTTGTACCCACGCCTGCCAATATCAAGAACCTGTATCAATTGATTGAGGAGAACTCTGATTTTTCATCAGTATCGTCCCCGCAAAAGCAGCAGCTAGCAGCAAGTTAAGATGCACGATTGCTCGCTATCAAGTCAGGTGGCGAGCCACGAACACCTTACTGATTAACCGATACTGCAAACGTTTTAATCACCATCCTGATGCATGGCGAACTTACAACAATAAAACACACACACTATTTCTCTGCCAAAACTCAAAAAACATAAAATCAAGAGGTTTTGTGATGAAATCAGATACGCATGAAATAATTGAACAACCCGCATTACAGCGCACGCTCAGCAATCGCCACATTCAACTAATGGCCATGGGCGGCGCCATTGGTACGGGGTTGTTCATGGGCTCCGGCAAGATCATCGCCCTGTCCGGTACCTCGATCATACTTATCTATATGATCATCGGTCTTTTTGTTTACTTCGTCATGCGTGCCATGGGAGAGCTGCTTTTATCTAACCTGAACTTCAAAAGCTTTGCTGACTTTGCCGGGGCCTACCTTGGCCCTCGTGCGGCCTTCTTTCTCGGATGGTCATACTGGTTGAGCTGGAGCGTGGCCGTTGTGGGAGATGCAGTGGTCGTCGGGGGGTTCTTTCAATACTGGTTCCCTGATGTACCGGCCTGGATCCCCGCCATCGGCATGATGCTTACTCTATTTGCCTTGAATGTGCTCACCGTCAGACTGTTCGGCGAGGTTGAATTCTGGTTCGCGATCATCAAAATAATCGCAGTCGTCGCGCTGATTTCCGTCAGTGTGCTGCTGATTGCCAGCTCCTTCGTCTCACCCACGGGAGTCACGGCTTCCCTGACGCACCTGCTGGACAAGCAGGCCGCCTTCCCCAACGGCCTGTTCGGCTTCTTCGCTGGCTTTCAGATGGCGATCTTTTCGTTTGCGGGCACAGAATTAATCGGCACCGCGGCCGCCGAAACCAAGTCGCCCGAAAAGACGTTGCCCAAAGCCATCAATTCCATACCGCTCAGGATCATCCTTTTTTATGTTCTGTCCCTGGTCTGCATCATCGCGGTGACCTCATGGCAGCAGGTATCGCCCAACAAAAGTCCTTTTGTCGAACTGTTCCTGATCGCGGGTTTTCCAGCGGCGGCCGGCATTGTGAACTTTGTGGTGCTAACCTCTGCGGCGTCATCCGCCAACAGCGGCGTCTTCTCGTCCAGCCGCATGTTGTTCGGCCTGGCTGACCTTGGCAGTGCACCCGGTATCTTCAGGCGGCTATCGAAAAACAGCGTTCCGCTCATCAGCCTGGCCTTCACGACCTTTCTGATGCTGTTGGGGGTGCTGCTGCTGTTCATCATCCCTGAAGTCATGACTGCCTTTACCATCGTGTCGACAGTGTCGGCCATCCTGGTGATCTTTACCTGGTCGACCATCCTGGCGTCCTACATCGCTTATCGCAAAGCAAGACCCGATCTCCATGCGCAATCCCGGTACAAAATGCCTGGAGGCGTACCGATGGCGTGGTTCTCCCTCGCATTTCTCGCATTTGTGCTGTGCCTGCTTGCTCTTCGGCCAGACACCCGCCTTGCACTGTGCGTGATGCCTGCATGGTTCATTTGGTTGGCAATCGCCTACCAACTCTCACATTTCAGGAGCAGGAACCAGGCCAGTCACGCAGCCGGGTCACTTCTCAAAGAATGATCCATTGCCCACCAAAATCTTCACGCAAAAAAAATCCCGCGACCGAATGAGTCGCGGGACAAAAAATGGGTTGGTTGCGGCCAACCAAAGGAGCATTTTAAAAGCGGTTACAGGCATTCCTGCGCGGCACGTTCGAAACTCGAAGGCATGAAGTTCGACGCCAGCAAGTGGCGCTCATACAAAAACACCTTGCCGCCATTCGGGGCTTTGTAGGCTTCGAGAACGTTGTCTGCCGCGACTTTGCTCGGCACCACGATCCGGTAGCTGCGCTGGGTTTGCGAGACCGTCGGGTTCAGTGCGCTGCCCTGCAACTTCGGCACCACGCAGTCGGCGTACTCGGCAGGCGTTTTTTTCGTCTGAAAAGTCAGCGTCGGGTCGTTCGGCGCGGAGGCGCAACCGGCCAGCAGCAAGGAGGCGAAAGCCATGACAGGAACAAATAAAGGGCGCATTGGTGAAGTCCTGAAAATAAAAAGTCGGGGTCGTTGAGCGTCTCGATGGAGGCGATTTTCCGACTTTGCCCGACAAAGCAGAACTTGCGTTTCTTGATTGTCACTATTACTTGAACCGATAGTTGCGCCGCGCTATCGCTGGTCAGATCAACTGCTGGTGGTTTCAGGAAGCTTGGCGATCGCTTTGATCTCGAACTCAAATCCATACAGCCACGTTACCCCGACGGCGGTTAACGTCGGGTGCGGTGCGTTACCCCAGAACTCCGGCACTACCTTCCAGATCGTTTCGAACTTCTCTTGCGGATCGACGATGAAGACCGTTACGTCAATCACGTCGTCGAAGGTGCAACCGGCAGATCCCAGGATCGCGTTCAGGTTGTTGAACGCGAGCCGAACCTGAGTCTCCAGGTCGGGCTCGGGTGAGCCGTCTTCGGTACTACCGACTTGCCCCGATACGAATAAAAAGCCATTGGACCGAATTGCCGGCGAATAGCGATTGCGCTCATAAAGCGCTTGGCGTCCGGGCGGAAAAACAACATCACGCTTGCTCATAAAGTGCCTCCAACAACGGGTCAAAGCCGACCCGCATTAATGATGAAGAGACTTTAAGGACTTGTGCCTGCACGATAAACGAGCAACTGTAGCCATCACTGTTTGTAAAACCCAAACAATCCAATAGATATCCGGGGCAGAAATGGACCGTTTCGATGCGATGCTGGCATTTGCTCGGGTGGTGGAAACGGGCAGCTTCACCAAGGCAGCCGAAACCCTGCATATGAGCAAGACGAGCGTGACGCAACTGGTGCAGCAGTTGGAGGCCCGGTTACGCGTCAAATTACTCAACCGCACGACGCGCAAGTGCAACGTAACCGCCGATGGCGCCGTCTATTACGAGCGTGTGGTAAGGCTGCTAGCCGACATGGACGATGCCGAGACCAGCCTGTCCAGCGCCTCGGCCCTGCCCAGGGGCCGGCTGCGAGTGGATGTGCCCAGCCCGTTGGCCAGCATGATTCTGGTACCGGCGTTGCCTGCGTTTCATGCTCGATACCCTGACATCCAGATCGACATGGGGGTCAGCGATCGCATCGTGGACATGATCGGTGAGAATGTAGATTGCGTCGTACGCGGCGGCGAACTAACCGATCAGTCTCTGATGGCCCGGCGGGTAGGCGAACTCCAGTTGGGCGTTTATGCGGCGCCGAGCTACCTGGAGCGCGTCGGTAAGCCGTCGCATCCGCAAGAGCTGGAAGATTCGCATCATCGTGTCGTCGGTTTCCTGTGGGCACGCACAGGCAAAGCCGTGCCTTATGCCATGCGCAGCAATAGTGAGAGTGTCCATATCAAGGGTCGCTATGTGTTGGCGGTCGACGATGGCAACGCCTACATCGCGGCCGGTCTGGCCGGCCTCGGCGTTCTTTGGCTGCCAGACTACATGTCCAAAACCTACGAAGCGCGCGGTGAGTTGGTCCGTTTGTTCGAAGATTGGCGCCTTGATCCGATGCCGATCTACGTGGCCTTTCCGCCGAACCGGCATATCAGCTTCAAGTTGCGCGTATTCATCGATTGGGTCGCTGAGCTGATGGCACAGCATGCGCCGATCATGATTCGTGAGGCGTCGGGAATCTGACCTGGATAAAACCAAGCCCCGCCATAAGCGGGGCTTGATGTATTTCACACGGCATCAGGGTTTACGCCCGCCGCCGGGATTTTGTCCTCCTCCTTTTTTGCCTATGTCAGATGCTTTCTCTCTATCTTCGACAAGGTTGCCGGCGCGCCCTCCTCCCTGTTCGCTGCCGGAGCGATTGGTATCGCGGGATTGACGTCCCCCTGAGGCCTGCCCACCTTTTTTGCCGGCGTCGGAAGTGCGTTGCGGATCGTTCATCATCCCGCCGCCCGACTGCCCGCCTTTTTTGCCAGCTTCGGAGGCTTTATCAGGGTCGTTGGCAAAATTGCCAGGTTTTTTGTCACCGGTGTTAGCCATTTTCGTTCTCCTCATTGTTTCGCGCGAACCTTTGTCGGCCCGTCTAATTCCGAGGGTTTCTGTGATTGAAAGTTTGAACTGATGCGTGATTCTTGCGACAAGCGGATTGGAATGATTAGTTCCAGAAAACTCCTGCTACGGCGACTAATGGGTGTGATTAAAACGAGTATAAAAACGGGTTCCGCTTAGACAAATTCATGAAAGAAAAGAGCGGTGAGGTCTGGCATCATTCAAAGCAGTTGCACTGAATCATCAGCTCTCTAATTTATCCCGTATGGAGGTACGTCGATGACAGAGCACATCGTCCACTTTCATTGCCAGATTGATCAGGGCACGATGGAACGCTTCAGGGACTGCTGCCTCGACGCCATCGACCAGGGCGCCTCATCGTTACTGCTGAATCTTTCCACCAGCGGTGGCAGCACCAATTTTGGCTTCGCCCTCTACACCTTCCTCAAATCCCTGCCAGTGCCGCTGTGCGCGATTAATGCCGGCAACATCGAGTCGATGGGCATCATCATGTACCTGGCCGCCGGCCGACGTATCACCGCGCCCCATTCGCGGTTTCTGATTCACCCCATGAATTGGTACTTCCCCCAAAGCTCGGTCGACCATCAACGCCTGCGCGAATACCTCTTGAGCCTGGATAACGACCTCGCGCGTTATGTGCAAATCTTTGCCCTGGAAACGGCCAACGCGGATACCAAACTGGATATTTTTCATTGCCTTTCAGCGGAAGAGAAAGTGATTGCGGCGCATGAATCCCTGGCGTACGGAATCGCCCACGAAATGCATCAGATGGTGTTTGCCGATAACGTCAAACACTGGAAAATCAGTGGCGGCTGACGCATGTTCGAGACGGACCTGAGCTTTTCGTTACCGATGCGTCAGGTGCCAGCAATGGGCTGAATGTCCAGGGTCATTCCGTCACTCAGCGTGAGTTTCAAATCCTTGATAGTGCCGGCCACACGGTCCTTGAAAACCGGTTCGCCCTCGGGATCAAGTTCATCGTAGATAAAGCGGTTGCCCTCGAGCCAGCCGATGGCCGTTTGCAGTTCCGGGGTGAGGTAATACTTGCCGTCCAGAAAAAAACCGGCAAACGGTTCTACCCTTTCCCGATTCTCGACTTCGTAGCGCACGCCGGGAGTCATTCCTGTGGATTCATCAATCATGATGCGTACCTCGTCATGGTGTCTGAACTTGGCGCCCTACCTGTTTCAAGGCGTCGACAAAGCGGGCTCGACGGGACGTCTGTGCATCAGACCTCCCGCCTTGCCCTGATACCTGTCAAGAAGTTCCCAGCCCACGCGACAGATCGGCCGGGGTTTCGGCCGCGGTCTTGCGCATCTCGCCCGTTTCTCCAGCGATTGCATCGCGGGGCTCTGTGGTTTCCATCACCTTTTCGCGCACCGCCTCATAGCCCTCCCGTGCTTGCTGTTTGACCTTGCCGGTGAGGCTTGCGCTGGTCCTGCCCAGATAACGGCGCTCCGTTGCGGTGGTGGGTAACGCCGCGCCCAGCAACGCGCCCACAGCGATACCCATCGCGGCCATCAGCAGGGGTTGCTCCTTGAGTAGATGACTGAACTGGTCGCTCATTTCATGAGTCCTGCGCGACAGGCGATCACTGGTGTCATGGACGGTGTGACTGAGCTGATCGGTCTTCGCATGCAGGCTGTCGCTCAGGTGCGCGGCCTTACCCTTGACCGCCTGATAGCTGTCCTTGAGCGAATCGGTGGTGGTGTGAAGACGCTGTCGCGCGCTGTCCAGCCCCTCAGAGAGCCCTTCACCCAAGTCATCGGCCCAGTCGATATCCGGCTCCGGCTCGACGCGATATTCCCTGGGCGTTGGCGGACGATTCTGGCTCATCATCAACCACATCAGCCCGACCGAGGTCAGCACCGCGGGCACGGGGTTGTTGCGCACGCTGGTGCCCAGATTGGTCAGGAAAGTCGAGCCGTTGCTTTTCATCAGCAGCAGTGCCTGATCGAACATCTGGCCGGGGGTAAACTTGCTTTCCAGCGCGTCGACGATATGCCCGATGTTCTCCCGTTGCGCATCGATTTCACGTTCGATGGTTTCCGGGCTCTTGGCCGCTTCGGTTTCAAATTCTCGGTTCATGACACTTTCCTCCGCAGGGCTTCCTGGTCTTTGTTCAAGGCGTCCAGGGTGCGATCAGGCTTGAAGTGGGAAGGCTCGAATTGTTTTTTGCCTGCCTGCAGCATCACAAACCCGATGACCATCACCACGACGCCGACAATCAGCGCGGCCAGCCAGGGCGCCATCACCAGGCTCAAGGCATAGACCACAGCCATCAGCAGAATGATGAACCCGGCAAGCAGCACAATGGCGCCACCGGCGACCCCGGCAATCCCTGCTTTCAATGTCGTCAGGCTGGCCTGCAATTCCACTTTGGCCAACGCCAGCTCCTTGGTGAATAACGCCGGTACTTCCCGAGTTAGCTGCCGCAATAAACCGACCACGGAAGCGTCATGATCAACTGTCGTGACAGACGGTGTGACGGGTGGTGTGCGTTGCAGTTCTGGATCTTCTCTGTTCATCACCGTTCTCCTGAGAAGGGGCTGGACCCCGACATTGAGGAACTGTCGCCACGATGGTCGGGCGCGCTCGGCGAGGACGGCGTGATGCTAGAGGCCAACCCGGGCGACAGCTCGCCTCCGGGCGGCATCGAAGTTTCATAAAGTCCTTGCGAGCCATCGCCAGTGAACGTGGCTGTGCTGCTCTGGGCAGCAAACTCACGGTCGGTTGTTGTCGGCAGGGTCGCCGTGCCCGCTTTCAGGAACCGCGACAGACCAAACCCCACCGCGATGCTGCCGACAATGAACAGCCCCGGATTGTCGCGTGCCAGGTCAGCGCCATCGTGCAAAAGCTCTTCGGCGCTTTTGCTGCGCAGTTTTCCCGCCAGGCTGCTCATGCTGTCGGCCATGTCTGCCAGGTAATCGGACATCCCAAACGTATCGTTAGTCCTGATCTCGGAAACGACTGACTGGGCGCCTCTGGCCAATGCTTCAATTTGATCCGCTGCGGTATCGCGGTATTGGCCGAACTGCTCATCGGCCTGATGCCGCGCACCGCCTATCGCTTCGGTAACCTCCTCCTTTAAATGCTGAAAGTTTTGTTCGGAGCCTGCGGAATCCCGTGGGGCATCCGGTTGTCCGGTTCTGCTGTCTGGAATAGTCATGTCATCCATCGCCTTCGTAATGAACACGTCAGGAAGTGGCCGCGGGGTGTCCGCGGTGGTGCTTCATTGCAGATGACGAGGGTGTCTGGCGGGGAGTTCCAAGCAGATGATGAAGTGATGAAAAGTACGCTGCGGAACCTGTGGGAGCGGGCTTGCCCGCGATGATGGCGGCACATTCAACATTGATGTCGGCTGACACATCGCTATCGCGGGCAAGCCCGCTCCCACAGGATTGCGTTCGCTGGATGCATTGCCCAGCAAAAACCTGCTAAGTTGTACGATGACAGACGAGATGCGTATATCTCGTCTGTCATCCCTATAACAACAAGGAAAAATACCCATGAAAAAAACGAAATTGCTTATCGGCTTCTTGTGCCTCTTCAGCGGCTATGTGATGGCAGCCCCTTCATCGGGCGAGAAGGATGTCGCCGTGGCGGTAGATCATCTGACGCAAGCCATGCTGACCAAGAACATTCCCCAACTGAATGCGCTCACCGCTGAAAACCTCACCTACGGCCATTCCAGCGGGAAAATCCAGGACAAGAAAGCGTTCATCGCCGACATCGAAACCGGCAAAAGCGCTTTCAAGACCCTGGAAATGCAGGGGCAGACCATTACGCTGTCGGGTGATGTGGCTTTGGTACGGCATCATTTTTCGGCACAAGCCCTCAAGGGTGAAGAGATCGTCCCGACCGAAATCGAGAACTTCCAGATCTGGCAGAAACAGAAAGGCAAATGGCTACTGGTAGGACGACAAGCGTTCCGCTTCTGATTTTTGCTTGGCTCAAAAGATCGCAGCCTTCGGCACCTCCTTGTATCTCGACTATCGCTCCGTCAGGAGCGATAGTTCTCGACTGATCATCGAGGGAGGGACCTGGAAGCTCGCTTGAGGCTGTGTTTACTGACCCGTACGACGCGCAGCGTGTCGCCGACAGAGGCGACTCTGTCAGAAACTTCCGAAATTTTGTGGATTGCTCGAAGATCGTTCCCACGCTCTGCGTGGGAATGCAGCCCGGGACGCTCCGTGTCCCTTGCGGAGCCGAACGCGGAGCGTCCGTTGAGGCATTCCCACGCGGAGCATGGGAACGATCTACGTGGGGATTTTTGAGCCATGCTCCTAGGGCAAAGCATCATCAACCCCGCTCGCGAAGCGCTCAATCATCCTCATGCAACTTGATGCCGCGTTTATGCAGCAGATACGGAACCAGCAGCACCAACAGCGTCAGCACCAGGACCGACGCCGCAATCGGTTGCGTCACAAATATCATCCAGTCGCCCTGGCTGATGGACAAGGCGTTGCGCAGTTGTTTTTCCGCCATCGGCCCCAGCAGCATGCCCACGATTACCGGGGCGACGGGGAAATCGAAACGCCGCATCAACACCCCGGCCCAGCCGATGGCCAACATCAGAAACAGGTCGAACGTCGAGTGGCGCATGCCGTACACGCCAATGGTGGCGAACACCAGAATGCCGGCGTTCAGGTACGGTCGTGGAATCTGCAAGAGTTTGACCCACAGGCCCACCAACGGCAGGTTCAGCACCAACAGGATGGCGTTGCCGATGTACAGCGAAGCCACCAGCGTCCAGACCAGCTCGCCCGAGGTCTGGAACAGCAGCGGCCCCGGTTGCAGGTTGTAGTTCTGGAATGCGGCCAACAGGATCGCCGCCGTGGCGGAGGTCGGTATGCCCAGCGTCAGCAACGGCACCAGAGAACCGGTCGCGCTCGCATTGTTGGCCGCCTCCGGCCCGGCGACACCCTCGATGGCGCCCTCGCCTTTGCTGGCGGCGAACTCTTGCGGGTACTTGCTGAGTTTGCGTTCGGTCGAATAAGACAGGAACGTCGGAATTTCCGCGCCACCGGCCGGAATCGAGCCAAAGGGAAAACCGATCAAGGTGCCCCGTAGCCACGCGGGAACCGAGCGTTTCCAGTCGGCACGGGTCATCCACAACGAGGTCAGGCGATGTCGGCTGCCCGTTTCTTCCTTTTGGTAGAGCACGCTGTACAAGGCCTCACCGACGGCAAACAAGCCGACCGCCACCAGCACGACCTCAATGCCATCGACCAGTTCGGGCACCTCCATGGTGTAGCGGGCAATGCCCGAGGTCGAGTCCAGGCCGATCAAGCCGATGGTCAGCCCGATCCCCAACGAGGCGAAGCCGCGCAGCATCGACGCACCGAGCACCGCCGACACCGTGGTGAAGGCCAGCACCAGAATCGCGAAATACTCCGCGGGCCCGAACTTCAGCGCCAGCGTGGCCACGAGGGGGGCGAACAGCGTCAGCAAGATCGTCGCGATGGTGCCGGCCACGAATGAACCTATCGCGGCCGTCGCCAAGGCCGGGCCTGCCCGTCCGTTGCGGGCCATGAGGTTGCCTTCCAGGGCCGTGACCATGGAGGACGACTCCCCCGGGGTGTTGAGCAGAATCGAGGTGGTGGAGCCGCCAAACTGAGCGCCGTAATAGATACCGGCGAACATGATCAGCGCGCCGGTAGGATCGACCTTGGCGGTAATCGGCAGCAGCAAGGCGACGGTCAGCGCCGGCCCGATTCCCGGCAAAACACCGATCGCAGTACCCAGCAAGCAGCCAATAAAACCCCACATCAGATTGATCGGCGCCAACGCGGCACCGAAGCCGCTTGCCAGACTCGAGAGAATGTCCACCTTGTCGACCTCCTTCGGCCCGGATCAGATCCAGGCGTTGATCAAGGGCGGAAGGGAAACCCCTAGCCCGGCGGTGAAAAGCCAGTAAATCGGCAGTGTCAGGGCGATGCCGATGGCCAGGTCCCGCAGCGGGCTGCGACTGCCAAAACCCCGTGCAGAACAGGCAAACAGCAATGCTGCCGCCAATACGAAGCCGATGTAGGTAATGAGCAAGGCAACGCCCACCAGCCCCGCCGTGACCCAGGTTGCGCCGAGCTTGCCGCCGGGCTGAGCCAGGGTGGTCTCATGGTCGTCGGGAAGATTGCGAAAACCTCCGGTGAGCGCCTGATAGCACATCAACAGACCGACGACGCCCAGAAACGCCGCGACGGCGTAGGGGTAGACGTACGCCGCCATGATGACGAAGCCCATCTCGGGAGGAAACCGCGAGGCGCCGAACGCCAATACCGCGCTGATGGCGACGACACCTAAGCCAATTGCCAGTTGGGCCGGCATGACTCTCCAGCGCCCGGCCATCTCAAAGCAGCCCGACCTTGACCAGCATTGCGCGCAGGCGCCCATGTTCTTCTTCGACGAATTTGCCGAAGTCATCCCCGGTCAGAATGCTCGGTGACCATGCATTGGTTTTTACGTTTTCTTGCCAGACGTTGCTTTTGGTGGCGGTCAGGACGGCTTCGGTCAGTTCTTTGCGCTGGTCAGGCGTCAGGCCCGCTGCGCCGTAAACGCCACGCCAGTTGCCGATCGTCACGTCATAGCCACTTTCTTTGAGAGTCGGTGCATCGATGCCTTCAACGCGGCTGGGTGCGCCAATGGCGAGTAGCCGGAACTGCTTGGACTGCACGTATTTGGCAAGCTCGGCGTAGCCGCCGGTGATCACCGTGATGTGGCCCCCCAGCGTCGCGGCGACGACTTCGCCGCCACCGGCAAAGGCCACGTAATTCACCTTGTTGACGGGGACGTCCATTTTGCTCGCCAGTTCGGCGATGCCGATGTGGTCGATCGACCCCTTGGAGCCACCGCCCCATTTGATATTGGACGGGTTGGCTTTGAAGTCTTTGATCAAGTCGTCCAGGGTTTTGTATGGGGAGTCGTCACGCACGGCAATCACGTTGTATTCGGTGAACAGCCGGGCGATCGGCGTCACGTCCTTCAAGGTGATTTGCGGTTTGTTCTGCTCGATGGACGCGACCATGATTGCGCCGACCACCAGCAGGGCATTGGCGTCGCCCTTGGTGCCGTTGGCAAATTGCGCCAAGCCCAGGGTGCCACCGGCGCCGCCCTTGTTCTCGAAGGTAGCGGACTTTGCCGTTTTCGCCTCGACCATCGCCTTGCCCAGGACGCGTGCGGTCTGGTCATAACCACCACCGACCGAACCGGGGGCCATGAACTTGACGGTGTCCAGCGCAAAAACCGGTGATGCGAGCGCGGCGGCGGTAACTAAAACGGCGAGGTTGCTGCTGAATCGACGGGCCAATGCAAACATGAGTCGTCTCCGGATAGCTGTTCTTGTTGTTTTCGATCAGGGAGAAGCCCCTGTTCGTTGAACATGCGTCTGGAATAAGCGTAGGTCATAGTTGTGTTTGTTGGCGGTATTTCAATGGCCTGCCTGCCGCCACTATTCCTACGAAAAAAACAGCACATCGACTCAATATTCCCGCCCGAATCTACGCAACCATGGCCTCGCGAATCACCTCTCACTTAATCCGTAAGGACATTCACCATGGCCATTGCAAAAGCTGTTCCCGGTAAAACCCTGCTGACCCCGACCGACCACACCCTGATCATGATCGATCACCAGTCGCAGATGTCGTTTGCGACCAAGTCCATCGATGCCGTCACCCTGCGCAACAACGCCGCCCTTGTCGCCAAAGCCGCAAGGGGCTTCAAGGTATCGACCATCCTCACCACCGTCGCCGAGAAGAGTTTTTCCGGCCCGATTTTCGACGAAATCAAATCGGTATTCCCGGAACACAAGGTGATCGACCGCACCAGCATGAACACCTGGGAGGACGAGCGTATTGCCGTCGAAGTCAACGCAGCCGGCAAGCAGAAAATCGTTCTGGCCGGCCTGTGGACTTCCGTATGCATCGTTGGCCCGGCCCTTTCGGCGATTGACCAGGGTTTCGAGGTCTACGTGATTGCCGACGCCTGTGGCGATGTCACCACCGAGGCCCATGAAATGGCCTTGCAACGCATGATCCAGATCGGCGCCCGTCCCATGACATCGTTGCAGTACTTGCTTGAGCTCCAGCGCGACTGGGCACGTACCGAGACTTACGACGAGACGGTGAAAACCTCCATCGCCAACGGTGGTGCCTATGGTCTGGGCCTGATCTACGCCAAGACCATGTTCAACGCCTCTGAAGGCCATTGAGAGAAAACAGCGACTCTTTGGAGTCGCTGTTTCAGGGGGCGATCAATGATGTTTTCTTTACAAGCCCCCCCCGCTCATGCCCGGTCGGGAGGACGTGGCCAAAGCGTCCTTCTGGCTCTGCGTGCTTTTCGCCGGAACGGCCTTGGCGGATGAAGCACCGGCAACCGCGCAAGGATTCCTCGAGGGCGCGCAGCTTGAGGTGCTCAGTCGAAATTTCTTCCTCAACAGCGACTACCGTTCACCCTCGCCTTCGGGCAAGAACTACAAACAAGAGTGGGCTCAAGGCTTTATCGGCTCTTTTGAATCCGGATTCACACCCGGCACGCTAGGTTTCGGCGTCGACAGCCACGCCTTTACGGGGCTGAAGCTCGACGGCGGCAAAGGGCATTCGGGAACGGGGTTACTGCCACTGGACAGTGACGGTCGTAGCGAAAGCAACTATTCCAGTGCCGGTGGCGCACTGAAAATCAGGGCCTCCCGAACCACCCTGGCCTTCGGTGAAATGACCGTCGAAACCCCGGTGTTCGACACCGCCGACAAACGCCTGCAACCGGAATACGCCACGGGTTTTCTGCTGAACAGCGGCGAAATCGACAACGTGAATCTGGTGACCGGTCATTTCACGGCGTTCAAGAATCAAGACAACACCTCGGGCAAGGGCAACTTTTACGGCTACGGTGCCAACACCGAGGCCGGAGGCATCACGCTTCTGGGCGCCGACCTGTTCACACACAGTCCTGTCGGCGGCGCCCTGTATGCCTCCGAACTGAGCGATACCTGGCGTCAGTACTACGGCAACCTGCACCTGAAACAGTCCGGATTGTTCCTCGACGCCAACCTGTATCGCACGCAAGACACCGGCAAGGCGCTGGCCGGTACCATCGACAACACCGCCTACAGCCTGTCGGGCAAATACACCGTTGATGCGCATGCCTTTACCCTGGCCTGGCAACGCATCGATGGCGACACACCGTTCGACTTCGTCGGTGGCGACTCCATTTACCTGGCCAACTCGATCAAATACGCCGACTTCAACGGCGCCCACGAACGCTCTTGGCAGGCACGCTACGACCTCGATCTCGGCGCTTATGGAATACCCGGCCTAAGCTTCATGACCCGTTATGTCAGGGGCAGCGACATCGATGGCACCCGTGCGCCCAAGGGTGGGACCTACAACCCGTTCGACCCGACTGTCGGCGAGTACGTACCTCAACAAGGCGATGGCGGGCGGCATTGGGAGCGCGACATAGACCTGCGCTACATCGTGCAATCAGGTGCCGCCAAGGGTTTGTCGTTGCAACTGTCCCATGTGTCTCACCGAGCTAACAGCGCCCAGGCGGGCGATGACATCGACAGGGTTTACGTTGTCATCCAGTATCCGCTGACCTTCGGGCACCTATGATCAGCGTCACGATGGAAATGGCGGAAGGCAGCCGGAGTCGAACCTGCCCGGGAACGGATGCCGTCCCCAACCGGGTTTGAAGCCCGGCCGCGCCACCGGGCGCGATTGCCTTCCTTGAACTCAGTTTTCTGTTTGTTGGGCCAATGCATTGTCGAGCCGGATATGGCGCCGATCGCCAAAGCGCCGGGTCAGGCCGATTCGGTCGAAGTACTCAAGAATCTGAATGCTGCGCTTGCGCCCCAGGCCCACGGCATCGCGAAACGCGGTGACCTGAATCACCGGGTCATCGCTGGCCAGTTGCACCAGCATAGCCGCCAATCGGCGCACCAGTGTCTCGGTATAAAACAAGTCACGGACCACTTGGTGCACCAACCCCAGCCGCGCCATCTTGCGCAGCAGCAGGCGCACGGCGGCCTCTTCATGGCCCGTCGCTTTAGCCAGATCACGCACCCATGGCGGATCGAAACCCGCCTGTTCGAACAACGGCTGTAATTGTTGCCACAGGGTTTCGTCATCCTCGCTCAACCGCACTTGGTGATCGGGCAAATGCAACCATGGGCCACTGGCGACGATCGCACCGCTGACCAGCAATTCGTCGAGCAGGCTGATAAAGGTCGGCCGGTCCAGCGCGGTGCCGGCGAAGCGACGCAGGCGATCCCTGTCCGGTCCCATTTGATCCGGTTCGAGTTGATGAAAGCGTGCGAGATGTTCCAACAGTGGCGCTTTCAAGGCTTCCCAGCGGGCGGCGCTGAACAGCAACGGCCCCTGCCGCGTATCGATCAAACGCACGTCATCGGGCAATTCCCAGCTATCGCGCGGACGATTGAACTGACGCTCCAGACGTTGCGGATCGAGTCCGGTGTCGCTGTTGGCCAGCAGCGCTGGCAGTGCTTCTTCCAGACTGGTCGTGGTGGCCAGCGCCTGTAGCTGCGCCAATCGTTCGGGGCTGCGACGGTGTCGGGCCGGGGCAAACGGGTCGAGCACCCGGCCACCGCCGAGGGTGCGCTGAGCGCTTTGATCGCGCAGGATCAAACGGTCGCCCTTCACCACCAGCACCGGCGCGTTCACCAGCAATTGCGCGAACATCTGCTCACCCGGTGCCAGGCTGACACCCTCCAGCAACGCCACTCGCCCGGTCACGTCCTGAGTGCCGAGATGCACGTGCACTGGCTGAAAGTGCTCGAAGCTTCGCGCCTCGCTGACCAACAAGGTCATCTCGATATCCAGACGCTGGGTCGGCGCATGCAGCCATTCGGCCAACAGCCAGTGGCCCCTGTGAATCTGCTCCAGGGCCAAACGGTCGGCACTCAGGTTCAGCGCGACTCGCTGCCCGGCCGTCGCGCTGTCGGCCGCTTGGTTCTGCGCATGCAGGCCTCGCACCCGTACCGGTTTGCCCAGCGGACTCAACATCAGCGTATCGCCCACGGCCACCTGACCAGACAACGCGGTGCCGGTCACCACGATCCCGGCGCCGGCCACGCTGAAAGCCCGATCAATCGCCAAGCGGAAACCGCCGCTGAAACTGCGTTGAAGCACCTCATGTTGCGCACCCAGCAAGGCCTGACGCAGTGCCTCGACGCCTTCGCCGGTCACACTCGACAGCGCGATTTGCGGCGCGTCGGCATAAGGGCCGGGTGCGAGCAATGCTTCGATCTGTTCCCGGACGGCTTGCACACGAGCAGGGTCGACGCGGTCGCATTTGGTGATTGCAATCAGTGCCCGAGGAATGCCCAGCAACTCGACAATCGCCAGATGTTCGCGGGTCTGCGGCATGACGCCGTCATCGGCCGCCACCACCAACAACACCAGATCAATGCCCTGAGCCCCGGCCAGCATGTTGTGGGTGAAGCGCTCATGACCGGGTACGTCGATAAAACCGGTCAGGGCGGCCCCCGGCTCCAGCGCCGCGTAGATGTAGCCGAGGTCGATGGTCATGCCGCGTTCGCGTTCTTCCCGGCGACGGTCGCCGGCCTGGCCGGTCAGAGCCTGGAGCAAGGAAGTCTTGCCGTGATCAATATGCCCAGCGGTGCCGACAATCACCCGTCCCGGCCCTCCTCCTGCAGCTGATCGAGTTGCGCCATCCACACGGCTTCGTCGTCGAGTTGGCGCAGGTCCAGCCAAAGCGCATCGCCGTCGATGCGCCCGAGCACCGGAATCGGCAACCGGCGAAACGCTGCCTCCAGCCCCAGCAATCGCCGCCCGCGCAGACGTTTGGAAACGTTGGGCCGCAGGCATAACGCAGCGCCAGGTAAGCGAGCCACCGGTTGGCTACCGCTGCCGATCATGCCCAGTGCCGGTACCGCGCTGACGCTCCAGCCGTCACCCAACACCTGCGCCAGTGACGGTTGCAGGCGTTCGGCCTGGGCGAAGATGTCGGCCTGGGGCCGGGTCAGCAGGCGCAGACTCGGCAGGCGTTCGGCCAGCCGATCAGGATCGCGGTACAGCGCCAATACGGCTTCAAGGGCAGCGAGGGTCAATTTGTCGACCCGCAGCGCGCGCTTGAGCGGGTTCTTCTTGATCTTCGCGATCAGGTCTTTGCGGCCGACTATCAGCCCGGCCTGGGGGCCGCCGAGCAGTTTGTCACCGCTGAAAGTGACGATGTCCGCACCATCGAGCAGCGCCTGGCGCACCGTCGGTTCGGCAGGCAGGCCCCAGCGGGTCAGGTCCAGCAGACTGCCGCTGCCCAGATCTTCCAGCAGCGGCAGCCCGTGACGGTGAGCCAGTTCCGCCAATTCCGCCGTCGGCACCCGGGCGGTGAAACCTTCAATGGAGTAATTGCTCGCGTGTACGCGCATCACCAGGCCACTGCGCGGACCGATGGCCGCCTCGTAATCGCGGGCATGGGTGCGGTTGGTGGTGCCCACTTCGTGCAGCCGCACCCCGGCGCGGGCCATGATGTCGGGAATGCGAAAGGCACCGCCGATTTCGATCAGTTCACCACGGGAAATGATGCCTTCCTTGCGCGCGCCCAGACTGTTGAGCGTCAGCAACACAGCGGCGGCGTTGTTGTTGACCACGGTCACCGCTTCGGCACCGGTCAGCTCGCGGATCAGGCCTTCGATCAAATCATCGCGGTCGCCGCGCTTGCCGCTGTGCAGATCGAATTCCAGATTGAGCGGATAGCGGGCGGCCAGTTGCACGGCTTCGATAGCCGACTCCGGCAACAACGCGCGCCCGAGGTTGGTGTGCAGCACCGTGCCGGTGAGGTTGAACACCCGCCGGACTTGGCTGCGGTGCTGGATCGCCAGGCGCTCGCCTGCCCTGCCCGCCAATACATCGGGGGCGATTTCAACGGCATTGAGTTCACCCTTGAGCACCGGTTCGCGCAAGTCATCAAGCAGTTGCCGCAGGCTGGCCAGCAGCGCGTCACGCCCATAACGCTCGGCCAGCGCCTGGCAGGCGGGATGGCGCAGCAAGCTGTCGATGGAGGGCAGCCGCAAGGCGTGGCTGGCGGAGGTTGCAGACATCAGAGGCTCCCGGAAGCGAATGACCGTCGCGTCTGAGTGTAGCCGCTGGGCTCATAGGGATAGGCTTAGGGGGATAGGCTCAAAGGGATAAGCTCAGTCACCTCCCGGTGCCAGCATCAGATTGGGCGATGGGCGCTGGTAGCCTTCCTGCTCCAGGCGCATGTCCAGCATCAGGCTGGACAGGTCCGCCGAGAGTGCTTCGGCTTCGGCGTCGTTTTCCAGGTAGATCAGCTTCAGGTAGCTGTTGCAGCCGGGGCAGACTTCCGCTCGCAACGGTGCCTGATTGGCAGCATGACGGTCATCCTCGAAGCTGACGTATTGAAGCCCCTTGCTCTGTTCGCAATACACGCACTTGACCCGCACCGCATGCCATTCGCAGGCGCATAACGAGCACACCAGATAACGCAATCCGTTGTATTTGCCGCGATGACGAATCACTCCGGCCATCGCCGGCGAACCGCAGGCCGGGCATTGGCTGAGGCTGTCGCCGCGCTTGAGTTCAAGGTTCGGTGAACTCAGCAGCCAATGGCTCCAGGCCGCTTGCAACGCTGCACCGAGGAACGGCACCAGCTCTGCCGGCAGCATTGAATACTGGCCGCTGACCAAGGCAATTGCCCAGGCTTTGAGCAGCCCCGGATTGGCACTGCGCAACGTCGCCACGGCGTTTTCTACCGCTGATTTTGGCGGTGGCTGATAGCGTTGCAACAAGGCTTCGAGAAAGGGTAGCCAAACATTTTCACGCACCAGACTGTCGGCGGCAAACGGTGGCAAGCCATGTTCTACGCACACCCGAAGACGTTCGGGATCGGGCATGGCGGCCACGGGCGGATCGTCCATCAGGTTCTGCTGAGCGTGGCACAGACCCGCGATCAAGCGCAGATAGTCCGCCATGGGATGCCCATCGGCCAGGCGTTCCAGACGCAGCGCGCGCAAGGTGAACAGGTTGTTCGGTGGCAGGTACAGAAACGGCGGTGAACTCGCCGCCGCTTCTATCTGCCCAGGCTCGAGGATCGTGGCCAAGGGGTCATCCTTTTTTGGTGATCGGTCGCTCAGGCGTTTCGTCTTGGGTCACTTCCCGGTACCAGAGCTCATGGTGTTTTCTCGCCCAGGCGCGGCTGACCCTGCCACGCACCATGGCGTGGACCGAGCCGCGAATCCAGATACCGGCATAGACGTGGACGATAATGCTCAGCACCAGGATGAACCCCGCCAGCGCATGCAGCAGCATCGCCCAGCGAATACCGGTGATGCCGAAGTACGCGCTGAACCAGGCACGCCAGATCACCAGCCCGCTGAACAACAGCACCAGCATGCAGATCAGCAACACCCAGAACAGTAGTTTCTGCGCCGGGTTGTATTTGCCGATTGGCGGCACGCCCTCCTCTTCGTTACGCATGACAGTCCCGACGCGCCTGAGCCACAACCGGTCGTTGGCGCTGAAGTAGTTCGCCCGCCAGAAACTGAACACCAGGCCGAGGAACAGCACAAACATCGCCACGCCCATGTACGGATGCAGAATGCGCGTCCACGAACCGCCGCCAAACAGGTTGCTGAGCCAGAACAACCCCGGATGGAACAAGGCCAGCCCCGACAGCGCGGCCATGAGAAACAGAATTGCCACCAGCCAGTGATTGGTGCGCTGGTTGGAGGTGTAGCGCAGGATCGGTTTTTCGTTCATGGCCTGTCCTCCCCGCCGGGTTTCGTCGGATCAAAGGTGTGCACCGATGGATCGAATTCATGCACCGCCGGGTCGAGGGTGACTGGATGTTCGTCCTCCTCGACCAGTTGAGGCCCGACGCGCACGTAATGGAAGAACCCGGCCAGCACCGCCGCGCCCATGGCCAGCAACGCCAGGGGTTTGCTCAGGCCTTTCCACAGGTCCACCAGCGGACTGATCGCCGGGTGATCCGGCAACCCGGCATACAACCTGGGCGTGTCGGCATGGTGCAGCACATACATGACGTGGGTGCCGCCGACGCCTGCGGGGTCATACAAACCGGCGTTTTCGAATCCGCGACTTTTGAGGTCGACGATACGTTCGGCGGCGTGTTCTTTCATGTCTTCCTTGGTGCCGAAAACGATGGCGCCGGTCGGGCAGGTTTTCACGCAGGCCGGCTCCAGCCCCACCGCCACCCGATCCGAACACAGTGTGCATTTATAAGCCTTGTGGTCCTTTTGCGAGATGCGCGGAATGTTGAACGGGCAACCGGTGATGCAATACCCGCAGCCGATGCAATGGTCCTGATCGAAATCGACGATGCCGTTGGCGTGCTTGATGATCGCGCCGGGGCTCGGGCACGCCGCCAGACAGCCGGGCTCGGCGCAGTGCATGCAGCCGTCCTTGCGAATCAGCCATTCGAGGTTTCCGGCGTCGGTTTCATGCTCGGTAAAGCGCATCAAGGTCCAGGTATCTGCGCTGAGGTCTTGAGGGTTGTCGTAAGTGCCGAGGTTGTGACCGACGTCGTCGCGCAGTTCGTTCCATTCCGAGCAGGCGACTTGGCAGGCCTTGCAGCCGATGCACTTGGTGGTGTCGATCAGCTTGGCCACTTCCTCTTGCGTGCGCACCGAGGGCGGCATGGTGGTGGTGGCCGAACGGGCGATGATGTCTTGGCTGGCCATTTAGACTTTCTCCACGTTGACCAGGAATGACTTGGATTCCGGGGTCTGTGTGTTGCCATCGCCGAGGAACGGCACCAGGGTGTTGGTCAGGTAACCGTGGCGGGTGGCGCCGGTGAAGCCCCAGTGCAACGGGATACCGATCTGGTGCACCACCTGATTGTTGACCTGCAGCGGACGAATCCGCTTGGTCACCACTGCCACCGCTTCGATGTGCCCGCGCTTGGAACTGACCCGAACCCGGTCACCGGCAGCAATGCCCTTCTCCTTGGCCAGCACTTCGCCGATTTCGACAAACTGCTCAGGCTGGGTCACGGCGTTGATCGGGCAATGCTTGGTCCAGAAGTGGAAGTGTTCGGTCAGCCGGTAGCTGGTCGCCGCATAGGGGAAGTCCTTGGCCTGCCCGAGGGTTTCCCAGACTGAATCGAAGATCCGCCCGGCCGGGTTGCTGGTCGCCTGCTTGTTGTTGGGGTGCATCGGGTTGATACCGATGGGCGTCTCGAACGGCTCATAGTGTTCCGGGAACGGCCCTTCGTTCATCTTGTCGAGGGCGAAGAAACGCGCCACGCCTTCGGGGTTCATGATGAACGGGTTCATCCCGGCTTCCGGCGGCACATCGGCCTTGTAGTCAGGCACGTCGGTGCCGGTCCAGACCTTGCCGTTCCACCACACCAGCCGTTTGTTCGGGTCCCATGGTTTGCCTTGAGGGTCGCAAGAGGCGCGGTTGTAGAGGATCCGTCGGTTCATCGGCCAGGCCCAGGCCCAGCCCAGGTTCTGCTTCATGCCGAAAGGATCGCTGTTGTCACGCCGGGCCATCAGGTTGCCCTGCTCGGTCCAGCTGCCGCAGAAGATCCAGCACCCGGAAGCCGTGCTGCCATCGTCCTTGAGTTGGCCAAAGCCGGACAGCTGCTGACCGGCCTTGACCACCGCGCCCGAGGCGTCGGTGACATCGGATACGGCGTAGCCGTTGAATTCCCGGGCCAGCTCTTCTGGCGTCGGGTCATCCGGCACTTTGTAGGGCCAGTCGAGCTTGAGGATCGGCTCGGCCCAGGCACCGCCATTGGCCTGATAGCGCTTGCGCAGGCGCAAGAACAACTCGGCCATGATCTTCACGTCCGTGTGCGCCTGCCCCGGGCCATCGGCGCCCTTCCAGTGCCATTGCAGCCAGCGACCGCTGTTGACCAGTGAACCGTTTTCTTCGGCGAAACAGGTGGTGGGCAGACGGATGACTTCGGTCTGGATCTCGGCCGTTTGCACATCGTTGTATGGCCCGACGTTGCGCCAGAACTCCGAGGTTTCGGTGGCCAGTGGGTCCATCACCACCAGCCATTTGAGTTTGGCCAGCGCCTTCATCACCCGGTTCTTGTCCGGCAAGGCGGCGATCGGATTGAAGCCCTGGCACATGTAGCCATTGACCTGCCCCTTGCCCATCATGTCGAACATTTTCAGGATGTCGTAGCCAGGAATGTCCAGCTTGGGCAGCCAGTCGTAACCCCAGTTGTTCTCTGCGGTGGCATTGGCGCCGTACCAGGCTTTCATCAGGCTGACGTGAAACTTGCCGTAGTTCTGCCAATAGGACATCTGCCCAGGACGCAGCGGCTTGAGTGCGCGCTTGGCGATGTAGGCGTTGTAATCCTGTTCAGCTTCGGCCGGCAGGGTCAGGTAACCGGGCAACAGGTTGGACAGCAAGCCCAGGTCGGTCAGGCCCTGGATGTTGGAGTGCCCGCGCAGAGCGTTGACGCCCCCGCCCGGCATGCCGACGTTGCCCAGCAGCAGTTGCACCATGGCCGCGCTGCGGATCATCTGCGAGCCGGTCGAGTGCTGGGTCCAGCCCAGCGCGTAAAGAATCGTCATGGTTTTGCCCGGTTGCGAGCAGGTGGCGATTTCTTCCCAGATTTTCTGCATCGCGTCCACGGGCATGCCGCAGACCTGACTGGCCAGCTCCAGGGTGTAGCGGCTGTAATGCTGCTTCATTAATTGATAGACGCAGCGTGGGTCTTGCAAGGTCGGGTCGACTTTGGCGAAACCGTCCTCGCCGATTTCATAGCCCCAGCCGGACTTGTCGGTATAGGTACGCTTGCTTGCGTCGTAACCGCTGAACAACCCGTCCTCAAAGCCGTAGTTGGCCTTGACGATGAACGACACGTCCGTATAGGCGCGTACGTATTCGTGCTGGATCTTGTCTTCGGTCAGCAGGTAATTGATCAGCCCGCCCATGAAGGCAATGTCGGTGCCGGTGCGGATCGGTGCGTAATAGTCGGCCACCGAGGCCGTACGGGTAAAACGCGGGTCAACCACAATCAGCCGCGCCTTGTTGTGGGCTTTCGCTTCGGTCACCCATTTGAAACCGCAAGGGTGCGCTTCCGCGGCGTTGCCACCCATCACCAGAACCAGATTCGCGTTGGCGATATCGGTCCAGTGGTTGGTCATGGCACCACGGCCATACGTCGGGGCAAGACTTGCCACCGTCGGGCCATGTCAGACACGTGCCTGGTTATCAAACCCCAGCATGCCGAGACTGCGAATCACCTTGTGGGTGATGTACCCCGCTTCGTTGGACGACGCCGACGCCGCGAGGAAACCGGTGGTCAGCCAGCGGTTCACCGTTTGCCCCTGGGCGTTCTTCTCGATGAAGTTGGCGTCGCGGTCGGCCTTCATCAGGTCGGCGATGCGATCCAGCGCTTCATCCCAGGAGATTCGCGTCCACTCCGTAGTGCCGGGCTTGCGTACCTGCGGGTACTGGAGACGGCTGGGGCTGTGAATGAAATCGAGCAGGCCTGCGCCTTTGGGGCAGAGCGTGCCGCGATTGACGGGGTGGTCGGCATCGCCTTCGATGTGGATGATGCTCTGGGCGACATTCTTCGCGTTGTCGCCCTGGCTGTACATGATCAAGCCGCAACCGACCGAGCAATACGGGCAGGTGTTGCGGGTTTCATGGGTATGGGCGAGCTTGAAATGACGCACTTGTTCGGCGAAAGCTGGCGTCGGGGCCATGCCCAGCGCGCCGAGGCTTGAGCCCGCAAGGCCGAGACCAGCGACCTTGAAGAACTGACGACGGTTGAGGTCCATCGTGCACTCCTGATCAGGTGGAAACCCGGTGCGTTGACCGGATTTTTCTGGACGATCACGGTGACGGCAGCGCAGCTACCGCCAATTAGAACTTTAGACAGTATTGCCGTGCACGGTCTGAAAACCGACCGTCGGCGGCTTATCGGTCACACACTGCTGCGCAATTCGCCAGCGGCAAAGGTTGGCGCTTATCATGACCGCCGGATTAACCCCCTGCCTTTTATGAGACTGAGCATGACTTTCGATTTTGATCAGGTGTTCGACCGCCATGGCACCGGCAGTACCAAATGGAGCCGCTACCCGGCCGACGTGTTGCCGATGTGGGTCGCCGACATGGACTTTGCCGCGCCGCCAGCGATCATTCAGGCGCTGCAAAAACGCCTGGAACACCCGATGCTCGGTTACAGCGTGGCTCAGGATGACTTGCGCGACGCCATCGTCGCCGACCTTTGGAACAAGTACGCCTGGCGTGTGCAACCTCAGGAGCTGGTCTTCCTGCCGGGTATCGAGTCGGGTTTCAACATGGCCCTGCATGCGCTGGTTCAGCCGCAGCAGAACGTGGTCGTGCAAACGCCAAACTACCCGCCGCTGCGCCATGCACCGGGCCACTGGCAGTTGAACAAAGTCGAACTGGACTTCGACGCGTTGGCCGATGGTACGTATGCGACGCCACTCGATGCCTTGCGCCAGGCGCTGCAAGGGGGCGGCGCGCTGCTGCTGAGCAACCCGCATAACCCGCTGGGCAAAGTCTTCCCGCGCGAGGAACTGCAAGCAGTCGCCGACATTTGCCTGGAGCAGGACGCCTGGATCATCTCCGACGAGATCCATTCCGAGCTGTGCTTCGACGGGCGCATACACATTCCGACCGCCTCGCTCAGCCCAGAAATCGCCAAGCGCACCATCACCCTGATGTCGGCGAGCAAGGCCTATAACATCGCCGGTTTGAAGACGGCGTTCATGATCATTCAGGACGCGGCACTGCGCCATCGAGTCAACAGCGCCCGTTGCGGCATGGTCGACAGCGTCAACCCGCTGGGCCTGGAAGCCACCCGCGTTGCCTACAGTAAAGGCGGCCCGTGGCTGACCGAGCTCATGGCCTACCTGCAAAGCAATCGGGATTATCTGGTGGAGGCGGTTCGCACGCGGTTGCCGGGAGTGACCATGAACATACCCCAAGGCACTTACCTGGCGTGGTTCGACTGCACGGCACTGGGGCTGGACAACCCGCAGCACTTCTTCCTCGAACAAGCCAAGGTCGGCCTGAGCGCCGGGCTGGATTTCGGCGATAACGCCCAGCAGTTCGTGCGCCTGAACTTCGGTTGCCCGCGGGCGCTGCTGGAGGAAGGGATCGCACGGATGGAGCGTAGTTTGCGTAACCGCCAGGCCTGACGGCTCAGCTAGACGCCGAAAACCCGATGCCAGTGCATCGGGTTTTTTATGGGCGATATGCGCAGTATCGAATCCCGTTCAAGGCGTTATGCGCTCCATGCAAGCCTTGATGAAGGCTTCCCGCTTCTGATCGTCCGGCAGCTTCATGAAGTTTTTCGGCTCGCAATTTTTCTCATTCACTTCGTATTTGTTTTCGCAGCCTGCGAGACATGCCAACGATAGTGCCAGTGCAACGAGCGATTGGGTGTTCATGAGCAACTCCTCATCGAGTTTCTTGCATCGCATTGAGCCTAACTCATGAGTTGAGTGTATGCAGGAACAGCGAAGCCGATGCTCTGACCTGACCTGACCTGTAGCAGCTGGCGCAGCCTGCGTTCGGCTGCGCAGCAGTCGCCAAACCATCCACCGCAGTGTTTGAGCAGAAACTGTGCATTCAGGATTTACGACTGCTTCGCAGCCGAACGCAGGCTGCGGCAGCTGCTACAGGTCCGATCGCAGGCTCCGGCAGACCGCCCATGATGCCCTGATAAAAAATGAACCCCCGGCGATGGATGCACCTCAATACTTCTAGGGGCTCCTATGCCGGGCCACTCGCTGTATGGAGGTCGTCATGTCCGCACCTTTCGTCAGGCTGTTCACTCAGCCCAATTTCGTCTGGACAGATATTCGTAAGGAAGAGGAAGCGCATCCGCGCCATTACCTCGCTCATTTGCTGTTGCTCGCCCTGATCCCCGCGGTGTGTCTGTTTATCGGGACCACCTACGTCGGCTGGAGCCTGGCCGAGAACGAAACGGTCAAACTCAGTGCCTCCAGCGCCCTGCAACTCTGCGGGCTGCTGTACCTGAGCATCATTGTCGGCGTGGTGCTGATGGGGCTGTTCATCCGCTGGATGTCGCGCACCTTCGACTCACGCCCCAACGTCAATCAGTGCATCGGTTTTGCCGCCTACACCGTTACCCCATTCTTCCTCGCAGGTATCGCCGGGCTCTACCCGAGTCGCTGGCTGGCGATTACGGTGCTGGGAGCCGCCTCCCTCTATTCAACGTTTCTGCTGTTCGTCGGTTTGCCGATCTTCATGCACGAGCGCAAGGAGGAAGGCCTGCTGAATGCGGCGAGCGTATGGGGCGTCGGGCTATTGGTGTTAGTGACTATCCTGGTGGAGATGATTCTGCTCTGGTTCAACTATCTGGGACCTGAGTACGTGCGCGTGACCGGCGTGTGATTATCCTGAGTCCGCCATCCGCCGGCGATCGGCGGTACACCTCCGAGAACCGGGCATGAGCTTCATTGTATGGGTGGCGGTGTTGGGTGCGGTGCTGCTGACCCTGGCACTGACCTCGTCCTATCTGCGCTGGATGCCGGTGACCACGTCGGCGGTGTGCCTGGCGCTGGGCGTGGCGATCGGTCCGGCGGGCTTGGGTTTGCTGAAGCTGGACATCAAGGACGCGGCGGTCTGGATGGAGCACCTGACTGAGGTCGCGGTGCTCTTTTCGCTATTTGTCTGCGGACTCAAATTGCGCCTGCCGCTCAAGGATCGCCAATGGCGAATAGCATTCGGCCTGGCGGGACCGGTGATGATCTTGACCATCATTGGCGTGAGCCTTTTGCTGCATTACGGCTTTGCCCTGGCCTGGGGGCCCTCGCTGCTGATCGGAGCGATTCTGGCCCCCACCGATCCGGTACTGGCCTCGCTGGTGCAAGTCAACGACGCCAGGGATTACGATTCGGTGCGTTTCGGGCTCTCCGGTGAGGCGGGCCTCAACGACGGCATCGCCTTCCCCTTCGTGATCCTCGGTTTGTTGTTTGTGCAACAGAGCGGCAATAGCGAGGCCTGGCTCGGTGAGTGGGCATTGAAAAGTGTGCTGTGGGCCGTGCCTGCCGGTTTGTTCACCGGTTACTGGATGGGCCACGGCATAGGTCGCTTGACCTTGTCGATGCGCATCCGCAATGCCGACAGCACCATTTCTCCCAACGATTACCTGACCCTGGCGCTGATCGCCCTCGCTTATGTCGCGGCCGAGGAGATCCATGCCTATGGCTTTTTATCGGTATTCGCCGCCGGCCTCGGGTTGCGGCAGGCCGAAGTCAAATCCACCGGCGACGCGCGGATTCCCGCCGAGCATCTGGTGCAACCGGTGGTTGGCCACCAGAACGTCGAACCTGCGGCTGCCGTCCACGGCGACGTAACGAATTTGCCAGAAACCCAAGTCGCGGCCGGCATCATGATGGGCGACATGCTGGCATTCGGCAGTTTGGTGGAGCGCGCCATGGAAGTGTTTCTGGTCACCCTGCTGGGCGTCGTGCTGGTGGGCCACTGGGATTGGCGAGCGTTGGTGGTTGCGCTGGTGTTGTTCTGTGTCATTCGTCCCTTTTGCGTATGGCTCATACCGTGGGGGCGCTTGCTGGACAGCCGTCAGCGGCTGTTGATCGGCTGGTTCGGGATTCGCGGGATCGGGAGCTTTTATTACCTGTTCTACGCCTTGAACCATGACCTCGGTCCGGCGGCGGCGACGCTGTGCACCGACCTGACGTTGTCGGTGGTGGCGCTGAGCATTCTGGCGCATGGCATCAGTACTCAACCGATGCTGGCCCGTTATGAGCGGCGCAATCAGCAAGACGTCTGACGGTTTCCCCCTTCGGTCAACCTGCATTGGACAGCAACAAATATTCATGCAGGTTGCACGACAAACGTCGTTTCTATTCGATCACATCCCTCTGTTTTTCATGGTTTTTTGGTAAACCTTGAAACAGGCACGAGAAATGCTCCAGCAGTGTGAGCGACAACGGCAGCAAGACCGTTTGCGCGTGCCCCGTGACTAGACAAGAGGTTTGACCATGAACGCCATTGACCTGTTGAAAGCCGACCATGAACGCGTAAAAGGAATCCTGGCCCAGTTGAGCGAATCCACCGAGCGTGGGGTTAAAAAGCGCACCGAGTTGCTGGCAAAACTGGAAATGGAAATCAAGATCCATACCCGTCTGGAAGAGGAAGTCTTGTATCCGGCGTATAAAAAAGCCGGGGGCAAGGAGCAGGACATCATGTATTACGAAGCCAAGGAAGAACATCGCACCGTCGACAAGCTGGTGCTTCCCGACCTGAAAACCACTGATCCCTCTACCGTCGAATTTTCCGGTCGAGTGAAAGTGGTCAAGGAGTTGCTGGAACATCACATTGAAGAAGAGGAAAAGGAAATGTTTCCTCAGGCCAAAAAACTGCTGGGCAAAACGACGCTCGACGAATTGGGGGCGGAGATGGAAAGCCTGAAAGCCCGATACAAAAAAGAGCTGGGCGCGCCCAATCTCGCTGCTTGATGGAGGGAATAGCAAAGCCCGGCGAATGACTTGCGAGAGTCTTGAGTCAGTGAGAAACCTGTGGCGAGGGAGCTTGCTCCCGCTTGAGTGCGTAGCGCTCATAAAAATCGGCAATGGTTGTCAGATTTTTGGGACCGCTATGCAGGCCAGCGCGAGCAAGCTCGCTCGCCACAAAGGAGCACTCACTTCATCGCCAAGGCAATGACTTCTACCAGATTAAGTTGGGTAAAGGGCTTGGACAGGCGTGGAAGTCTGGTCGCGAAGCCTTCCAGGCGCTCGGTGTAACCGGTGGCGAGAATGATCGGCAGGTGTGGCCTTATCACCCGAATAGCCTGCGCCAATTGCGCGCCACTCATCTTGGGCATGACCATGTCTGTAATGACCAGGTCAACGTCGTGCTCGCTGTCGAACAGCTCCAGTGCCTGTGCGCCGGATGCTGCACTGATTACCCGATGGCCCAGGTCCTCAAGCAACAGGCTGGTACTGGTCAACACCAGACTGTCGTCGTCCACGACCAACACACACAGACGAGGCACCCGCGACATGGCGGCCTCCTCAACAGCGGGTTCGGTGGTCGAGTCGGCTAGCGCAACAGGTAACCAGAGTTCGGCGGTGGTGCCGACGTCTTTCTGGCTTTTGAGGATGAAACGTCCACCCAGTTGTTCAGTAAACCCGTGAACCATCGACAACCCCAGGCCAGTGCCTTTGCCGACGCCTTTTGTAGTGAAGAAAGGGTCCATTGCCGACGCCAGGGTAGCGTCATCCATGCCCTCCCCTATATCCGTGACACTCAGGCAGACATAGCGGCCTGGCGCCAGGGCTAATCTCGACTGATCGCAGACCTCTTCTGTCTGGGCTCTGATGATGAGTTTTCCACCGTCGGGCATGGCATCGCGGGCGTTGGTCGCCAGGTTCAGTACCGCCAATTCGAGCTGATTGACGTCGGCCATGACCGGTTCAAGTCCAGGCGCAAAGCGCGTTTCTATGCTCACCGACGGCCCCAGAGAGCTGCGCAACAGCCCGGTAATCCCCTGTATCAGTGTTGGTATCTCGACGGATTCGGTCTTGAGTTCCTGACGCCTGGCAAACGCCAGCATGCGCTGGGTCAAGGAAACGCCACGCAAGGCGCCTTGAGTGGCATTGTCGAGCAAACGGGTAATTCTCGGGTCGTCCGCCGCACGTTTGCGAATGATTTCCAGATTGCCGAGGATAACGGTCAGCAAATTATTGAAGTCGTGGGCAATTCCTCCGCTGAGTTGACCGATGGCCTGCATCTTTTGCGCCTGAAACAACGCTTCTCGGGTTTTTTCAAGCGCTTGCTGGGCCTGGGTGACCTCGGTGATATCCCGAGTGATCTTGGCAAATCCCAGCAACGTGCCGGTTTCGCCCCAAATCGGGTCGACCACCACATGCGCGAAAAACCGCGTGCCGTCCTTGCGCATGCGCCAGGCCTTGTTTTCGAATCGCCCCTCGCGCGTAGCAATTTCCAGCGCCCGTTGCGGTTCACCGGCTTCACGGTCTTCAGGGGTGTAGAACATCGAGAAATGCTGGCCGATCACTTCTTCGGGCCGATATCCCTTGATTCGCTGAGCCCCCAGATTCCAGTTGGTCAGGCGTCCATCCGGGGCGAGCATATAGATGGCATAGTCGGTGACGCTCTGCACTAGCAGCCGGAACTGCTGCTCACTTTGTTTGAGGGTTTCTTCAGCGATTTTGCGGTCGGTCAAATCCCGGGTGATCTTGGCAAAACCCAGCAATTTGCCCGACGGATCTAAAATGGGATCGATGATGACGTGGGACCAAAAATGCGTGCCGTCCTTGCGAACCCGCCAGCCTTCACCCTCGAAACGCCCTTCGTGAATAGCGGTATCAAGAGCGCGCTGAGGCAAACCGGCCTTGCGATCCTCCTCGGTATAAAAACGCGAGAAATGCTGGCCGAGAATTTCCGCTTCCTCATACCCTTTGAAACGCTTGGCGCCAGCGTTCCAACTGGTGATGATGCCATCGGGGTCAATCATGTAGATCGCATAGTCGACCACGGCATCGATCAACAGACGAAAGCGCATCTCCTCGATGGCATTGGTCTTGGTCCGGTCATCGCTCATGGATCCCGCCCTTATTGTTGTTCTTCTGGAGTATGCGACAAACCGCACGTTTGGAAATTCAAAAAACCAATACGTTGGTATGCCGCAGTGGCGCGATGGATTATCGGTACACGTATTTGACGATATAGGCGTACAGATCGTTGTAGACAAAGTCCGGCACGTGCTCAGCGTAGGTCTGGGTTTTGAGCAGTGCCAGATGACACTCTTTTATCATTTCGTCGCGATCACTCATGGTGTAGATGTGATTGTCGACGATCTTCCCGTAGGCGCTGTACGTATAAGGCGCCGTTGTTCCTGCGATGGTCAAGCTCCCGTCGGCGGCTTTGGTATAAGTGCTTTGAGCGCGCAAGGTCCGTTCCTTCAATGCCCCGAACCCGCGCTCGTACAAGGTAATTTGCGAGCCGCTGACCGCTTTGGCAGCCGTCTCGCAGGCCAGGATGATCGCCTGTGCGTTACTCATGCTGGCATCCAGCATCGACACAGTGACGAACCTTTCCATTTCCTGCTTTTCCAGGCTCTTGAGTGCTCTTTTGATGCTCGATGCATGAGCGAACTCTTGATTGCAGGCGACGATATGGGTCTCGACCTGGTAGCCGGCTGCCGTCACCACGGGTGGAAAAGCAATGAAATCGGTGCTGTCGAATGCGCATTCCATGATTATGTTGTATTTGCGCGTAAACGCCTCTGCGAAGATCTTCGTGATGACGTCCCGGACAAATGCTTCCGTATGCTCATAAGCGTGCAGGACACCGAGTTTGATCAGCTCGGCGTATTGAGGGTGTTTTTTTCGGTAGTCGGGCAGGTACAGACGAACGTAGTTGTCGTAGCGTTTCGAGGGCAGGAGGCTTTTTTCCAACAGATACGTTTTACCTGACCCTTGCAGCCCGGCAACGACCAGCATTTTCGGGGTTGCCTCAGTAGTGATGCCGGTGAACAGCGTCGCGGTGATTTCAGTGAATGCTGCAGTGACCTGCTCTGGGGTGTAAGTGTAATTCGGGGTTATATTCGGGGCTGCTGACATACCTTGATTTCCTTATCAAAGATTCGCTTGAAAGTGATTGCTGCCCTTTGAATAAAGCGCTGTTTCGTGGTTTGTTCAAATGAGCGTGTCTTTCAAGATATGTCACTGTTTTATAAAGTAAATATTCCTACAGAACAGAAGGAGATTGCGTCGATTCAACTGACCACCAGCGCGGCAACAATTGCTTGACCTTGCTCTCGCCAAACCGGTCATCGATCAGCATCACTACCCCTTGATCCTGCTGAGTGCGGATCACCCGCCCCGCTGCTTGCACGACTTTCTGCACCCCAGGAAACAGGTAGGTGTAGTCATACCCGGCACCGAAAATCGCCGCCATGCGCTGTTTCATCTGTTCGTTGACCGGATTCAGTTGCGCCAGCCCCAAGGTGGCAATGAATGCACCAATCAGCCGCGCGCCGGGTAAATCGATGCCTTCGCCGAATGCGCCACCCAGCACCGCAAACCCTACGCCCTGACTATGGACGGTGAATTGATCGAGAAACGCCTGACGAGGCCCTTCCCCCATTCCCCGGGACTGCGACCACAGCGTGATGTGCGGATGCCGTTCGGCCAACAACTGGGCCACTTGCTGCAAATAATCGAAGCTGCTGAAGAACGCCAGGTAGTTACCGGGGCGCTGGGTGAACTGTTTGGCGATCAGCTCGACGATGGGTTCAAGGGATGCCTGACGATGGACATAGCGGGTCGAAATCTGGCTGACGATGTGCACTTGCAACTGTTCGGCGCTGAACGGCGACTCCACATCAATCCAGACTGTATTCGCCGGTGTTCCCAGCAAATCAGCGTAGTAATGCCGAGGGCTCAGGGTGGCGGAAAACAGCACGGAGCTACGCGCAGCAGTCAGGCGCGGGCGAATGAAAGCGGCGGGCACAACATTGCGCAGGCACAGTTGCGACAGGTTGCGCTTGCGGTCGAGGTCGCGTTTGCTGATGTCGAACAGGAAATGCTCATCGAACAGTTCAGCCACACGGCCGAATTGCAGCATGTCGAAGTAAAAATTCTGCAACCCGCTGTCCAGGCCCTGAGGGTGATCATTGAGGTAGTCGCCGATGCTCGCGCAGCATAAGGACAGCGCCTGAAGCAGTTTTTCCGGGGCTTTGTCGTAGGCTTGATAGGGGCTCAGTTGCTGATCATGCAGGGCGTTCCATTCGCGATTGACCCGTTGCAAGGATCTCTTCAGTGGCTCAGGCGCGGTTTTTCGCACGCTGTTCAACGTCACCTGATCGAGGCTGGCGCTGTACATCTGCCGGCCACGCTCTACCAGATTGTGGGCTTCGTCCACCAACACGGCGACTTTCCAGTTATTGGCCTGGGCCAGCCCGAACAGCAATGCGCTGAAGTCGAAATAGTAGTTGTAGTCAGCGACTACCACGTCTGCCCAGCGGGCCATTTCCTGGCTCAGGTAGTAGGGGCAAACGTCGTGCTGCAGGGCAACCTCGCGCAAGGCACTCTGGTTCAGCAGGCTCAGTTGGCTGGCGGCCTGACGCGCGACCGGCAAACGATCATAAAAGCCCTGGGCCAACGGGCACGACTCGCCATGGCATGCCTTGTCCGGGTGCTCGCAAGCCTTGTCCCGGGCGATCATCTCAAGGACTCGCAATGGCGGAGCGTCGGCGCTGTCGAGGATGACCTGCGCGGCGTCCAGCGCCAATTTGCGCCCCGGGGTTTTCGCCGTGAGGAAAAACACCTTGTCCAATTGTTGCGGCGCCAGCGCCTTGAGCATCGGGAACAGCGTGCCGACCGTCTTGCCGATACCGGTCGGTGCCTGGGCCATCAGGCACCGACCGGTGCTGACAGCCTTGAACACCGATTCGGCCAGATGCCGTTGTCCGGGACGAAAATCGGCATGGGGAAATGCCAGCTGTTGCGCCGCCAGATTGCGCCCTTCGCGATGGGCCATTTCCTGCTCGGCCCAGTGCAGGAACAATCCGCAATGCTGCTCGAAAAACAGCTGCAATTCGGTGGCGCTGAAGGCCTCGACCAGACAGGTTTCCTTTTCGCTGACGATGTCGAAGTACACCAGCGCCAGATTAATCTGCTCCAACTGCAGTTTCTGGCACATCAACCCACCGTAGATCTTCGCCTGCGCCCAATGCAACTGCCGGTGGTTGGCCGGTTGCTTGCCCAGGTCGCCACGGTAGGTTTTGACTTCTTCGAGGCAGTTTTGCGCCGGATCGTAGCCGTCCGCCCGGCCTTTCACGGTCAAGGTTCGATACTGGCCCTCAAGCGCGACCTCGCTCTGGTAACCCTCGCTGCGCCGTGACGCCACGGTGCGATGCCCGACGATGCCTTCCAGCGCAGTCGGTGACGGGGTGAAGCGCAAGTCGAGGTCGCCGACCTTGGCGGTGAATTCACACAGCGCCCGCACCGCAATGCTGTAGCTCACGCGCCCTGCTCCGCCCATTGCACGTAGCACACGGCGATCGGCATCTGGTGCTCGTGACAGAATTCCAGCCAGCGCAATTGATTGTCTTGCAACCGATCGCCGGGGCCTTTGACTTCGATCATGCGGTAGGTTTTGTCTTGCGGCCAAAACTGGATCAAGTCCGGCATGCCGGCGCGGTTGGCCTTGATGTCGAGCAACAGTCGATTGAACCAGTGCTTGAGGTGTTCTGCGGGCAGACAGTCGAGTGCCTGCTCAAGCAGTTCCTCGCTCAGCACGCCCCAGAAGACGAACGGCGACTGCACGCCCCACTTGGCGCTGTAACGCTCGCGGACAGTTTGCACATAACGTCCGTCATCGAGTTCGGCGAGGCAGGCCTGGAACAGATCCGCGCGCCGCGCATGGAAGTCTTCATTGAGCAGGTCCACCGGCCCGCGCTGGAACGGGTGAAAAAACGCCCCCGGCAAAGGCGCGAAGATCGCCGGCCAGCACAGCAGCCCGAACAGTGAGTTGATCAGGCTGTTCTCGACGTAATGCACCGGCGCCGAATCGTCCGCCAGGTGGGCCTGAACGTAAGACTCCACCGACAACGCCGGATCGTGCCTGGGCAGTTGCAGGTCCAGACGCTGCATGGCCCGAGGGGCTGGCCGCTTGATCGGCGGCCCGCCCAGTTTGCGCCGCAGTCTGGGCAGCACACGCGATAGATGCTGATGCTCGGCAGCGCTTTCAGGGGCTTGCTCGGCGTGGGTGGCCAGGTCCATAGCCAGTTGGTATTCAGCACAGCGCTCCAGCACGCGAATCAGCCGCAGACGCGCGCCGGGGTAGGCGCATTCGCGGTAGAGGCTCAGGGCGGTGGAAAAATCCGCGACGCGCTCGCAATGCTGACCGATCTGGAACAGCAGTTTGCCGCGACGTCTTTGCAGCCAGGGATTGTCGAGCGGCAGACCGTTGATCTGCTCGACAATCGTCGTCACGTCTTCACCGGCCTCGAAACGCTGCTGACAGTTGTGCAGGAACAGGCAGGCATCGACGTCCTCGCGACTGCGCAAGCCTCGGGACTCGGCGCAGAACTCGACTTTTTCGTAGGTAAAGATGCCCAGGTCGGCCAGCACGAACTCCGACCAGTCCTGGTAAAGGTTGCCGAAGAACATCAGTCGCAGCCGGTCGCACAGGCCCATGACGGTCAGGCTGAACAACCGGTCATTCAGTGCCGGACACCATTGGGCAAAACTTTGCGCTTCGGGAAACTGCTCGCTCAGGGTCGGCAGCCAATCGTTTTTTTTGCCCTTGGGCTGATCGATGGCGCTGCCAAAGCACTGGAGAATCTCGGCCTTGAGCAATACCTCGAACAAGTCCTCGATGTGCAACGGAGACTGCTGGTCGATCCAGCCCGATGCCAGTAGCGGCGCCGCAGCGCTGTCGATGTCGCCGATCTCGACGTAACTCAGTTTGCCGGCCCTGAAATGCACACCCTTGCGCATCACCAGTCTGACCAGCAAGGCTTGGGACTCGCGGGGCAATCGACTGAAGTCGCGGATGAAATCCTGTTCCTCGAGGCTCAATACATCGGCATAACGATGTTCAAGCCAATCAAGCACTTGCATGAAGTTGTTCAAGTAATAGAACGGATCATCGAGAGGATTTACAATCACGGGCAATAGGGCCATGGCAAACGAATACTGGTTATGCGTACAGATACCAGCTATGCCCTACCCGGTGCAAACGGAAAAGGATCAGTGGCGACGCTATTCGGTAATTTTCGGGTGACCATCGAACTTTCTGCCATTCCATCGCACAAACCGCGGTAGAGGCACAGCGACGATTGACCTCAAGCGGGGCTGTCGCGCTGTTTTTATTCAGTGATGAGAGGTGTGTATGAATATCAAGACTCTGGGTTTGCCCCTGGCAGTAGCGGCCTTTTTGGCCCTGGCCGGCTGCTCGACGCCAACGGTCGTGACCCTGCAGAACGGCACCCAGTATTTGACCAAGGACATGCCGAACACCAAGACCGAGGATGGCTTCTACGAATTTGAAGATATTTCCGGAGCGAAGGTGAAAGTCCGGGCCGATGAAGTGGCCACGGTTCGCAAGGAAGACTGATCCCCTGCGTTCGGCTGTAGCAGCTGTCGAGCCTGCGAGGCTGCGTTCGGCGACGAAGTCGTCGCAAGTCCTGCCCCCCGGTTTAGCTGAAACACCGCAGTGTCTGATTTCACGACTGCTGCGCAGCCGAACGCAGCCTCGCAGGCTCGACAGCTGCTACACAAGGAGTGCGCCGCGGGTTTTAAAGCGCTTCTGCAATCGCCTTTCCGACCTCCTGGGTCGAGCCCTTCCCGCCCAGATCCGGTGTGATCGGCCCCTCGGCAATCACCCGTTCAATCGCCTGCAGAATCCCGTCGTGCGCGGCGCGATAACGCTCATCACCGTTCCCCAGAAAATCCAGCATCAATGCACCGGACCAGATCATGGCGATTGGGTTGGCGATGTTGCGCCCGTAGATGTCCGGGGCCGAACCATGCACCGGTTCGAACAGCGACGGAAAACGCCGCTCGGGATCAAGGTTGGCCGATGGCGCAATGCCGATGGTGCCGGCGCAAGCCGGACCGAGGTCGGACAGGATGTCACCGAACAGGTTCGACGCCACCACCACATCGAACCGGTCCGGTTGCAGCACAAAACGCGCGCAGAGGATGTCGATGTGTTGCTTGTCCCAGGTGATGTCCGGGTACTGCGCGGCCATCAACGCCGTGCGCTCGTCCCAGTACGGCATGCTGATGGAAATCCCGTTGGACTTGGTCGCCGCCGTCAGGCGTTTGCGCGGTCGGGTCTGGGCCAGGTCGAAGGCGAACTTTAGAATCCGGTCCACGCCACGCCGGGTGAACACCGACTCTTGCAGCACGAATTCATGCTCGGTGCCTTCGAACATCTTGCCGCCGACCGAGGAATACTCGCCCTCGGTGTTCTCGCGGATCACCACGAAATCGATGTCGCCCGGTTTGCGCCCTGCCAGCGGGCACGGTACGCCGGGAAACAAACGCACCGGGCGAATGTTCACGTACTGGTCGAAGTCGCGGCGAAACTTCAACAGCGAACCCCACAGGGAAATGTGATCCGGCACCTTGTCCGGCCAGCCCACGGCGCCGAAGTAGATGGCGTCGAAACCCTTGAGCTGCTCGAACCAGTCATCGGGCATCATCTGCCCGTGTTCCAGGTAGTAATCGCAGTGAGCCCAGTCGAGCACTTCGATGCTCAAGTCGAGCTGCCACTTCTTCGCGGCCTGCTCCAGTACTCGCAATCCTTCCGGCAACACTTCCTTGCCGATGCCATCGCCGGCAATCGCGGCGATTCTGAATGGTTTACTCATTAATCATGCCTCGCAAAATGGCTGTGCAATCGTTATCACAGCCCGCCGATGTGGAAGGCTTTGACTTCAAGGTATTCGTCCAGGCCGTACTTGCTGCCTTCACGGCCAAGGCCCGACTGCTTGATGCCGCCGAACGGCGCGACTTCCATGGAAATGATCCCGGTGTTGAGACCGACCATGCCGAACTCCAGCGCCTCGCCGAAACGCCATGAACGACGCAAGTCCTGAGTGAAATAGTAGGCGCCCAGGCCATAAGGCGTGGCATTGGCCAATGCGAGCGCTTCGGCCTCAAGGGTAAAACGCATCAACGGCGCCACCGGGCCGAAGGTTTCTTCGTTGGCCAGGAGCATGCCGGCGTGGGTGTCGCCGAGGACGGTTGGCTGAACGAACTGATTGTCGCCTTCGGGAATACCGCCGCAGAGCAAACGCGCACCCTGGCTCAGGGCATCGTCGATGTGCCGGGCGACCTTGCTCACCGCTGCCGGGTTGATCAGCGGGCCGATGGTGACGTCGGCGTCCAGGCCATTGCCGACTTTGAGCTTGCCCACCTCTTCCACCAATCGCTGAGCGAAGCGTTCGTAGATGCCGTCCTGCACCAGAATGCGGTTGGCGCAGACGCAGGTCTGGCCGGCGTTGCGGAACTTGCTGAGCATGATGCCGGCGACTGCCTGTTCCAGATCGGCGTCGTCGAACACAATGAACGGTGCGTTACCGCCCAGTTCCAGGCTCAAGCGCTTGATGTGTTCGGCGCTCTGGCGCATCAGCAGGCGACCGACCGCGGTGGAGCCGGTGAAGGAGATTTTGCGCACCGTCGGGTTGCCGGTCAGCTCTTCGCCGATGCCGGCGGGCATCCCGGTCAACACGTTGAACACCCCAGGCGGAATGCCGACACGCTCGGCGAGTACCGCCAGGGCCAGGGCCGACAGCGGGGTCAGGTCCGAAGGTTTGACGATGATCGGGCATCCGGCAGCCAGGGCCGGCGCGCACTTGCGAGTGATCATCGCGTTGGGGAAATTCCACGGGGTGATGGCGGCGCACACGCCCACCGGTTGCTTGAGCGTCAGCAGGCGGCGGTCGCCACTGGGGGCCGGCATGGTTTCGCCGTAGACCCGGCGGGCCTCTTCGGCGAACCACTTGACGAACCCGGCGCCGTAGCGGATTTCGCCCTTGGCCTCGTTCAGCGGTTTGCCCTGCTCGCAGGTCATGATCAAGGCGAGGTCGTCGAGGTTGTCGATCATCGCCTGATACCAGCGCTCCAGCAGCGCCGCACGTTCCGCCGCCGGGCGTGCGCGCCATGCAGGCCAGGCGCGTTCGGCAGCTTCGATGGCACGCCGGGTTTCCGCGCCTTGCATGGCCGGGACCCGGGCAAGCAATTGGCCGGTGGCCGGGTCGATGACGTCCAGGGTTGCGGCGTTATCGGCGCCGATCCACTGCCCGTCGAGGTAAGCGAGTTCTGTCAGTAGGCTGGGGTCTTTCAAACGATTCTTGAGCATGGTCGAGTCCTGATCCGAGACATTTCCAGTCTAGGGAGATGCCACGGATGAGGATGCTGAAAGCGTCTGATGGGCAGTGTTGGATGCTGAAATTTGCGGTGGGACGGCAGGCTCTACCGGGGAGAAATTTGGTCTTTCAGGGTAAACACAAAACCCTGTGGGAGCGGGCTTGCCCGCTCCCACAAGGAAATCACAGTTTCAAGGAACCGAGCAGGCCATCCAAAAACCGCTCCCCAGCCTCCATCTGGCTGATCTCGATAAACTCATCCGGCTTGTGCGCCTGTTCGATCGAGCCAGGGCCGCAGACCACCACTGGCACATCCAGACGCTGTTTGAACAACCCGCCCTCGGTACCGAACGAGACTTTGGCGGTGCCGGTGTCCGGGGCGGCGAAGTTTTTCAGGAAGCGCACCGCTTCGACGCTCGGGTGGGTATCGAGGCCGGGATAGACGTTGACCGTTTCAATGTCGATCGCTGCGACACTGGACAGTTTTTTGGCCTCGCGCACGATCACTTCGGCACGCTCGCGCATCTGTTCCAGGAACTGGTCCAGATTGTCCGCCGGCAAGTTACGCACCTCGAAATCCAGGGTGCACAGGTTCGGCACGATGTTCAGCGCCTTGCCGCCGACAATCTGCCCGACATGCACGGTGCTATAAGGCACGTCGTAGTCGGCATCCTGCGCGCCCTGCGCTTGCAGTTGCTGCTGGCTTTGGCGCAGTGCCGCGATGAAATCGCAGGCCACGTGAATCGCGTTGACCGAACGCGGTGCCAGGGAGGAATGGGCCTCCAGCCCACGGCAGTAAGTGCGGTAAGAACCCTTGCCCTTGTGCCCCAGCACGAACTGCATATTGGTCGGCTCACCGATCAGGCACAAAAACGGCCGCACCGGCGCCAGATGCAGCACGTCGAGCAAGCGTCGCACCCCCACGCAACCGGTCTCTTCGTCATGGGACAAGGCGATTTGCAACGGTCGGTTCAAGGAGTGGTCGGCGGCGTCGAGCATGGCGTCGATCGCCAAAGCAATAAAACCCTTCATGTCGCAACTGCCACGGCCGTAAATCCGCCCGTCCTGCACCGTCGCCTGAAACGCCGGAAAGGTCCAGGCCTGCCCCGCAGCCGGCACTACATCGGTGTGCCCGGACAGCAAAATCCCCGGCAATTCCTTGGGGCCGGTGCTGGCGAACAGGTTGGCCTTTTTGCCTGTTTCGTCCTTGACGATCAGCGACTCGATGCCCTTGCTCAGCAACAGGTCGCGCACGTACTCGATCAGGGCCATGTTCGACTCCGACGAAACGGTGTCGAAGGCCATCAGGCGTTTGAGAATATCCAGTACACGGGGTTTCATGAGGCCCTGCTCCTTTGCTCAGTTGTCCGTTGCTCGGCTGAAGGGGCGAACCGGCGGATAGAGAACGGCTCAATCGAGGTGCTAGTGCTGCCGGTGCTGATCAATTCAGCCATCACATCGCCGACGCCAGGGCCGAGCTGGAAGCCGTGACCGCAGAAGCCGAACGCGTAGTACAAGCCGTCAACGTTGCCGCTCTGTCCCATCACCGGCAGGGAATCAGGCATGTAGCCTTCGATGCCGCTCCACACGCGGATGATGTTCAGGTTGCCGACACCCGGCAACAGGCGACGCATCTGATCCATCTGATTGAGAATACTGCGCGGCTCGACATAGGCACGGCGGTTGAGCATGTCCGGTTTGCTCCGGTAACCGCCGCCGATGATGATGTTGCCGCGCGGAATCTGCCGGAAGTAGATCACTTCTTCGGGAATTTTGGTGTACACGCCGATCACCGTCGGCAAGGCGTAAGGCACCGGTTCGGTCACGGCCATTTGCGGGCCGTGGGTGTCCAGCGGCACCGGTTCGCCGAACTGCGCCGAGAGTTTCTGGCCCCAGGCACCAGCCGTGATCAGCAAGCGCTCGGCGATGAATTGACGGCCATCGGTGGTGGTCACCGTGAACTCGCCGCCGACCTTCTGCACGTCGGCGACTTCGGTCTGTTCCTCGATCCGCGCACCGAGGCGTCGTGCCGCCCGGGCGAAGGCCGGCGCGGCCAGACGCGGGTTGGCGTGGCCATCATGAGGCGCATAGGAACCGCCCTTCACATCCGGCCCGAGGAATGGGAAGCGCTCGTGCAGCTCGGCGCCGCGATAGATCTTCAAGTCCAGCTGAGCCGCTTCGGGCGCCGCCGCGTAGGCCTCAAGCTCAGGGATTTCGTCTTCGCGGTAACACACACGCATGTGCCCGCTGGCGATGAATTCGAGGTCGTCGTCGATCAATTCCGGCAGGCGTTTCCACAACGCCCAGGACCGATTGGCCAATTCCAGTTGCCCGAGGAATCGCCCCTGGCGACGGACGTTGCCGAAGTTCACGCCGCTGGCGTACTGACCGATCTGGTCGCGTTCCAGCAAAATCACCGACTGCCCGCGCTGGCGCAGGAAAAACGCCGCCGCCGAGCCCATCAGGCCGCCGCCGACAATCACCACATCGGCTTTGTGTAGGGTCATGGCGACACCTCCTCGGTGAGCATCGAAAGGGGTTTTACCGGCGCCTGGCCGCGTTGCCGGCCGACCTGTTGCACACTGACGCCCGCAGCGGCGGCAATCACTTCGGCCCCGGCCTGGGAGCAATAACGGCCCTGACAACGGCCCATGCCGACCCGACTGAAGGCCTTGGCCCGATTGACTTCACAGGCGCCCTTCTCATTCACAGTACGGCGCAACTCGCCGGCGCTGATCATCTCGCAGCGGCAGACGATGGCTGAATCCGGTAACGCTTTGGCTTGCGCCGCAGGCCAGGGAAACGCTTGGGCCAGGCCGAGGCGAAACTCATCCATGACCGCCAGCGCGTGCCGTTGTTCGTCGCGCAATCCGATGTTCACCGGTTGCTGCAAATCTTCCAGCAACGCCATCGCCACCAGTCGCCCGGCGTGCTCGGCGGCATCGGCACCGCGAATCTTCGAACCGTCCCCGGCGGCATACACACCGCTGACCGAGGTCCGGCCCGCTTCATCGACGGCCAGCCACCATTGGCTGGAGGCCTCGTCGAAGCGCATGCGGCAACCGGCCAGGTCGGCCAATTGGGTTTCCGGGCGCAGGTGATAACCCAAGGCCACAGCATCGCAATCGATCGTCAGGGCTTCGCCTTTCGCTGTGCTGATCCGCACACCACTGACCCCACTGGCGGCGTCACCCAGTACTTGCAGGGGGGTGATCCCCAAATGCACCGGTATCTTCGCCCGATAGAGCTGCGCCAGCAGTTTCATCCCGGTGAACAGCAACCCCGGCCGCGCCAACAACTTGGGCAAGGCGCCGATGCGCTTGATCAGCGGCGAAGTGTCGAGCACCGCCGCAACCATGGCCCCGGCTTTGATGTATTGACTGGCAACCAGATACAGCAACGGCCCGCTACCCATGAACACCACGCGATGGCCGATGGAAACCGCCTGGGACTTCAGTGCGATCTGCGCTCCGCCGAGGCTGTAGGTGCCCGCCAACTGCCAGCCTTCAATCGGCATTAAACGGTCGGTGGCGCCGGTACAGAGGATCAGTTCGTCGTAATCCACCGTCGAGTGCTTGCCCTGGCTGACGCAGCACAATTGCCCCGGCGTCAGGTTCCACACCAGCGTGTCGGGGCGGTAGTCGATCTGCCTGCGCAAACGGTCGAAGCTCTGATGCAAATCCTTGGCCTTGGCGGCTTCGGTGCCATACAGGGTGACGTAATCCCGGGTAAACCCTTCAGGCTGGCGACGGTAGATCTGCCCGCCATCCCGGCGATTCTCGTCGATCAGGATCGGTTTGAGGCCAGCCGCCAACAGTGTTTCAGCACAGCGAATGCCGGCCGGCCCGGCGCCGACGATAACGACCCGATGAGTGCTCAGCCGTGCAGTGGCCATATCGCCTCCGGTTGTGTGGTGACGATGTCCAGCCCTTCGCGGACTTCATTGGAACAGGCGCGCAGACGTTCGCCGCTGCGGGTCCAGACCCAGCAATCCTGGCACGCGCCCATCAGGCAGAAACCGGCGCGACGGCCCGAATCGAATTCCGATTGGCGTAGCGCGTTGCCCTGGGTCAGCAATGCGACCATCAGGGTGTCGCCCTGCAATGCCTCGATGGGCGCGCCGTCCACCATTAGTTTGACGGTCGGTCGGCCCTGCTCGGCCAGCCTCACAAAACGCCCGTTCATGCGTAGGCTCCCACGGTTATGTTTTCCAAATCCTGTTGAGTCTTGAGCAACTCGGCACTGTCGTGATGGCAAAGGATTTCACTGCCGCCATCAATGATCCGGCGGTTCGGCGCGGTGTGATTGCACAGGCCGTCGACCCGCACCGGGCAACGACTGAGGAAGGTGCACAGCTCTGGCACATTGGCCTTGGCGCCGATCGGCGGCAGCGTGCCGCAAGTGGTGCCGCAGTTTTCCAGCCAGCCCTGTCGCAGCTCCGGCACCGAATGGATCAACAAGTCGGTGTAAGGATGGAACGGTGCCTGCGCGAAAGACTGCCGAGTGCCGGCCTGAACCTTGTGGCCGCTGTACATCACCACGATGTCGTCGCACAGCGCCCGCACCGTGGAGATGTCATGGCTGATGAACAGATACGACACGCCCAGTTGCTGGCGCAGATCGCGCAGCAGTTCAAGAATCGCCGCGCCGACCACGGTGTCCAGCGCCGAGGTGACCTCGTCGCAGAGGATCAGATCCGGTTTCGCCGCCAGGGCCCGCGCCAGGTTGACCCGCTGCTTTTGCCCGCCAGACAGTTCATTCGGGCGTCGTTCCGCCATGGCTCGCGGCAGGCGCACCAGGTCCAGCAGTTCGCCGATACGCTCGCGCAGTGCGGCGCCCTTGAGGCCGAAGTACATCTTCAGCGGACGACTCAGAATGGTGCCAACACTGTGCATCGGGTTGAGCGCGGTGTCGGCGTTCTGGAACACCATTTGAATCCGTCGGAACTGCTCGTCAGTGCGCTCGGACAAACTGCCGCCCAATGGCTGGCCATCGAAGGTCAGGCCGCCCAACGCCGGCGTCAGCAACCCGGCCACCACCCGCGCCAAGGTCGACTTGCCGGAACCCGACTCCCCGATCACGCCGATGGCCTGGCCCCGGCGTACGGTCAGGTCGATGTCTTCCAGCACGCGGATTGCCGGCATGCCTTGCATATTCTTGTTGCCGTAACCGGCGGTCAGCCCCTGGATGGTCAGCAGCGGCGTTTCTTCGGCGATGCCGCAAGGCGGGCGAATTGTCGTGTCCGGACGGGCCGCCAGCAGCAGGCTGCGGGTGTATTCGTGGGCCGGGGCTTTGAGCAACGGCGCGGTGGCGCTCTGCTCGAAGATTTGCCCGCCGTTGAGCACCACAATCTGATCAGCCATTTGCGCTACGACCGCCAAGTCGTGGGACACATAGACAGCCGTCGCGCCACGCTCGCGGACCACGCGTTTGAAGGCGCGCAGCACATCGATCTGGGTGGTCACGTCGAGGGCAGTGGTCGGTTCGTCGAGCACCACCAGCAATGGATCACTGATCAGCGCCATGGCCGCCATCACTCGTTGCAACTGCCCGCCGGATACCTGATGCGGATAACGCTGGCCGATGTGATCAGGGTCCGGCAGGGCCAGGTCGCGGAACAGTTCGATGGCTTTGGCTTCAAGCGCGACCCGACTGCCCAAACCATGAATCAAGGCGCCCTCCACCACTTGGTCGATAAGCTTTTTCGCCGGGTTGAACGCGGCGGCGGCACTCTGGGCGATGTACGACACCCGGTTGCCGCGCAGGCCTTGCAGCTCGTTTTCGCTCAACGCCAGCATGTCGTGTTCGCCTACCTGCACCACCCCGCCCGCCAACCGGCAACCGCGCCGGGCATAGCCGAGCAACGCCAGGGCGATGGTGGTCTTGCCGGAACCGGACTCACCAATAAGCGCCAGCACTTCACCTTTTGCCAGGGAGAAGCTCACGCCCTTGACGATTTCCACCTCGCCGCGCTCACCACAAGCGACCACGCGCAGGTCTTCGACTCGAATCAAATCACTCATTTCAATGACCTCCCGCACGTCGACTACGCCGTGACGACAGTCGGTCGATGAACAGATTCACGCCGATGGTCAGAGTGCCGATGGCCAGCGCCGGAATCACGATGGCTGGCGCGCCCTGATTGAGACCGCCGATGTTTTCCCGTACCAGCGAGCCAAGGTCTGCATCCGGTGGTTGCACACCCAGGCCGAGGAAGCTCATGCCACTGAGCAGCAGCACGATGAAACCGAAGCGCAACCCCAGATCCGTCAACACCGGGTTAAGCATGTTCGGCAGGATTTCCACACACGCGATGTACAGCCGACGCTCGCCACGGGTGCGGGCCACTTGCACGTATTCCAACGCTTCGATATTCACCGCCATGCTGCGGGCGATGCGGAATGCACCGGGGGTGAAACTCAGCACCGCGGTGCAGATCAGCAACAGCACCGAGGAGCCGAAAGCCGAGACCATGATCAGCGCCAGCATCTTGCTCGGAATGGAAATAAAGGCATCCATCAACCGGCTGATCACCTCGTCCAGCCACTTCGGCGAGACCACCGACAGCAACGCACATCCGGTGCCCAGCGTGCTGGCCAGCACTGCCGAAATCAACGCCAGGCCAACGGTGAACCGCGCGCCGACGAGGATGCGGCTGAGCATGTCGCGGCCCAGGTAATCAGTGCCCAACGGGTAAGCCGCGCTGAGGCTGTCGAAGACGTTGTCGGAGATCACTTCGCCCACCGGGTGCGGCGCCAGCCACGGACCGAAGATGGCCACCAGCAACCAGATCACACACATCGCAGCGCCAACCAGACCGAGCCACGACGGCCCATGGGAGACCTTGCCCAGCGCCAGTTCGGGGCCGGCAGGCGCCGATTTCGCAATGAGATCGTTCATTGGTTTCTCAGCCTCGGATTGGAAAGAATCGCGCACAGGTCGGCAATCAGCACCAACCCCAGGTACGCCGTACAAAACAGCATGGTGCAGGCCTGAACCAGCGCCATGTCGCGGTTGGTCACCGCATCGACCATCAGGCTCGCGATGCCGGGGTAGTTGAAGATGGTCTCGACGATCACCACCCCGCCCAGCAGGTAGGACAGGCTCAGGGCGATGGCATTGGCAATCGGCCCGATGGCGTTGGGCAAGGCATGACGCAGGACGATTCGCATCGGGCTCACGCCTTTGAGCCGGGCCATTTCCACATAGGCACTGTCGAGTTGATCGATCACCGCCGCCCGGGTCATGCGCGCCATTTGCGCGACAATCACGCAGCACAGCGTCATCACCGGCAAGGCGTAGGTGCGCAGAAATTGCAGCGGTGAGGTGATGTCGCTGGCATAGGACAACGCCGACAGCCAGCCCAGGTTCACCGCAAAGATCAGCACCGCCAGGGTCGCCACCAGAAACTCCGGCACCGCGACCAGGGCCAGGGTGACAAAGCTGAGGAAGCTGTCGATGCGCCCGCCCCGGCCCATGGCCGAACCGATGCCGAGGATCAGCGCCACCGGCACCGACACCAGCGCCGTGACGGCCGCCAGCATCAACGTGTTGGGCACCCGCCCGGCCATCAAGTCGCTGACCGGCATGGCGTTGGACACCGACTGCCCCATGTCACCGCTGAGCAGGTTCATCAACCAATGCAGGTAACGCACCACACCGGGTTGATCCAACCCCAGTTTCAGGCGCAAGGCCGCCACCTGTTCCGGCGTGGCGAATTGCCCGAGAGCCTGTTGCGCCGCGTCCCCCGGCAGTACCGCCGTGATGGCGAAAACCACCATGGACACGATCAACAAGGTCACGACCGCCGCGCCCAGGCGCCGGCCGATCAACCATAGTGTGTTGCTATTCATCGCCCTACCCTCATGCAATATCCCCGCTTACACGCGTGTGCGGCCGATCAAGCATCCAGCCAGATCTGCTCGGCAAACATGTAGCCCATGAAACCGCCCAACGGGTTGCTGCCGTAGCCTTTGATGCGCTGGTCGACGCCATCGATGTTGCTGATGAACACCGGCACGCCGATGCCGCTGTGGTCGTGCACCAGGGCCTGCATGTCGGCGTACATCTTGCTGCGCTTGGCGTCGTCGGTTTCTCCGCGGGCGAGCATCAGCAATTGGTCGAACTGATCGTTCTTCCAGCCCGACTCGTTCCAGGGCGCGCTCGACTGGAAGAACTGCGAGAACATCACGTCGGCGTTCGGCCGTGGGTTGATGTTGCCGAAGCTCAGCGGGTGCTTCATCCAGTGGTTGGACCAGTAGCCATCGCTGGGCAGGCGGTTGACGTCGAGTTTGAGCCCGGCCTGTTTCGCCGATTGCTGTAGCAGCACGGCGATGTCCACCGAACCGGTCGCGGCCGGTGAGCACATCAGCGGCATGCTGATACTTTCCATGCCGGCCTTCTTCAGCAGGAATTTGGCTTTTTCCGGGTCGTAGACCCGCTGCGGCAGGTCGGCGTTGTAATAGCGCGAACCGGGGGAAATCGGATGGTCGTTACCGACCACGGCAAAGCCACGGAACACCGCGGATTTGACCTGCTCACGGTCCAGCAGGTACTTCATGGCCTGAGTGAATTCCGCACTTTTACCCGGCATCTGGTCCTGACGGATGATCAGGTCCGTGTAGTTGCCCGACGGTGCATCGACGACGCGGTGGGTGGTGCTGGCCTTGATCCGCGTGGTCGAGCGCGGGTTGACCTCGTTGATGATGTGCACGTCGCCCGACAGCAACGCATTGATCCGTGACGGTTCGTCGCCAATCGCGATGAACTCGATCTCGTCCAGGTACGGCAGGCCCGGTTTCCAGTAGCCGGTGTTGCGCGCGGCAATCGAGCGCACGCCCGGTTTGAATTCCTTGACCTTGAACGGCCCGGTGCCGATGCCCTGATTGAAGTCGGTGGTGCCTTCGGGAACGATCATCAGGTGCGACACGGCGAGGATCGACGGCAGTTCGGCGTTCGGCGCACTCAGGCGGATCTGCACTTCGTGGGTGCCGGTGGCCTTGATCTCCTCGAACTGCGCCATCAGTGGCATGACCTTGGAACCGGTCAACGGGTCCTTGTGGCGCGACAGCGAGTACACCACGTCGGCGGCGCTCAGGGTTTTGCCGTTGTGGAAGGTCACGTCCTTGCGCAGGGTGATGATCCACAGCGTCGCGTCGGTGTTGTCGATGCGCTCGGCCAGTTCCAGTTGCGGCACCAGGTGGCTGTCGAAACGGGTCAGACCGTTGTAGAACATGAAGTGGCGCACGTAGTCGGTGGACAGCGCGCCCTTGGCCGGGTCCAGGGTATCGGCGGTGGAGCTGGACATGCCGGCGACGCGAATCCGCCCGCCCGGCTTGCCTTTGCCCGGGGTCGCCGCTTCTTCGGCGAACAATTTGCCGGCGGCGCCGAACAGGCTACCGGCCCCCGCTGCGGCGACACCTGCCACACCCAGCATCTGCAAGGCGTTGCGGCGCGACATGCCGCGATTGAGGCCTTCGAATACCCGCAGGCTTTCCTGGCCGGAAATCAGTGTCGAGTCGATTTTGTTGTCAGTCATATCAGTTGTACCTGTCGAAAAAATGAGGCTCGAGTGCCCACGGATATCCGGGGCGTCCTGGAAACGCAAACGACGGTGACGCCACAACATCAACTCAATGCAAATAGTCCTGGAAACGGTAATAAGCGCCCACGAACGGCAGGAACCACGGCTTGCCGAAATGCCCGGGAATCGCCGGCCAGTCGAGTTCGCGCCAAGGGTTGGCCTCGACCTTGCCGGCCATCACCTCGGCCATGACCTGGCCCATGTGCACCGACATCTGTACGCCATGGCCGCTGTAGCCCATGGAGTGATAAACGCCGCCGTGCTGACCGGCGCGAGGCAAACGGTCGGAGGTCATGTCCACCAGTCCGCCCCAGCAGTAATCGATCTTGACGTTGGCCAACTGCGGGAACATCTGCACCATCGCCGCTTGCAGCACCTTGCCGCTCTTGGCGTCGGACACGCTGTCGGACATCGCAAACCGCGCACGCCCGCCGAACAGCAAGCGGTTGTCCGGGGTCAGGCGAAAGTAGTTACCGATCATGCGGCTGGTGACATAGGCGCGCCGACCGGGCAGCAGCTGATCGATCAGGACCTGTGGCAACACCTCAGTGGCGATCACGAAACTGCCGACCGGCACAATCCGCCGCCGATACCAGCCCAAGCCGCCGTGCTGGCAGGCGCCGGTCGCCAGCAATACTTGCCCGGCGTGCAGCGAACCCTTGCTGGTATTGACCCGATAGCCGCCGGCCTGGGCTTTCCAGTCCGTCACTGACGTGCCTTGATGGATCAGCGCACCGTGACGTGCCGCGGCCTCGGCCAGCCCGACGCCGAAACGCCCGACGTGCATCTGCACGCCGTTGCGTTGCAGCAAGCCGCCGTGGAACTGAGCGGAATTCACTTCAGCGCGGGTCTGTTCGGCGGTCAGCAACTCGACCTCGGCATCGACTTCCTGGCGAATCAATTCGCAGGTACGCGCCAGGCCTTCGTAGTGCATCGGTTTGGCCGCCAGCTTGAGCTTGCCGTTGCGCTTGAGGTCGCAGGCGATCTGCTCCTGCTCCACCAGCGACACCACGCTCTGCACCGCGCTTTCATAGGCCTGGTAATAAGCGCGGGCCTTGTCGGCACCGAGGCTGGCGCTCAGCCCGGCGTAGTCCTGGGCAACGCCGGTATTGCACTGGCCGCCGTTGCGCCCGGAGGCTTCGCCGATCACCCTTCCGGCTTCCAGCACCACCACACTGGCGCCCTTCAGCGCCAATGCCCGCGCCGCCGCCAGGCCGGTGAAACCACCACCGACGACGGCCACGTCAACTTGCCCGGGCAATGCACCGAGCTGAGCACCGGTAAACGCCGGTGCGGTGTCGAGCCAGTAGGATTCACTGCCCATGTCTAACCCGCCTATGCCAAATGAAGAATGCCGTTACCGTTCGACTCAGAGACCGACCAGCGCCGCCAGCCCACCGATGTCGGTGATCTGCTGGTAGCCGTAGAACGCATTGCCCGGAACCTCGTGACCGCGGGCGACAAAGGCCTTGTTCTTGATCTTCATGTCGTGGGCCGGCATCAGGTCGTAACGGAAACTCGAAGACACATGCAAGATGTCTTCCGGGCCGCAGTTGAGGTTGTCGAGCATGAACTCGAATGCGGCCAGACGCGGCTTGTAGGCCTGGGCCTGTTCGGCGGTGAAAACCTTGTGAAACGGCGCGCCGAGTTTGTCGACGTTGGACATGATCTGGCTGTCGCTGGCGTTGGAGAAAATCACCAGAGGAATCTTGTCGGCGATTTTCGACAGGCCGGCCGGTACGTCCGGGTGCGGGCCCCAGGTCGGCACGGCGTCGTAATACAGCTGACCTTCGTCACGGTATTCGATGCCCCAACGCTTACAGACTCGCGCCAGTGAGGTCTTGAGGATTTCGTCATATGGCATCCAGTCACCCATCACTTGATCCAGACGATAGGCGGAGAAATCCTTGACGAACTGATCCATCTGCTCGGGTACCACGCGATCGGCGAACAGTTCGCGAGTCATCGTGCCCATGTGGAAATTGGTCAGCGTACCGTAGCAGTCGAACGTAATGAATTTGGGGCGAAGAAAGCTCATTGAGTGCGGTCCTGAAGTTCGTTGAGGTCATGGCGCGACAGGCATTCGCTGCGTTTCGAGAGCGGCGATGCAACGCTGCAGCACACCGTCATTACAACACCGTGAAACCAGCAGATGGCGTTAAAAGCGACCTCTGCTTGATACAAACCACCGTTTTAGCCACCCCCCTCAGCAGACTTTGCGGCTCGCTCCAGCCTTGGGCAAACCCCGTATTTGTGCGCTTTTATGGACCTTGATGGCCGCGCGAGGCTCAAAAACGCCCGCATTCACGGCAGAACCTGCGCCGGGCGGAACGAAAACGGGCGCTTCGGTGAGGAAGCGCCCGTTTGGGTGCGATTTGAAACCTGTCGACGATCAACGGTCAGCGGATCCCTGTGGCGAGGGAGCTTGCTCCCGTTCAGCTGCGAAGCAGTCGCAAAACCGGCTGACGCGTTTTACCTGAAGGATTGCGGTGAATGGTTTTGGGGCCGCTGCGCGGCCCAACGGGAGCAAGCTCCCTCGCCACAGGCCGCCTCACCACAGGGTTATGTGTCAGGCGTTATTGCACGATATCGATCAGCACGCTCTTGAAGCGCAAGTTGGCTTCGAACGCTTCGCGCCCCAGGTCCTTGCCGATGCCGGAGCGTTTGTATCCGCCGGTCGGCAGGATGTAGTCGTTGCTGCGTCCGTAACGGTTGACCCACACCGTGCCCGCCTCCAGACGCCGGACCAGCCGCAACGCACGATTGATGTCAGCGGTGTGCACCCCCGCCGCCAGGCCGTAGGTGGCGTGTGCGGCCAGGCTCAATGCCTGCTCTTCATCATCGAACGTCTGCACCGTCAGCACCGGGCCGAAGATCTCTTCGCAAATTGCCGGGTTGTGGTTGTCCAGACCCGCCAGCAAGGTCGGTTGGTAATAAGCCCCGCCCAGCCCTTCGAACAAGCCACCGCCAGTCAACACCTCGGCCCCGGCCTGGCGCGAGCGCTGGACGATGCCGTCGATGCGGCTGGCCTGCAGCCGGGAAATGATCGGCGACAGCGTGCTCTCGGAAGACCAGGTCGGCCCTGGCCGCAGCTCTTCGAAATACGCCTGCAAGTGCGCAATGAACGGCTCCATGATCGAGCGCTCAATCAACAGCCGCGAACCGGACACGCACACCTGCCCGGCGTTACCGGTAATGGCCAGTGCCACGGTGCGCGCGGTTTTCGCGATGTCCGGCACGTCGGCGAACACCAGCTGCGGGCTCTTGCCGCCCAGCTCCAGCGTCACCGGTTTCGGCCCCACCAGCGCGCAGGTGGACATGATGCTCGACCCGGTCGCCGTGGACCCGGTGAAGGTCACCTTACCCACCCGAGGATGACGGCACAAGGCATCGCCGGTGACGCGGCCATCACCCTGCACCACGTTGAAAATCCCTGCTGGAATACCCGCCTGCACCGCCAGCTCGGCGAAGCGCAGGCTGGAGAACGGCGTCAGCTCCGACGGCTTGAGCACCACGGCATTACCGGCGGCCAGTGCTGGAGCGACTTTCCAGGAGGCCATGCTCAACGGGAAATTCCACGGCGCAATGGCCGCGATCACACCGTACGGTTCGGCGATCTGCATGCCCAATCGATCAGTCTGGGTAGCCGCGACATGGCCGCCGTGCTTGTCCGCCAGTTCGGCAAAAAAACGAATGCCTTCCGCCACGTAAGGAATATCCCAAGCGATCACATCTTTATGCGGGCGGGTCGAACCCACCGCTTCCAGCGGCGCCAGGATGGTGGCATCGGCTTCGATCAGATCGGCCCAGCGGCGCATGACACGCGCCCGTTCCCGGGGTGGACGACTGGCCCAGTCGCTGTGATTAAAAGCCTGCCAGGCATCATTGACCGCCTCATCCACCAGGTCGGCATCGGCGATCGGCAACTGGGCATAGGCCTGGCCGTCCGAAGGGCGAACCACCTCCAGTCCCGGTCGGGCATCGCGGTATTGACCGGCAATAAAGTGAGCGCTGCGCACAGCGATAAGGCGAGGATCGAAGCTATCCATGGAGCACTCCAAAAAGGGACGGTGAGGCGTGAACTCAGGCTTCCATCGTAGAAAAAAAGCCCAAGCATTTGCTGCCGACCTTATGGGGCAATTAAGTAGTAAGTGTGGTCTGCAGGCCTGCGACGTGAGGAATCTGCCGAATCTTCCAGGCCCCCTTGTCAGGCCTTCACGCAGATGGGATACAGGCACCCTAGCGCCGGAAAACCGGTTGATCGCGCACACTGAAAACGGAGACTCGCCATGTCCGCCTCGCAACCTTCCACTTATGTCTATCGGCCGATGACCGCCGCCGATATTCCTTCGGCCCATGCCTTGTCCGTGCAGTTGAAGTGGCCCCACCGCCAGGAAGACTGGGCGATGTTGCAGCGGGTCAGCGAAGGTTTCGTGGTGCTCGATGGCGAACGATTAATCGGCAGCGCATTCACTTGCCCGCAAGGCAAGTTCGCCACCATCGGCCTGGTGATCGTCAGTGACGACTATCAGGGCAAGGGGATTGGTCGTCGATTGATGGAATACGCGCTGGAGGCTTGCCACTCATGCACGCCGATGCTCAATGCCACCCTCGCCGGCGCACCGCTTTACGCCAGCCAGGGTTTTGTCGAATTCGGCCGGGTTCAGCAGCATCAAGGCCAGGCGCAAGCACCCGCGCTGGAAGCACTGGCGGACGGTGAAGAATGTCGTCCACTGCGCGCGGCTGATCAGGCTCGTCAATTGGAACTGGCCAACGCCGGCAGCGGGCTGGACCGCCAAGCGGTGCTTACGGATCTGTTCGGAGTGGTCGAGCATTCGGTGGGCATCGAGCGCGACGGTCAATTGCGTGCCTTCGCCCTGCTGCGCCCTTTCGGTCGTGGTCGTTGCCTCGGCCCGGTCATCGCTGAAACCCCCGAGCAGGCCAAACACCTGATCGCCATGTTGTTGGCCCAGGTGCCGGACGCCTTCGTGCGGATCGACATTCCGGCGGACAGTGGCTTGGGCGAATGGCTGGAGCTGGCCGGCCTCAAACAGGTCGACACGGTGGCACAAATGGCTCTCGGCACACCGCCGCAAGCGGTCAACGGCGTCCGCCAATTTGCCCTCGTCACCCAAGCCATTGGTTGACCCCGGCGCGCGATGAAGCAAGCGCCATCCAACACCTTCTATCCCCCATTTGCAGGGAGCGTCACCCGTATGTCTCAACCTACCGTTCTGCTGTTGGCTCGCGCCGACGGCAGCCGTATCTCTACGCCTTTCAAAGCAGCCCCCTTGAGCTCCATCGATCCGTTCATGGACGGTCGTCAGGTCGCCTACACCGGGCCCGACGGCGTATCGGCGGGCATCGTTCATACAGGCGAAACCCTCGATATCGATGACTTTCCGCACACCGAAGTGATCGTGGTCCACGCTGGGCATGTCGTGCTGCAATCCCGGGAACAGACGCTGGAACTGGGGGTCGGTGCCAGCGCCGTGATCGGTCGCGGTACGGCACTGCGAGTTCAGCCGCAACCCGGCACTTGCTGGGCCTTCTGCACCGTCAGCAGCCCCACTGCCGAAGCGACGCCGGGGCTGACAGCCCTCGACCCGTTGGCGATGCTGTCCCCTTCGACGGCCCCGGAACCGCAAATACTGATCGGGCCTACGCCGCAGTGCCGCTCCCGCAATGCCTTCGAAGATGACGCCACTGATCTGCGCGTCGGTGTCTGGGATTCGACGCCGTACACCCGCCATGGCCGGGCGCACAAACTCAACGAGCTGATGCACCTGCTCGAAGGCAGCGTGACCTTGCAGGCACCGGATGGAACCAGCGTAACCGTCAACCCCGGCGACACCGTGTTTGTACCGCAAGGCGCACCGTGCGCCTGGAGCAGTGCGAAGTATGTGCGCAAGGTTTATGCGGTTAAATAGCTCAAATCTTTTTGAAACAGTGCAACTGTCGCCGATGGCGCTAACCCTGTAGCAGCTGCCGAGCCCGCGAGGCTGCGTTCGGCGGCGAAGCCGTCGCAAACCCTACATGCACAGTGTGCCTGACGGACCGCAGTGCTTATTTCTACGACTGCTTCGCAGCCGAACGCAGCCTCGCAGGCTCGGCAGCTGCTACAAGGTGTGCGCCTCAGAACTTCCCACCCAACGGGTATTCAATCGCCAGACGAATCTGATTGGCATCCAGCTCGGCCTGCGCCGAATTCCCCCGATGGACCGCATGCCGCAGGGTGAATCCGAGGTTTTTCGCCGGTCCCGACTGCACTACGTACTTGGCTTGCAGATCACGCTCCCAATGTTTGCCGCCCTGCCCGTAGCCCAACCATTTGTAACCGCCGTTCGGGTCCATGTGAGTGCCATCGATGCCGCTGCCGCGCACATACAGTGCGCCGACGGTCAGTCCGGGTATGCCGTAGCCGGCCATGTTCAGATCGTAGCGGGCTTGCCAGGACGCTTCTTCGGGTGCGTTAAAGTCGGACAGCGCCACCGCGTTGCTCAGGTAGATCGCACCGCGGGTCACGTAGTCATAGGGCGTGTCGCCGTCGACCTTTTGATAACCCAGGCCGAAGCTGTGGGAGCCGACCTTGTAGGTGGAGAGAAAACTCCAGGTGGTGTTGTCGATACGGCCGGACAAGGCTTTGCCGGTGTCCTGGGTTCGATACAGATTGAGGTCGAAGATCAGGTCCTGGCCTTCGGCCAACGGCTGCGTGTAGACCGCGCCCAAATAGTGCTGACGCCAGGTATCGTCGTACACCGCGCTGAACAGGCTGGCGTTGAGCCCTTTGATCGAGGTGTTGCGCGCACCGATCAAGTCGAAACTGTTGCCTTGTTTGCCGTTGGAGTAATTGACCACGAAGCCTTGGTCATGGCTGGTGGCGTTACGGTCGGTACTCTCGTTGAAGTGCCCGCCATACAACGTGGTGCCGGGCAGTTCGCGGCTGGTCAACAGCCAACCGGTGGCGGTCTCGGGCAATAAGCGACTGTCGGAAGAGCCGAACACCGGGGTTTTCACTCGCTGCTCGCCGTAACGTAATTCGGTGGAGGAGAAACGCAGCTTGGCCACCGCGCCGCCTCGGCTGAACTCGTCTTTGGGGTGACCTTCGTTGTCGACGCCCAGCAGTCGGGCCTTGCCGGCACGCCCGCCTCCGCTGTCAAGTTGCCAGCCGGAATACAGGTGTGCGTCCAGCCCAAAGCCTACGGTGCCGGTGGTGAAACCCGAGGCCACATCGGCCATCAGACCATAAGCCCATTCCTCCGCCAGATCACTGCGCTGGGCCCTGGGTTTATAGGCATTGCGCGCGCCATTGCTGAGCGAGCCGTGTTCATAATCGCGACGGTCATAGACGCTGCGATTGAGCAGGTTCCATTGGCCGTCCTCTAAAAAACCTTTGGCATTGTCTTGTTCCGATGCTTGAGCGAGCAGGCTTTGCCCTCCCAAGGCCAAAAGCAGGGCGTGCGTGGTCAACGTCTTCACAGTTTGACTCCTGGAAAATCAGTCGTGCATAGCGGGTCTGTAAGGTGTCCCGCCGAATGGGGGACACCGAGGGGCAACTCTGGGAATCAGCGTCTGTAAATCAACGCCTGTAAATCAGAGGTATTTGAGAATCGCGATGTCGCGACGGCGCTGTTTGAGGTTGGCGAACCAGCGCGTCGGGAAGAACAGCAACACCCCGAGGATCACGCTCCACAGCCAGACCATGGGCAGGTTATCGAAACCATAATAGGTGCCCTGATTGGCGCCCCAGATCGCAACGGACACCAGGTACATGGCCTTGAGCACGTACAGGTGCAGCAAATAGAAGAACATCGGCGCACCGCCGTAGATCGCCAGAGTCGCGGTGGACCAGCGATCCTGGGCCTTCTCGAACAACGCCAAAAGGATCAGCCCCAGGCCGAGGGTCGGCATCAGGAACATCAGCGATGGCGGGTATTTTTTCGCGCTCATGAAGCTCATGAACGTGCGCAGGGAATCACCGGTCTGCACCCAAGGCTTCTCGCCGTAGACGTTCAGGTAACGAATGAACACGAACGCCACCAGCAGGCCGACACCGACTTTCAGCAAACGGGAAATCCGCTCGGCCGCTTCCATGTCCTTACCGAACCATGGCCCGATGGCCCAGCCCAGCAGAATCACCCCGATCCACGGCAACACCGGATATGTGGTGCGAGCCCGGGTGAACTCTGTGATGTCGATGAACACCCGCTGATGCAGGATCGACCACGGCACGTAGAACGGCGAATCCGGCCCCACGGTCACGCCGTCGAGCAGGTTGTGCCCGGCGACAATCGCTACCCCGAGCACGATCAACCAACCGCGCTTGAAGTGCAGCAACCCGGCAAGCACGATCATGCAGATGCCGATGCACCAGATCACTTGCAGCCACAACGTCTTGGGCGGGAACTCGGCGTTCCAGGCAAAGCACACGAACGTGAGTTCCAGAAGCACCAGGAACAGCCCGCGCTTGAGCAGGAATACCGATGTCTCATTGGCCGTGTGTTTCTGGCTGTAGAGCCAGGCCGACAAACCGGTGAGGAAGATGAACACCGGGGCGCAGATGGTGCTCAGCAGTCGGGTGAAGAACAGGTCCGGGGTCACGCTCAAGGCGTCGATCGGGTCGGTCACCTGGCGGTGCAGCAAAAAGGTTTCCCGCACATGGTCGACGAGCATGCAGAGCATGACGAAGCCGCGCAGGGCATCGATGGCGAGCATCCGGGTGTTGGTTTTTGCAGCGCTGGAGGCAAGCGCAGGGGAAACACTTCCCGCCTGCCCTGCCACGCTTGTGGATAGGGTCATATCAGTCACTCATGTCGTGGTCAGTGGACTACCGCTGGCTCAGCCCTGTTTCTTCAGCCTGGCAACTTCCGATGCCGGCAGCTGCGACGGCGCCCGCGGCAAGGGTACCTGACCTTCCTTTCGATAGAACGACAGCGTCGAACTGAAGCTCTTCACGTCAAAGGGTTCGGCCTGGCCCTGAGGGTCGATGCGCTCGCCGGCGGTGTGGTCCTTGTATTCGACGGCCACCACATAGATGCCCTGCCAAGGCAGCTCGAAACTGACCTTGCCGGTCGCATCGGTGCGCCGGGTAAACACTTCGCCGGAACCGGTTTCCAGCACCACGTCTTGATCGGCCAAGGGCTTGTGCGCATAGAACACCTGGAACTGCGCCTTGCCGGCATCGGCGACACCGGTGGGCACGATATCCAGCGTCAGTTCCGGCGTTCGGGCGCGCAAGTCACCAACCCAACGGGTGGCGGGCGTCCAGTAAGCCTTTTGCGTTTTATCGCCGTCGTGAAGGTCGAAGATCGGGTAATGCGTGTCCTCGGCCAGCAGCGTGTCATCCGCCTTGGTTTGATGCGCCACAGCAAATGCCTGGCGCTGCAAGGTCAGGCTCAACGGTTGAGACTTGTTGCTGATCGACCACCCCTTGAGTTGCCGGAACCGGTCCATCCCGCCCGGTGTGACTTCCAGCATGTTCTTGTCATATTCCCCGTAGTACAACGTCAGGGGTTGCCCCGGTGGCTGCTCGTACCAGATTTGATGCGCTTCGCTGCTGCTCGCCAGCATGAAGACGCCGTAACCCAACAGTGCTTTTTTTGCGTGGCTCATTCGCATTTTTTTGCGCTCCGATTGGTGTTGTTCAACGGATCGTCGCAACCCCGCAACGATCGGCCCCTCTCTCTGAACGCATTACAACGCAGGCTATTTTGTGCTTCGCTCCGAATTCATCGCTCATAACGCAAATGAAGACTGTTTTTGTGGCGTAAACAGCTATTTATGCGGCCTGCGCCAGCATGAAGCGTGTTGAGAGGTTTGGCGGGGCCGATGTCCAATCGGGGTGCATTCCCAGAGCAGCCCATCGCGCGTAATGCCGCGGCGTGTAGCAGCTGCCGAGCCTGCGAGGCTGCGTTCGACTGCGAAGCAGTCGTGAATCCTGAATGCACGGTGTGCCTGACGGACCGCGGTGCCTGATTTTACGACTGCTGCGCAGCCGAACGCAGCCTCGCAGGCTCGGCAGCTGCTACAGGGGGTGCGCCGCAGATCGGCAACAGCCCGTCTCGCGCCTTTTTTACAGGCGCGGCAGGTTGCAAGGGAATGGTGTATATGCGGAGGGAGTTTCAGTGACGCAGTAATTTGCGCAGCGGCACGCCGTCCTTGAGCACGGGTGATTTGATGACGATGTAGCTGAAGTACTTGGAGATGCCGATGTTCTTGTCCAGCAGGCTTTCGATCACTTCCTGATAATGCTGGATGCTACGGGTCATGAAACGCACCAGGTAATCGTAGCCGCCACTGATCAGGTGGCATTCGAGCACTTCATCGACCAGACGGATATTGGATTCGAACTTGGCGAAGTCTTCGCGCTTGTGGTCGCTCAAGGTGATTTCGGTGAACACCGTGACCGAGTCGGTGATCTTGGCCAGGTTCAGGTGAGCCTTGTAGCTGGAGATATACCCGGCCGACTCAAGCCGTTTGACCCGTTGCAGGCAGGGGCTGGCCGACAGGCCCACGGCATCGGCCAGGCTGACGTTGGTCATGCGCCCATCCTTTTGCAGCTCAACCAAGATGCTGATGTCGATCCGGTCCAGTTTTACTAAACCTTCCATTGCGTACCTCTTGACTGCCGTTTGTAAGACAATCTTCTAGCAAAATCAGCGCCGTAAAGACAGCTGATGCTGAGCCACCAGATCCGCCATGCTGTTGATGCAGTAATCCGCGGCGCACGGCGTCGGGTGTTTGCCCCGGCCGCGACAGATCAGACAGACAGCGCCCGCGCCCTGCTGCCGGGCGGAAGGCCGGGTCACCTGGAGGATGGTTTTGGCGTCAAGCTCATTGGCCGCCAGCCAATCGTGATCCCGCAGGGGATCACTGGCCAGTGAAATAAAATCCTCGGGCATGATCCCCAGGCGCTCGCACAATAGGCCGCGATCCTCGGCATCGCGATCGCCGTGCACCAGCAGCCGATAGAACTTGCGCAGGTACAGCATCGCGCCGGGTGCGTCTTCGAACAACGACCAACCCGCCACCGAGCGGGCAAAACTCATGCCCTCCTCCCAACTGGCCTTCAGCCCCCAGCGCTCGGCCAACTGACGGTGGGCGAAACACAGCAAGCCGCTGAAACCCAGTTCGCCGAAGCGCGGGTACAGCGCATGCACCACCTCGCTGAATTCGGCCAGCACCTGTGTTTTGTCCGGGTGACCGCCACGGCTGTCGAGCAGCGGCTGCAACGCCGTCCAGACCCCGGAATCGCGATCCACCAGGACCTCATCGCAATCGATCAACAACGCTCGATAATCAGTCAGCCCCATGGTGTGTAAAGCCTCCGATGATGCATTCCATCAATCCATGCTCCATAAATGCTCACGGGCGATGCCATGTGGCACCGCCCCGAGCAGGCGTGAGCTCAGTTCAAGACTCGTGCCAGCGCCGCGTCGAGAATCTGCAGCGCTTCGTCGACCTGCGCTTCGGTGGTCACCAGCGGCGCGAGGAAGCGCAGCACGTTGCGGTACACGCCGCACTTGATCACCAGCAGGCCACCGGCCCGGGCTTCGTCGATCAGCCGTTGGTTCAGGTCGGCATCGGGGGTGCGCGCGTCGTCATCCTTGATCAGCTCGATCGCCAGCATGAAGCCGCTGCCGCGCACGTCGCCGATGCGCGGGTAACGAGCCTGCAAGCGCAACAAGCCCTGACGCAGACGTTCGCCCAAAGCATCACCGCGCGCCAGCAACTGCTCTTGCTCATAAGCCTCGATCACCGCCAGCGCCGCCGCGCACGACAGCGCGTTACCGCCGTAAGTGCCACCGAGGCCGCCGGGTAACGGCGCGTCCATGATCTCGGCCTTGCCGACCACACCGGACAGCGGCAAACCACCGGCCAGGCTTTTGGCGACAGTGACCAGGTCCGGCTGAATGCCGGCGTGCTGGAAGCCGAACCATTTGCCGGTGCGACCGAAACCGGTCTGGATTTCATCAAGGATCAGCACGATGCCGTGTTTTTCAGTCAGGGCACGCAGGGCCTGGAGAAACTCTGTCGGTGCCGAGAGAAAACCGCCATCGCCCTGCACCGGCTCGATGATGATTGCCGCGACTCGCTCAGGCGCTACTTGAGTGGCCAATAATTCGTCCAGCGCCTTGAGCGCCATGTCGCTGGTGACACCGCGATAGGCATTCGGATACGGAGTGTGGAAGACCTCCGGCGCGAACGGCCCGAAGTTCTGCTTATAGGGCTGGCTCATGCCGGTCAGCGTGGTGCCGAGCAAGGTCCGGCCGTGGAACCCGCCGCGAAAGGCGATCACCGCCGAGCGGTTGGTGTGGGCGCGGGCAATCTTCACCGCGTTTTCCACGGCTTCGGCGCCGGAGGTGAAGAACGCGGCTTTATAGGATTCCTGGCCGCCGATCATTTCGCACAGGCGCTGAGCCAGATCGAGATAAGGCTTGTAGGCCACCACCTGGAAACAGGCGTGGGAGATTTTTTGCAGCTGCGCCTGCACCGCCGCGACCACCTTCGGGTGATTGTGACCGATGTTTAGCACACCGATACCGCCGACAAAGTCCAGGTAGCGCTTGCCGTCCACGTCCCACAATTCTGAGCCTTGGGCCCGATCGATCACCAACGGATGTGCGGTAACCAGGCCACGTGGCACGAATTGATCGCGCTGACGGAGCAAATGAGGGGTTTCGTCGACTTTGCTATTCATGGCATTTCCCATCGTGAGTCCGGCAACCGGGAAGTGGTTGCGATGGTGTTCAGGTTAAGGCTTGCGCGAAACGAACTACGCCGAACTTGCCCCCTGAGAAATTCGGATCGACTGTTTTCACCCCGCCAAACGGCAGATTCCTTTAGCCGGCCGAATCTGCCGGTGCATGGCCGATACAACGTTACTCAACGCGTTAAACCCGCTGCTTTCGACAGATCCTGCGCTGGCGTTGCGCGATGATGGGCAGCATCTTCACCTATCAGGAAATGCCCATGGCCCTGCTGTATAAAGCTGACCCTGTGCGCGGCGAACAGTGGAAAGCGCTGTTCGCCGAACACGCCCCGGATATCGAATGGCGCGCGTGGCCGGACATCGGCGACCCAAAGGACATTCAGTACCTGGCCGCGTGGCAGGCACCCGACGATCTCGAGGTTGTACTGCCCAATCTGCAAGTGCTGTTTGCCTTGTCCGCCGGCGTCGATCAACTCGACCTCAATCGCCTGCCGACGAGCTTGCCGGTGGTGCGCCTGCTGGATCCCGGCATCACCCGTGGCATGTGCGAATACGCCACTTTTGCCGTGCTCAGCCTGCACCGGGACATGCTGCGCTATCGCCAGCAACAATTGGCCCGCTGCTGGCAAGCGCACTTGCTGCAACCGGCGGCCAGGCGTCGGGTCGGCATCATGGGGCTTGGCGCTCAGGCGCAGCAGATTCTGGCGACCTTGCAACCGCTGGGTTTTGCCTTATCAGGCTGGGCGCGCAGTGCCCATCAAATTCCGCGAGTCGATTGCTATGCCGGCAACCAGCAGCTGCCAGCGTTCCTCAGCCAGTGCGACATTTTGTTGTGTGTATTGCCGTTGACCGAACAGACCCAGGGCATTCTTGATCGCAGGTTGTTTGAACAACTGCCCCGTGGCGCGGCGCTGATCAACATGGGCCGTGGCGGGCATCTGGTGGAAGGTGATTTGCTTGAGGCATTGGACAGCGGGCATTTGAGCGGCGCGGTCCTTGATGTGCTGCAGCAGGAACCGGCACCGGTAGATCATCCGTTCTGGCACCACCCGCAGATTCTGCTGACACCGCACATCGCGGCGATGACCCAGCCAGAAAGCGCCTTTGGGGTGTTGCTGGAGAACATTCGCCGGCATCAACGGGGGGATCCGATGCTCGGTCAGATCGATCGTGCGCAGGGTTATTGATCGCCTAATGCCGGTTAGTTAAGCCACGACGCACTCTTTGTAGCAGCTGTCGAGCCTGCGAGGCTGCGTTCGGCTGCGCAGCAGTCGTCAAACCCGAACTTGCGGTGTATCAGGCAAATCGCATCAGCCGGATTTACGACTGCTGCGCAGCCGAACGCAGCCTTCGGCAGCTGCTACAGATCGCATTACGGCTTAACTAACCGGCATTATGCTCAGGGTCACCCGTTATGCTCAGTGAGTTCCCAGAATATTGTTATCGCAGGAGAAGGATTGCCCTCCTTTGAGCATCAGTCGTTCCTGCATGCGCTGGCAACGCTCCCGTTCCTGCTGCATCGAACGATCGATGCTGATATTGCCGGTCTTCTCCGGTTGTTTGCCGTCGCCCAGGCGCACTGTCACCCAAGGCTGTTCCGGTTGGACCTGAAAGCGGCTTTTCTCTTCGACGGGCGTGGTGGGTTTGGTGGTTTCGATCGCGGCCGGTTTTGGCAGTTGATCGGAGGTGACCCCGTAACGGGTCAGAATCGAGCTTTGAGGCAGTTCTGCGGCGGCGGTTGCCGATAACAAGGCCAGCGCCAAACCGAAGGTGTACCTCTTGCTGTTACTCACGTTGCAAAATCTCCTGTACTCAATGGCGGCATGCAGCACCGGCGTCATAGGGATAACGCGTGGATGGGCTGATGGTTTAGTGCCAGTTCCTGTTGGTGCAGGTATTGGAGTCCGGGAGTGAATGGTGAGTCACTGAATTACCGCGTTATCGTTCATCGCGGGCAAGCCCGCTCCCACAGGGATTTGATGCGGACACAGATTTTGTGAACATCACCAACCACTGTGGGAGCGGGCTTGCCCGCGATAGGGCCCTGACAGGCGCCCCGCTAAACTCAGGCGATCACAATTCCCCCACTGGCCAAACTGTCCAGCCCGACACCCACCAGGGTCACCGAATCGCTGCCAAACGTCAGCAGCGTATCCTGCCCCACCGCCGTGGCATGGGCGCGGAAGTCGTCGTTCGGCGCAACCCCCTGAACCCCGAAAAAAACCAGTTTGTCGTTGGCTTGATAACCCACCACACGGTCCTGGCCAAACGCACCGCTGAACAGGAACGTGTCGACCCCGCCGCCCGACTCCATCAGGTCATTACCCGCCCCGCCGACAAACACGTCGTTGCCAATACTGCCAATCAAATGGTCGTTGCCATCGAGACCAAACAACCAGTCGCCCGTTGCGTGAGCGTTGAGGGTGTCGGCGCCGGTCGTGCCCTTCACGCTTGAAGCGTACTGAGTCAGATTGCTACCGACCGCAAGGCCATTGGCGGTGACGCTGTGAGTCACGTCATCCTTGAACACACCCCAGAGAAAACCTGGCTCCTTGGTAACGATGCTGCCGATGTCGCGAGTAATGCTGATGCCGCCATTGGCGTCGCGTACGTACAGGTTGCCGGCACCGTCATTGGCAAAGACGAAGTTCTTCACCGACTGCTGCAGGTCCAGCACGTTGCTGCCCTTGCCGCCCAACAGAATGTTGTAGCCACCGCCATCGCGGAAGGTGTCGTTACCGTCGCGCCCTTCCAGGTAGTCGTTGCCCTTGCCGCCCTGGATCAGGTCATTACCGTCGCTGCCGATGATGAAGGTGCTGCCTTTGTGGGTTTCGGCGTTGCGGTTCAAGTCCTGGACCCACGTGTTGCTGCGCGCCGGGTCCGAGAGGTTGGCGACGATGATGGTCGAATCTTTGCTGGTCAGGTCGTAGAACTGCGACTCCAGCACCCGGGTCATGCCGTCGCCGTAACCGGTGGGCAAGTGTGAAATCCAGGTGGGGATGTTGAGGATGGAATACGGCAGCACGTTCCACGCCGTCGAGGCGTAGTGGTCGTTGAAGCTGACGATGTTATCGGTCGTCGAATCCTTGGCGGCATCGTGCACGCCAACCGAGGACAGGTTGAATGACGAGCCATCAAGGGCGCGGAATACCGGGTCGTTTTCATAACCGATGTTCAGCACTTTGTCGCTGCTGCTTTGCGTCGGCGAGGCGTAGGCGATGTAGTTGGAGTCCTGGTAGAACCCGGACCATTTTTCGCTGCTCAAGTCCGCCAGGCTATTGACCGCCAGGCCACCGAGGCTGTGGCCGCTGACCAGCACGTCCTTGCCCGACAGCCCATTGACCTGGGCAAATGCCGCAACGTCACTGAGCAGATTGCCGAAGGCTTCGCCCACATAGTTTTTCGCATAATCCTTGGGACCCAAGGCCGCAAGCAAATCGTTGATCACGTCACCGATGGAGTCGCCGATCTGGATTTCTCGCGGGCCGCTGGTGCCGCGAAAAGCGATGCCGATTTCGGTGAGATGTCCCTGGGCGTCGTACTTGCCGAGGATCTCCACTTGAGCGCTGGTGTAACCGGCCTTCTCGCCGAAGAAGGTTCCGCGAGCGTCGGTCTTGCCGTCATAGCCCAGTTGCGCGGCGGTGATCGGCGTCCAGCCGGCTTTTTGCACAGCTTCGAGAGCAGCCTTCTCCGAATCGGGGTTCCAGGGAATGCCGGGAATGACGCCTTGAGAATCGGTGCCGCCAATCAGTGCGGTGACCAGGGTTGCCGGCAAGCCCAGGCCGAAGCCGTTTTGCTGATAACCGGTGGCGAAACCGTTGTCGAGGTTGTGATAGGAATACAGCGTGATCGCCATGGCGTCGCTGAACAACGCCTTGGAGTCTGCTGTGCCGAAGTTTTTGTAGTCATACACACCCATTGGTATTGCCTCTCTCTTTGTTGGAATTGTCAGAGATAGCTCACAGCCAGGACGCCTCAATCACGAGACGCCCCGGAGCCTCTAGTGCATGCAGCTTTTACGCAAACGTAATTCCCGAAGCCGAGAGATTATCCAGACCCACGCCCACCAGCGTTACGGCGTAATCGCCAATCTTGAGCACAGTGTCGTTGCCGGCCTGGGTCGCGTGCTGCGCGTAGTCATAGCCCTGCCCCGCGCCCTGGACGCCCATGAACACCAGTTTGTCGCTGCCCTGGTAGCCATTGATCGCGTCGAAGCCGAAGGCGCCGCTGAACAGGAAAGTGTTGTTGCCGCTCCCCGAGGCATGCATCACGTCATTGCCCGCGCCACCGACGAAGGTCACGTGGCTTTTGTCGCTGCGCAGCAGATCGTCGCCGGCGTTGCCGAACAGCCAGTCACCGTCGACACTGGCCACCAGCGTGTTGCCATAGCCATCGCCGTTGAGCGAGTGGTTGTAGTGGGTCAGTTCACTGCCATTGAGCAAGCCATTGGCGGTGACGTTGTAGGTGATGTCCTTGCTGCCCCACCACGACCCCGATTCCTTGCTCACCAGCGCGCCGATATCACGGGTCATGCTGATGCCGCCGTAGGCGTCGCGCACATACAGCGTGCCGTCGCCGTCATTGGCAAAGCTGAAGTTCTGCAACGGCTTCTGCAGCTCGAAGGTGTTGCTGCCCTTGCCACCCAGCAGCAGGTTGTAGCCTCCGTCATCGCGGAACCGGTCATTACCGTCACGGCCTTCGATGAAGTCATTGCCCGCGCCGCCCTTGAGCAAGTCATTGCTGTCGGTGCCGATGATGAACGTGCTGCCGGTATGCGGCTCGCCGCTGCGGCCAAGGTCCTCGATCCAGGTGCTGCCTCGGGACGATTCCGACAGGTTGGACACGATCAGCGTCGAGTCCTTGTCGGTAAGGTCGTAGAAGCGCGAGTCGATCACCCGGTTCAAGCCGTCGGCATAGCCCAACGAACCGTGGGCCGACCAGTTCAGCGGGTTGAGAATGCTGAATGGCACCAGGTTCTGCGCGGTGGAGGCGTATTGGTCATTGAAGTTGACGATGTTATTGGTCGCCGAATCCTGATGTCCGTCGTGCTTGCCCAGCGAGCCACTGCTGAAGGTGGTGCCGTCGAGCACTCGAAACACCGGATCATTCTCATAGCCGATGTTCAGCACATTGTTGCCGGTGGCGCTTTGGGTCGGCGAGGCGAACGCAACATAGTTGGCGTCCTTGAAGAAACCATCCCAATTGTTCCCGCTCAACTCTGCCAGGCTGTTGACCCCTAACCCGCCAAGGCTATGCCCGCTGACCAATACGTCCTTGGCACTCAAGCCGTGGGCGATGGCAAACGCGGCGACGTCCTTGAGCAAAGTGTCGAAGGCGTTTTTCGCGTAGTTCGTCGCGTAATCCACCGGGCCGACCGCGGCCAGCAGATTGTTTTTCATGTCGCCGAAAGTGTCGCTGTAGCCCAGGCCACCGGTGCCACGGAAGGCGATACCGATGCCGATCAGCTTCCCTGCCCCGTCGTATTTACCGAGCACTTCGGCTTCGGCGCTGGTGAAGCCGTCCTTCTCGCCATAGAAGGTGCCTTGGGCCCCGACCTTGCCCTGATAGCCCAACGCTGCCGCGCCAATCGGCGCCCAAGCGGTCGCCGGCAGTGGCTGGCCGGTCGGTGTGTACGCGTAGAGCGTCAGCGCGATCGCGTCGGAGTACAGCGCCTTGCCGGCCTCACTGCCGGCATTTTTGTAATCAAACAGTCCCATGTTCTTGCTTCCTTAGCGTCAAATCAGAACTGCCAGTCCAGGGTCAGGCCCACACCGTGGTCTTTTTCCCGGGAGCCGAGCAGCCCGTTGTAATCCAGGTTCAAACGGGTATCACGGCCCAGCGCCAATCCGGCACGGGCACCGACCACTGCGGCATCGCGGTCCATGGACACGCTTTGCACGCTGAACGCGGTGTTGCCGTTGACGAAGGCCAGGTGGTCTTCAGAACGGGTGTTGCTCAGGTTGTGCTGCCAGCCGAGCGTGCCGGACAGTTCCAGCTGTTGCTGGTCGGACAACGCAATGGCTTTGCTCGCCCGCAAGCCAAGGGTCGAAAGCACCACGTCGCGGTTGTTTTCACCGCCCTTGAGTGCAGCGGCGTCACCTTTTTCGCTGAAGCTTTCAGTGTTCAAGTGCACGTAAGCCAAGTTAACGAATGGCTCCAGAGCGATCGGTTGCAGGTCCAGGCGATACGCCGCTTCGGTGAACAGTTGCGCGGAGGTCGCATCGCGTTTGGATTTCTGCTTGCCGCTGACACCGTTAAATTGCAGGTCACGTTTGACGTCGATGCGATGCCAGCTGTAAGCACCGCCGACGCTCAGGCGCAGCGCGTCGATTTCATGGCCCAGGTACGCACCCAAGTGGTAGCTGTCGACCGATGCCGACGAGTGCGTGCCATCGCCCATGCTCAACGAGCTGTCGCTATAACCGGTGACGAAACCCAGTCGCGTATCTTCAGTGATCAAGCCATCGACACCAGCCAGCAGCCCGCCGATGGAGCTATTGGAACTGGCGTTGTCATGCCCGCCATCGCTCTTGCCCCAGGCACCGAGTACTTTGAGCCAGGCGTTGCTGCGGTCATCGGTGGGTGCCCCGGCGTCGAACAGATCGTGCTCACGCAGACGCTCGCCGACTGCATCGCGCAGGTAACGGCTGTCGTTGATCAGCAGCGTGCCGATTGCCGGATGAATTTCCCCGGAGAGTTGCTGGAATGCTTGTTGCGCGACAGCGGCGGTCGGCGACAGCAGCAGGGTTTCGTAGAGCGGATTGCCTGCGCCCAATTGCTCGGCGGCAGCGGCCACGGCGCGTTGGTTCGGGGTCTGGCCCACGCTGGTGAAGGATGTTGCGTTACGCACCACTGCCAGCTGAATGCCGCTAGCCGAATAGTCGAGGGTGCCGCCGAGGAACAGGTAGTCCGGCACCACCGCACCGAAACGCCCTTCGATTCCGCCGGCCGCTTGCAGAATGTTGTACTGATTGCCGAGCAGGGATTTCGCTTCGCTGGTGGTCAGCAATGTCGGGCTGTTTTCCAGGGACAGGCTGACGGTTGCGCCCTCGATGATCGCCTTGCCGCCAGCGATGATCTGGTCGCTGCTGGTGGGCGACAGTTCTACGGCGTAGGTCGAACCAGGCTCGAAGGTCACGTCGCCCGCCACCTGCAAGGTACCGATGGAATTGCCGGGCGCCACGGTACCGCCGCTTTTCGCGGTCAGCTCCGCGATGCTGCCATTACCGCCGAGGATGCCGCTGTCATTGACGGTGACGGCCGACAGCAGCGAACCATTGATCGCCAATCGGCCCTGATTGACCAGGGTCGGGCCGGCGTAGGTGTTGGCGCCGGTCAGCACCAGTGTGCCGACGCCCTGCTTGGTCAGGCCGCCATGGCCGGAAATGTCGTTGCGCCAGACGTCGAGCCCGCAGTGCACGTCATTGCACACACGCTCGGTGGGTTTGCCGGCATCGATGATCGCGCCGATACCTGGCAAGTCCGCGACAAACTGGCTTGAGCCGTAGGCGCCTTCGATGCGGAATTCCTCGGGAATGTCCTGCTCGGTCACGAACATCGCCGGGCCATCGATGCCTTTGCGCAGGTTGATCATGCCCCAGCCATACAGCGAGTCGACGCCGGCTGCGCCGAGGTCGGTGGCAGTGGTGCGCAGCACACTGGCGACTTGCGCGCCGGTCATGTACGGGAAGCGCTCCATCAACACCGCCACCGAGCCTGCAACGTGCGGCGCCGCCATGGAGGTGCCGTTGTAATTGGCGTAGCCGGTGGTCAGGTCATCGGCATTGGTGCCGCTGATAATCGAACTGTAGATCCGGCTGCCCGGTGCCGACACGCAGAAGCTCGCGGTGTAGCCGCAGCGCGACGAGAAGGTGCTGATGTTGTAAGGGTCGGGGCTGCTGGTGTCCGGGTTATTCTGCAACGCGGCGACGGTCATCCAGTTCGGCGCGATCTCCGGGACGAAGTAACCGAGACCGGCGATAGCGTCCGGATTGTTGAGGTTGTAGTCGTTGCCGGCGGCGAAGATCGTCACGATGCCACTGCGGGCCGCGGCGATGGCGCCGTCGTAGGCACCGCCGGGTTTGGTCCCCAGCAGGGTCTGGATCTCGTTGAACTGCAGTTGTGCGTCCTGCACGGTGAAGTGCGGATACGCCGGGTCCCGACCACCCAAGTCGAAGCGGTCGGTAATGCCGATGCCCCAGCTGTTGTTGATGATCCGCGCGCCGCTGGCGATCAGGGCATCCCAACCGGCCTTGTACACCGCGCCGTCGTTGCCGCGAATGATCCCATCTTCCGGGCCCGGGTCGCCGTTGTCGGCGCTGATGATTTGCGCACCAAAGGCGACGCCGTGCATCGGGCCGCCATCGCGACTGCCTGCGGCGATCCCGCCAACGTGAGTGCCGTGTGCACCGAGTTTGCCGTTGGAGCCCACCGACGGCGAACCGTCATAGAGAAAGGCGTCCCCGGCTTTGACCGGAATGTATGGGTCGGTGTATTCGCGGATGCCACTGGTGACCAGCGTGATCACTTTATTGGCACCGGAAAACTCCGGGTGCAAGGCGTAAACCGGTTGGTCGAAAATCCCCAGTTTCACCCCTTTGCCGGTGTAACCGGCGGCGTAGGCCTCCTGAGCATTGATCGCTCCCAGGCCCCAATCGGCGTTGAACTCTGTGCTGCGCCAGCTATCGGGATCGCCCGTTCTGCCGTTTTCCACATAGGGCGCCGCGTGTGCGGTGCCCAGGGTGGCCAATGCGCAGAGCAAGGCGCGATTGAGGGTTTTTAAAGTAGTAAACGTGCTACCCGACCGAGCGGGCGAATTGTTGTTTTCAGCTCTCATCCAGCGACCATCCTTAGTTATGTTGCCAAAATCCTTGTGCCTCAAGGCCAGCCCAATCCTGCCAGTCAAGGCGCGGAACCTGTGGGAGGGGGCTTGCCCGCGAAGGCGGTGTGCCAGGCAACATTAATGTCGACTGACACTTCCTCATCGCGGGCAAGCCCGCTCCCACAGGGATTGCACCAAGCCCCCCTCGCCTGCGTTAAAACTGCCAATTGAGACTCAGCCCGACGCCGTGGCTTTTCTCGCGGCTGGCCAGTTGGCCGGTGTAATCGAGGTTCAGCCGAACATCCCGGCTCAAGGCCAGGCTGGCATGGGCACCCACCAGCGCCGCATCGCGAACCAGCGGCGAGCTTTCCACCACGAACGGAGTGCCACCGCTGGCAAACGCCAGGTGTTCCTCGGAATCGGTGTTGCTCAGGTTGTGCTGCCAGCCGAGGCTGCCGCTCAGGTCCAGCTGTTGCTGGCCAGACAGCGTCACCGTTTTCAGTGCGCGCACGCCCAGGGTGCTGAGTACCGCGTCACGCCGGTCTCCACTGCTTTTGAGCGCCGCGGCGCCACCTTTTTCGGTGAAGCCCTCAGTGTCTAGGTGCACGTAAGCCAGATTGGCGAACGGTTCCAAAGCCAGTGCTTGCAGGTTCAGGCGATACGCTGCCTCGCCGAATACTTGGGTAGTCCCGGCATCGACCTTGGCTTTCTGTTTGGCGCTGACGTCACCGTATTGCAGGTCACGTTTGACGTCGGCCCGATGCCAGCTGTAGGCACCGCCGGCACTCAGGCGCCAGGCGCCCATTTCGTGGCCGGCATAGGCGCCCAGGTGATAACTGTCGACCTGCGCTGATGAGTGAGTTCCAGAGCCCATGCTGACCGAACTGTCGCTATAACCGGCGACCAGACCTACACGGGTTTGGTCATCCACCGCACCATCGACACCGGCCAGCAAACCGCCAATTGAGGTGGTGTAGCCGGCGGTATCGTGGCTGTCATCGGTCTTGCCCCAAGCGCCCAATGCCTTGATCCAGCCATTGCTTTGGGAACCATTGGCTTCATTGAGACGCTCACCGACTGCGTCGCGCAGATAACGGCTGTCGTTGATCAGCACCGAGCCCAGCGCCGGGTAAATTTCCCCCGACAACTGCTGGAAGGCTTGTTGCGCCGAACTCGCGGTCGGTGACAGCAGCAGGCTTTCGTACACCGCGTTACCCGCTCCAAGCCCTTCCGCTGCGGCCGCGACGGCCCGCTGATTCGGTGTTTGCCCGACGCTGGCGAAGGTTGTGGCGTTACGCTCCACGCTGAGCTGGATGCCAGTCGCGGCGTAATCGAGGCTGCCGCCGATGAACACGTAGTTCGGCAGCACCGCGCCGAACTGGCCTTGAATCCCGCCCGCCGCTTGCAAGATGTTGTACTGATTGCCCAACAGGCTTTGCACTTGTTGGGTGCTGAGCAAGGTCGGGCTGTTTTCCAGCGACAGGCTCACGGTGGCGCCGCTGATCGTGGCCGTACCACCCGCAATAATCTGGTCGCTGCTGGTGGGTGACAGTTCGACGGCATAAGTCGAACCCGGCGCAAATGTCACATCGCCGCTGACTTGCAACGTACCGATGGAATTACCGGGCGCCACGGTGCCGCCGGGATTGGCGGTCAACGCAGCGATTCGTCCGTTACCGCCGAGGGTGCCACTGTCATTGACGGTGACCGCCGACGTCAGCGAGCCATTCACTGCCAGCAACCCGCCGTTGACCGTGGTCGGGCCGCGATAAGTGCTGTCGCCGGTCAGCATCAACCGCCCGGCACCGGACTTGATCAGGCTGCCTTCGTAGACTCGGTTGGCGGCAGCGGAATCGCGAGCTGTGCCCACTGCGTAATCGGTCTGATCCTGCTGACTGGCGCCAGCCGGGACACCGTTCTCCCAGCCCTTGTCCTTCAATGTCTGTTGCCAGGCGATGCGTTCGGCGGCGTCTTCGGCCTGACGCTGAATCAGCGCCTTGTCCGAAATGTCATTGCTCCAGACATCGCTTTGCCCTGCCCCCAGATTGGCGTCGAACGCCCCGAGCAATTGCCCCGGCCCGCGCATCGCCCGCTCAAGGTTGGCCACACCCCAACCGATGCGCGTACTCGGTGCGTCGGTGACTGAACCGTCGAGCTGCGTTGCGGTGGTCAGCAGCACCTCAAGCGCCTGCTGATTGTTCATGTACGGATAGCGTTCCATCACCAGCGCCAGTGCCCCGGTGGCATGCGGCGCGGCCATGGAAGTGCCGGACTTGATCGCGTAACCGCCGCCGGGAATGGTGCTGTCAATCTTCGCGCCCGGTGTGGTGATGCACCAATACTTGGCGATCCCGCACTGGTTGTATTTCTGCTGATTGCTTTGATCCAGCCCCGACACCGCCAGCCAGTGGCCTTCCAGGTCCGGCTGAAAATACGGTAAGGCCGAACGCACGCTGGCATTCGGGTAGCCGCTGTTGCCAGCGCTGAACACGTTGATCACGCCGCGCCGTGAAACGTCGGCGGCAGCATCTATCCAGGTGCCTTTGTTCCAGTGCTGGGCGTAGGCAGCGTGCAGGTCGTCGAGGGTTCGGTAGCTGACATCCGGCGGCTGGCTGCCCCAGCTGTTGTTGATCGCACGTACACCGGCATCTGCCAGGGCGTTATAGACCGCGGTGAAGTAGCGCGGGTCGGGGCTGGGGCCGAACAGGAAACTGTCGTTCTTGTTGGTGTTGCCGACGTAGATTTGCGCGTTGTACGCCACGCCGTGCATGCCGCTGCCATCCCGGGAAGCACCCATGGTGCCGGTGACGTGGGTGCCGTGAGAGTCGTTGTTGGTGTTGAGCGTGCCGTCGACGTTGAATGCTGAGCCGTCGACATAGCTGCCACTGGCGGTCACAGCGTGATAACGATCTGCGGCAAATTCGGGATGGCTGGAATCGAAACCGGAATCCAGCGCGCCGATTTTCACGCCCTTGCCGGTGACGCCGGCGGCATAGGCTTGATCGGCCTGCATGCGCGCCAGTCCCCAATCGCGCTGGAACTCTGCCGAGCGCCAACTGGCGGGGTCACCGAGGGTGCCGGTTTCCAGATAAAGCGCCTGGGCTGGGCCTGGTACTGATGAAATCAAGAGCAATAGCGTGCCGACCGACATCGGCTTGATCTGTACTTCCATGTTCATGACTCTCGCTTTTCTTGTTTTTTGTAGGAGCTGCCGCAGGCTGCGATCTTTTAGCGTCAGCAAGACGCCGGAAGATCAAAAGATCGCAGCCTTCGGCAGCTCCTACGGGGATGTGCGATTTTCCTTGTTCGGGCCCTGGCCGAAGGCCTCATCCACCTTGGCCAGGTCCTGCTCGTTCAAGGTGCCGGCGTAGTAGTGCAACTTGGTCCAGGCCATCAAATAGTCATAACGTGCCTGGGCCAGATCCCGGCGGGTGGTGAACAGTTGTTGTTCGGCGTTCAGCGCATCGAGGTTGACCCGTTCGCCGCCCAAAATGCTTTGCTTGGTCGAGACCACCAGCGCTTCGGCCGACACCAATGCCTTCTGATAAGCCCGCAATTTATTGACCCCCGACAAGCAGGCGCTGAACTGACGGCGCAACTGGATCAAGGTTTCCCGGGTCTTGCCGTCCAGGTCGTACTCGGCCTGTTCCATGGTGCGGCTGGCCTGACGGGTCGAGGCCGAGACCCCGCCGCCGGCATACAGCGGCACGTTGACTTCGATGCCGATGGTGTTGGTGTCGTAACGCTGGTTGTAGGTGTTGCCGCTTTCCGATTCGTTCTGGCGCACCGAGGCGTAGGCGCTAACTTTTGGCAGGTGGCCGGCACGGTTGCGTTCGACCTCGTAACGCGCCACTTCCACCGCCTGGCGCTGGGAGGCGAGGTTCGGGTTATTGGCCACCGCCATCTCGTGCCAGGTGTCGTAATTGGCCGGTTGCAGGGTGAAGGTCTGGAAGTTCTGATCCAGCGGCGTCAGGTCGCCAATGTCGATCGCCGGCACGCCAATCAGTGCGCCCAGCTCCCGCAAGGACGCATCCTGTTCATCGCGCGCCTCGATTTCCTCGGCGGTCGCCAGTTCGTAACGTGACTCGGCTTCGAGGATATCGGTGCGCGTGCCCTCCCCTTGGCGGAACATCTGCTCGTTCTGCTGAAACTGCTGCTCGAAGGCTTTTTTCTTGGCCCGCGCGATGTCGATCTGGTCCTGAGCGAACAGCGCCTTGGTGTAATTCTCCAGTACGCGAACCAGCAGTTCCTGGCTCTTGCCACGAAAGCTCTCATCGGCGAACAGCGATTGCGCCACGCCTTTGCGATACGCCGCGTAGGCCTCGTAGTCGAGCAGCGGCTGTTGCAGGGTCAAGGTCGAGCCGTAACTGCTGTAGTTGCGGTCCTCGGTGAAGTCTGGTCTTCCCTTATTAATTTGAGTGACCTTGGAGGTGTTACGCCCCTTGTTGTAGTTGTAACCGATCCTGGGCAACAGTCCGGCGCGGCCGATGGCACGGTTTTCGAGGCCTGCATCGCGCTCCTTGATGGCGCCGAGGAACACTGGATCATTGCGTAACGCTTGCTCATAAATGTCGAACGGCCCCATGGCCATCGAGCTGTTGCACGTCAGCAACGCCAGGGTCGCTGCGAGCAGGGAAAGCTTATTCATACAGCCGAACATCCTTATTCCTCGGTCAACGCGGAGCCTGCCCGGTCGAGCAGCGGTTTGAACAAATAGTTGAGGAGTGAACGTTCACCGGTACGCACGAACATTTCTGCCGGCATGCCGGGCTTGATCACCAGACCGTTGAGTTTTTCCATGGCCTGGTCACTGACGCTGCTGCGCAGCACGTAGTACGGCACACCGGTTTTTTCGTCGACCATCTGGTCGGCGGAGATCAGACTGACTTCGCCGGGGACTCGCGGGGTACGGCTCTGGTTGAACGCGGTGAACAGAATGTCCACCGGCAAGTGCGTGCCGACCTTGTCGATCAGGTTGATCGGCAGGTGCCCTTCCACTTCCAGGCGAGTGCCTTGCGGCACGATCTCCAGCAGGGTGTCGCCCTGACGTACCACGGCACCTTCGGTGTGAACCCCAAGATTGACGGCGATGCCATCGGCGGTGGCGATGATTTCGCTGTGTTGCAGGTCGAAGCCGGCGGAGGTCAATTGCTCTTCCAGGGTCACGCTTTTGAGCTGCGCGTCAGCCAGTTGGCTGCGGACTTCCTTCTGGTATTCCTCGCTGTGCTGTTGCAGTTTCAGCCGGGATTCAAGGATGCCCTGTTCCACCCGGCCGCTTTCGCCGGTGTTTTCTGCCAGCTGTTGCTGCACTTGCGACAACTGACGCTGGTAATCCATCAAGCGGTTGCGCGGGATGTAGCCGTTGTCCGCCAAGGGTTGAAGATTGCTCAACTGTTGTTGCAGGGAACTGGCCTGGGCCGTCAGGTCGGTGCGCGCGCGGCGCATGCCGGCCAGTTGCGCGCTGGCGCCTTCAATGTTGGCGCGCAGGGCGGCTTGCTCACGGGAAAAAGCTTCGCGACGACTGCTGAACAATTGCCGTTGGCCTTCGAGCACCAAGGCCAGGCGCGGGTCAGGATCGTTACTCAGCTCGGCGGGGAAATTCACCTGCTTGAGGTTGTCCCGCTCACTCTGCCAGCGCGCCAGGCTGGCCCACGCCATGCGGTATTGCGCCTGCAGCGATTGCACGTCGGCCGCGACCTGGGTCTGGTCGAGGCGGAACAGCGGCTGGCCCTGCTTCACCACTTGGCCTTCGCGCACCAGAATCTGGCTGACCACACCGCTGCTCATCGATTGCACGGCTTTGCGCTTGCCCGAGACCACCACGGTCCCCTGAACCGGAATCCCTTGATCGAGCGGCGCAAGGCTCGCCCAAGTGAAGAAACTGCCGGCGCCGACAATCGCCAGAATCCAGCCCATGCGGGCGAAGAAGCGCGCGTCGCGCTCAGGACGTTCGGCGATGTAGTCGTGTTCCATCGTCGCTTCGCTGTCGTCGTTCATGCGTGGGCTGCTCATACACCCGAATTCCTTGTCGTGGGCTGATACTGCCGGCTCATGCTGAGCCCGCCCGGTGCTTGCGCGGCTTTTTCACGTGGTTGTTCATGAGCGCCTGACTGATTACCGGCAAGCGCCTTCAGCACCTCCTGGCTTGGGCCGAAGGCTTGCAAGCGACCTTCGTTGAGCACCAGCAACTTGTCGGCCTGGGCCAGCGCCGAAGAACGATGGGTAACCAGAATCACGCTGGTGCCCCGGGCCTTCATGTGCGCGATGGCGCCGGCCAGCGCGGCTTCGCCGACGGTGTCGAGGTTGGAGTTCGGCTCATCCAGCACCACCAGACTCGGGTTGCCGTACAGCGCGCGAGCCAGGGCCACACGTTGCTTCTGGCCACCGGACAAACCGCTGCCGTCCTCGCCAAGCACGGTGTCGTAGCCCTGGGGCATGCGCAGGATCAGTTCATGGACGCCGGCCTGTTGCGCGGCTTCGACGACTTTTTGCGGGTCCGCCTCACGGAATCGGGCGATGTTTTCGGCGATGCTGCCGCTGAACAATTCGATGTCCTGAGGCAGGTAACCGATGTAGGGGCCGAGGTCGTCGCGGTTCCAGCGATGAATGTCCGCGCCGTCGAGGCGTACCGTGCCGCCCAACGTCGTCCAGACGCCGACAAGCACCCGGGCCAGGGTCGATTTACCGGAGCCGGAAGCCCCGAGCACGCCCAGCACTTCCCCGGCACCCAGGTTGAAATTGACCATGTGCAAAGTCGCTGCGCGTTGCCCGGGCGGGCCGGCGCTGACTTGTTCGAACGTGATCTGACCTTTCGGCGCCGGCAGCGCCATGGCCTCGTCAGTCGGCGGGTAGGCTTGCAGCAAGGCGTCGAGACGGCGGTAAGCGAGTTTGGCGCCGCTCCACTGTTTCCATACAGCGATCAACTGATCGATGGGGCTCAGCACCCGGCCCATCAGGATGGACCCTGCGATCATCATCCCGGCGGTCATGTCACCCTGGATCACTAGCAAGGCGCCCAGCCCCAGCACCAGGGATTGCAGGCACAGGCGCAGGGTTTTGCTCAGGGAGCTGATGACCGCGCCGGTGTCGCTGGCCTGATTCTGCAAGCCGAGAAAACGCGAGTGCACCCCAAACCAGCGCTTGCGCAAGACCCCGAGCATGCCCATGGCCTGGATGGTTTCGGCGTTATGCAGGTGACTGGTGGCCAGTTGGCTGGATTTCTGGGAAAACCCTGCGGCTTCGCCCAAGGGCTTTTTGGTCATCGCCTCGTTGAGGCAGGCCAGCCCGATCAGCAGTACCGCGCCTGCGGTGGCCAATACGCCGAGCCAGACGTTGAACAGAAAGATCACGAACAAGTAGACCGGAAACCACGGTGCATCGAAGAAGGCAAACAGCGCCGGGCCGGTGACGAATTGGCGAATATGGGTCAGGTCGCCCAAGGATTGCCCCGCGTTGCCCTCACCCTTGAACAGGTTGCGCTCGAAAGCGGCTTGATAAACCCGCAGGTTGAAACGGCGCTCCAGTTGGCTGCCGATACGAATGACAATGAAGCTGCGCACGATCTCCAGCAGACCGATAAAAGCGAAAAACCCGACCACCATCAACGACAACATCGCCAGTGTGGTTTCGTTTTGCGAAGACAGTACCCGGTCATAGACCTGAAGCATATAAATCGACGGGACCAACATCAGCACATTAATCAGTGCGGTGAAACATCCGACGCTGATCAGGATATTTTTATAGTCGCCCAGTGCCTTGAATAACGGTGCGGTGGCCGGGCTCTTCGCCTTCTTCATTGGTTTTTCCTGAGGTGTTATTCCTCGCCTTACTTGACGAGGTTCCAATTAACTGTCCGCACATGGGCCGAGACATTTTTTTACCGGCTATCGCTTGCACATCAATAACAACCCTTTGAGTTCTTCAGAGAGTTCCGGCTATTGATGTGCTGCTTATAATTTTTATTCAGTCAGGCATTACTTACTTAATGCGCAGTGCGCTTGAGCGTAATGATCAGACCTGACTTCAAGGTGCTTTTATAAAGCCCCTCATGCAGTCGGCTGAAAAACACAATTTTCGAGCCTTCTTTACCGGTCACGGCAATGCCATCCGGTTCCGGGAACCAGCCAATCGCCGACTCGTTCAGCCAGGCGCCAAGGCACTCGGCCCCCTCACCCAGGGTCTGGTTCAATTTGAGCTCGATCGAGCAAACATTCGACGGTTTGTCCTGCAGCGCCTGGGACTCGGGCGAGTCTTGCGCGGTGTTCAAGGTGGCCTGCCATTTCCCCGCGAGTTCCGACGGGTCGGCTAATTTAAGACTGCGAGCCATGGCTACATCTCCAAGAAACATCATCAGCGTCGCCAACAGCCACGCGGTTGCTTTGTAGGTAAAAGCGTTCTGGATCATAGGGCGTTTTACTCATGGTTATAGCCTTACTCATAGCACCTACCGTTCAAGGGACAGAGAGCGGCGCCTCAAGCGCCGCCCTCCTTTTGCCTTGAATCAGGCCACGATGTCCGAGAACGCCGCCTGGCCAACGGTGCTGACCAGGAAGTCAGCCATGCCGTGCCCGGAGAAGTCCACCGACAACAGGCTATTGCCGCCCGAAGTGGTCAATACCGCATCACCTGCCGCACCGGTGAACGAATTCACGAAGTGCAGGCCCGCGCCGTTGGTGATGCCGGTCAGGTCGATCTTGTCCAGGCCACTGACAAAATCGAGGATCTGGTCGACGGCACCTGGCTTGGAGTCGCTGCTGGCCGCGAACACAAAGGTGTCCGAACCCGAGCCGCCCCACAGTTTGTCGGCACCGCCCGCGCCGAAGAGGATGTCGTTGCCGGCACCGCCCTTCAACTCGTTGGACACGCTGTTACCGATCAGCAGGTCGCTACCCGAACCGCCAATCGCGTTCTCCACGGTGACACCCTTGGCGATGGACACGTTGCCCACCATGCCGCCAACATCGGAGAACGAGGCCTCATTGAGGTTGATCTTCTGGTTTTGGGTAAAGCCGGAGAAGTCCAGGGTGTCCTTGCCGCCCGCATCCCAGACCGAGAACACGACTTTGTCCGACGACGAAGACGCGCTCAGGAAGTCGCGACCGGCGTTGGAGTTGAAGCCGTAGGTGGTATCACCGGTACGAGTGGTGGTGTTGGCACCGTAGAGTTTCTGGATGGCGGCGATATCGTCCATCAGCGGGCCGGACGCATAGGCTTCCACACCACTCTTGCTGAAGTTCTGGTCGGTATTGCTTTCACTCCAGTAGCTCATGACGCTGTAGCCGCGAGTGTCTTCCCCGTAAGTCGCGTCGTTGTAGGTCGGCGCACCTTCACCGGCGTTGTAGTCGCCAGGGTGAGCCAGGCCCAGGGAGTGACCGATTTCGTGGGTCAGGGTCTGACGGCCGTAGTTGTTCAGGTCCGGCGTCTTGTTGACGTTATAACCACCACCCGTCAGATACCACGAAGTACCGTCATAACCTGCACCGGTGCCAGGCAGGTAGGCGAATGCCGCCGCGCCGTCCTGACCGCCGCTGTAGTTACCGAAGGTCATGTGACCGTCACCACCTGAGGACTTCTCGGTGAAGGTGACATTGGCCACGTCGGCCCAGGACTGCATGGCAAGTGCAGCCTGTGCTTTCTGTTGCGCGCTGAACTGACTGAACCCGGTGATGCCGTGCTTGTTCATGGTGCTCGACGAAGCCGAGGTCAGGAACGTGTAGGTGAGTTCGATTTTGCCGCTGCCGTCCTTGTCCTGGTAGGCAGCGCCGTCACGCAGCAGCTGGGTAGCAGCCTCGTCGACGGAGAAGGAGGGTTTGCCATTGACCGTGAGATTGCCACCCCGATCATACTGATGGCTGAAACTATCGATCTGGTTGTAGGCGGAACTGGGTGCAGCCAGCGCTTGCAATGGCGCAAAGGCCTGTTCGGCAAGATCAATAGCGTTGTCTTTTACTTTCGACATAAACACACTTCCTTGTTTAGCAATGGAACAGTTTTTGTCCGATACGACAATCTCTGGCGAGATCGTCCTATCACTCGCCCAATGAAGGCGTATAAAAACTGACACAATTCGAAATCAAACGTCTACATTTTTTTTGACGTCAAATTGATTTGTTCCGGCGAACTCCAGTAAACAGTGCGTGCGCTGTCGAAATATAGTTTTTAGTTTAAGGCTTTAGCCGGATTGTCCGACAATCTGATATTTAAATATTAAATATGGGTAAGTTGTTTTTTTGTAGAGGAGTTCTCATTTTTGGACTTATTAATATAAGTGCCAGTGTATTGATATCAACTCTAACTTTATTGGATGGGGGATTTTCACGACTGCTACGCAGCCGAACGCAGCCTTCGGCAGCTGCTACAGGTTTCCGGGATGCGACATTTTCTTTTAGCCGCTGGCGCAGCCTGCGTTCGGCATAGATATCACTCCGGAATGGACTATTTTCACGACTGCTACGCAGCCGAACGCAGCCTTCGGCAGCTGCTACAGGTTTCCGGGATGCGACATTTTCTTTTAGCCGCTGGCGCAGCCTGCGTTCGGCATAGATATCACTCCGGAATGGACTATTTTCACGACTGCTACGCAGCCGAACGCAGCCTTCGGCAGCTGCTACAGGTTTCCGGGATGCGACATTTTCTTTTAGCCGCTGGCGCAGCCTGCGTTCGGCATAGATATCACTCCGGAATGGACTATTTTCACGACTGCTGCGCAGCCGAACGCAGCCTTCGGCAGCTGCTACAGCTTTCCAGTGCGCTATGGTTTTGTAGCAGCTGGCGCAGCCTGCGTTCGGCTGCGCAGCAGTCGTGAAATATCACAGCCAACACGCATCCCACAGCGGATAATCATGAACTCGTGAAACCAGTCCCGCCCGAATGGGATTGGCGACGACATATCGAGCAAGATTTTTCACGTCCTCCTCTCGCCGGACCGCTCGATCGTGATAACCCTTCTGCCACAAACGCCCGCTTCGCCCTAGCGCCTGATTAACGGCCAGACCGCTACGGGATTTAATTCGGCACATCAGCTCGGCCAGCGTTTTATCCTGCATTTGTACCAAACAGTGCATATGGTCTGGCATCACCACCCAAGTCAGAAAATCCGCCCAGCGCTCCTCCTGTGCCTGATGCAATTGCTGAGCAACCAGTCTTCCCATTTGCCAATCTGTGAATATCGGTTGCCGTTCGTGAACCACGGCTGTTAACAAGTAGATGCGTCCAGGTTCGGAATAACGCCCAATGCGCAGATGACCAGCTTTCGAACAGACAGGCATTCCATTGCCTCCTTGTCTATTGATAGAAGGCATGGAATCTAACCCATCGCAGTCAGCCCGACTGGCGCCATTGGCTACAAGATATGACCGCTCAGCTACCCGTCCGAATCTTGTTCCACACCCGCGTCCGCACCCGATCTACATTCAACGGCATGGCTTCCAGCGCAAACAATTTCCCCATCATCTCCGGGCTCGGATAAACCTTGGTGTCGTTCTTGATGGCCGGGTCGATCAGGCTATCCGCCTGTTCGTTGCCGTTGGCGTAGTGCACGTAGTTGCTGATGCCGGCCATGACGTCGGGGCGCAGCAGGTAGTTCATGAAAGCGTAACCGGCCTTCTCGTCCGGGGCGTCGGCGGGCATGGCGACCATGTCGAACCAGATGGCGGCGCCTTCCTTGGGAATGGAATAGCCGATGTCGACACCATTCTTGGCTTCCTTGGTGCGGTTTTCCGCTTGGATAATGTCGCCAGAGAAGCCGACAGCCACGCAGATGTCACCGTTGGCCAGGTCGCTGGTGTACTTGGATGAGTGGAAATAGCTGACATAAGGCCGGACTTTCATCAGCAGCGCTTCAGCCTTTTTGTAGTCCTCGGGGTTCTTGCTGTGATGTGGCAGCCCCAAATAATTCAACGCGGCCGGCAACAGTTCGGGGCCGTTGTCGAGGATCGCCACGCCGCACTTCTGCAGCTTTGCCATGTTCTCGGGCTTGAAGATCAGGTCCCAGGAATCCACTGGTGCGTCGTCGCCCAACGCTGCCTTGACCTTGGCAATGTTGTAGCCGATGCCAGTGCTGCCCCACAAATACGGGAAGCCATGCTCGTTGCCAGGGTCGTTTGCCTGCAACGTCTTGAGCAGCACCTGATTGAGGTTTTTCCAGTTCGGTAGCTGATTCTTGTCGAGTTTCTTCAGCGCCCCGCCCTGAATCTGCCGCGCCATGAAGTGGTTGGACGGGAACACTACGTCATAGCCGGATGTGCCGGTCATCAGCTTGCCATCAAGGGTTTCGTTGCTGTCGAAGACGTCGTAACTGAAGGCGATGCCGGTTTCTTTCTGGAAGTTCTTGGTGGTATCCGGCGCGATGTAGTCCGACCAGTTGTAGATTTTCACGGTCTCGGCGGCCTGGCTGAGGGTCGCGACGAGCGCAATTGGAGCAAGCGTCAGTGTCTTTCGGATCATGAGTCGATTCCTGTATGGGCTTTTTTTGTTGGCAGGCAATCAATGGATCAAAAAATCAAAACGTAAGTCTTGCGCACGGACTGGCAACATCAGAACGTCGTCGTTCAGTGCATGAAACCCTCCATGAACCCCGCGACCCGACTGGCCAGTTTGCGACGCCAGGGCGCGGTGGTCGGGTTGGCCAGGGTCTGGTCTTCGTGGACGAAGCTGCGGATGATTGCGTTGTAGCCCAACCAGCGGAAGGGCTCCGGCTCCCAGGCCTTGAGCACGTCGAGACCGCCCTGAGGAATGACCCACGGTTGGCGGACCAACTCGGTATCGCGCTGAAGAATCAGGTCGGCCAGGGTTCGCCCGCCGAGATTGCTGGCGCCGACGCCCTCCCCGCCATAACCGCCGGACAAGGCGATGCCGCTGGCCTGATCGCAGAGCATGTGCGGCTTGAACCGCCGGGACATGCCCAGGTTGCCGCCCCAGGCATGGGTGATTCGTACGTTCTTGAGCTGCGGAAAAAGTTCGCTGAACAGGTAGCGCCGCAACTCCACTTCGCTGGTGGTCAGGTCGAAGTCATGGCGCAACTTGCCAGCAAATTGATAGCCGCCACGGGCACCAAATACCAAGCGGTTATCCGCCGTGCGCTGGCCATAGGTGACTTGTCGGCTGCTTTCACTGAAGGCCTGACCGTGGCTCAGGCCGATTTCGTCCCAGATCGCGGTGGACAGTGGTTCGGTCGCCACCAGCAAACTCTGGACCGGCAATTGATAACGGTCCAACGGTGGCAATGTGGCCGCATACCCTTCTACCGCCGGCACGATCCAGCGGCTGCGAACCTGAGCCTTGGCTGTACGCAGACTGCCCGACTGCCATTGAGAGACCGGGCTGTTCTCATAGATGTTGACCCCCATGCGCTCCACCGTACGCGCCAGACCTCGGACCAACTTTGCCGGGTGAATGGTCGCGACGTGCGGTGCATAGATACCGCCATAAGGTTTGGCAATTCTGATCTGTTGCGCCAATTGCTCGGGACTGAGCCAGCGGTAGTCGCTTTCGGTCAGCCCTTGGCGGTAGAGCGTGTCCAGATAATGACGCTGGCTGGCTTCCTGCTCTGGATAACGCGCAGCACAATAAAGCACTCCGCCTTTGCGATAATCGCAGTCGATGCCTTCTCGTTCGATGACGATCTCTACTTCGTCAGGGATACCGTGCAGCAGGTCGAAAGAAGCGCGGCGCTGTTCGGCCGGTAAATCGGCAAGCAACCGATCCTCGCCCAGCAGATTGCCCATCAACCAGCCACCGTTACGGCCCGACGCACCAAAACCCGCGATGCTTGCTTCGACGATGGCAATATTCAGCCCCGGCGCCAGACGCTTGAGGTAATACGCGGTCCAGAGCCCGGTGTACCCGGCGCCAATGATGGCCACGTCGACATCCAGATCCTGCTCCAGCGCCGGGCGCGCCAGCAATGGCTCGTCGAGTTGATCCATCCACAAACTGATCGTGCGCCACGCCGACATGCAAGACTCCGCCACTCAAACCTTCGATGGCGTCGATCCTAGTGCGTGGGCTCAGGGATTGTCTTGCGCGCGTGCACGCAAAGAAATTTGTTTGGTGTACGCCTTGGGCGACAGACCGGTGTGTCGGCGAAAACAGCTGTAAAACGCCGATAACGAATTGAAGCCAGCCGCGAAGGCCAGTTCGTCGATGCGCAGTGGCGGCATGGCGGCGTCCAGTGCGGTAAGCAAATGCTGCAACCGCGCCTGATTGACGTAACGGTAGAAGCTTTGGCCGAACACCTGATTCAGCAGATAGGAAATCTGATTGCGACTGTACCCGCATTCCGTCGCCACCCGTTGCAGATCAAGCTCGGGATCCAGATACGGTTGTTGGCGCTGGAAGTACTGCTGCAAGTCCTCGGCCATGAAACTCAGCTGCCGCGGTGACAGCCCGAGTCGACTGACCGCCGGGCGCTGGTTGCGGGCGGGTTTGCCGGTCGCGTGTTCGTGTACGAGCGTGGCGTATTCATTGACCCGCCAGATCAGCCCGTCACGTACGGTAATTGCCTCGCTGGTCCGAAACGACACCAGTCCTTCGCCGCCGCGAAGGGTGATGCGGTACTGAATGAACGCCGTGTCGTCGTCCAGACGAATACGGTCCGAATGCTCCAGGGCTTCATCCGGATCGCGGGGCATGCTGTCGCGCACATACTCGCGCAACTCATCCAGCCCCATCATGCGATTCTGGAAAAAATCGTTGTACTGAACGTCCGGGTGATAAAGCGCCATGACGCCGTCCAGATCCCGGTGCTTCCAGCGCAGGTGGTAACGCATGACCGTCTCGCCCGTGGCCTGGGTTTGCAACGGAGCATCATCATCGGCGTGCATAAAGGACTCAATGAGAAAAAACCGAGCTTGCCGAAGTTCTCGCCAGGCTTCAATGGCCCCGTGGAATGCCCCGGTAATATTGGCCTTTCGCCACAAAATCGGTGTCTCGTGATCTGCGTCAAAAAAAAATGAACCAATCGCTAAACGGACTGAAAAAATCACGTGACTTTCACATCCGGATGCTACTTTTAAAGACAGTCACCGGTTGAGCCATTGAAGGTTCTTCCCTCCTAACATGAGCTAAAGGAAGCGCTCGATGAATAAGGTGGGCAACACATGAATAAAGGCTCCTTCAGCAAAGTCACTTTTCCAAATGCCTGCCAGCTGATGCGCTGGCATTTTCATCCCATGGGTTTCGAAGCGACCATGGATGCACCGGGCAGTATGGTTGCCCGGCTGTTCGACCGCGCCAGTGGCGAAACCATGATCGCCATTGCCGGCATTCCTTGCGCAACGGTCATGAATGCAGCAGATGTAGAACGAATTATCGAAGCTGTTGAAGATGAGCTGGAGACGTTCATTCCACCGCAGGCCCTCAGGAGTTATGCCTGATGTAGCAGCTGCCGAGCCTGCGAGGCTGCGTTCGGCGGCGAAGCCGTCGTAAAATCAGCAATTACGGTATGTCAGACAGACCGCATCAGCCGGACTCACGACTGCTGCGCAGCCGAACGCAGCCTCGCAGGCTCGGCAGCTGCTACAAAGTCTGCGTCGCGGCTTAAACGTTTAACTGATCTGCATCAGCGCCTGTGCCAGATCGGCGCGCAGGTCTTCGACATCCTCGACCCCCACTGACAAACGCACCAACGCATCGCCAATGCCGAGTTGTGCCCGGGTTTCGGCGGGGATGCTGGCATGGGTCATGATCGCCGGGTGCTCGATCAGGCTTTCCACCCCGCCCAGGCTCTCGGCCAGGGCGAAGATCCGCACACTCTCGAGGAAGCGCTTGGCGCCAGCCAGGTCGCAGTTCAAGTCGAGGGAAATCATCCCGCCGAACCCACGCATTTGCCGCCGCGCCAGTGCATGCTGCGGATGCGATGGCAGGCCCGGATAGTAAACGCGCGCCACCTGCGGCTGACGCTCCAGCCATTGCGCCAGCTCCAGCGCATTGCTGCAGTGGCGTTCCATGCGTAGTGCCAGGGTCTTCACGCCGCGCAACGTGAGAAAAGCGTCGAATGGCCCAGCGATAGCCCCCACTGCGTTCTGCAAGAAACCCAAGCGCTCGGCCAGCTCAGCGTTCTGCCCGACCACCGCGATGCCGCCAATCACGTCGGAGTGGCCGTTCAGGTACTTGGTCGTCGAGTGCAACACGATGTCGAAACCCAACTCCAGCGGACGCTGTATCCACGGGCTGGCGAAAGTGTTGTCGGCCACACAAATGATGCCTCGCTCGCGACAGGTGCGCGCGACGGCGGCGAGGTCAGTGAGACTCAGCAAAGGATTGCTCGGCGTCTCGACCCAGACCATCCGCGTGTCATCCTGAAGCGCCGCTTCGAATGCCGCCAGATCAGTCAGATCGATGAAACTGAAACGATGCCCGGCACTGCGCTGGCGTACCTTGTCGAACAGCCGGAATGTACCGCCGTACAAGTCATTGCCGGAAACGATGTGTGCGCCCGCATCGAGCAACTCGAGCACATTGGCGATCGCCGCCAGCCCGGAAGCGAAGGCGAAGGCCCGAGTACCGCCCTCGAGGTCCGCCACACAACGCTCCAGCGCAAAGCGCGTCGGGTTGTGCGAACGCCCGTAGTCGAAACCCTTATGCACACCCGGGCTCTGTTGCAGATAGGTGGAGTTGGCGTAAATCGGCGGCATCAGCGCCCCGGTGGACGGGTCCGGCGTCTGCCCGGCATGGATCACACGGGTGGCGAAGGCACGTGGCTTGGCGGTTTCATCGTGCTGACTCATGCAAGGGATCTCCGCAGGTAATTGAGCATGTCGACGCGGGTAATCAGCCCATGGAAACCCGAGTCGTCGGCGATCATCGCCACCAATCCACGGTCGAGCTTCGCCTCCAGTTCGGCCAGACTGGCGCCGGGCGGCAGGATTTCCAGCTTGTCGGTCATCGCACTGCTCACCGGCATACGGAAGTGTGAAGCGTCTTCGTGCACGCCAAGCAGGATATCGGATTCGTCGATCACGCCGACCAGCCGCTGCCCGTCCACCAGCACCGGCAGTTGCGACACATCCGCCAGGCGCATGCGTTGGAACGCGGTGAGCAAAGTGTCGTCCGGCCCCACGCTGACCACCCGGCCATCCTCGAAGCGCCGCGCGATCAGGTCTCGCAAATCACCGTAACGCTTGCGCGCAAGCAGCCCCTGATCGTTCATCCACTGGTCGTTGTAGACCTTCGACAGGTAGCGGGTGCCGGTGTCGCAGACGAAACTGACTACCCGCTTCGGCTCGGTTTGTTCGCGGCAGTAACGCAGTGCCGCCGCCAGCAATGTGCCGGTCGAAGAGCCGCCGAGAATACCTTCGGCGCGCAGCAGTTGGCGGGCATGATCGAAGCTTTCCTCGTCGCTGATCGAATAGGCCTTACGCACGCTGGACAGATCGGCAATCGACGGAATGAAGTCTTCGCCAATGCCCTCCACCGCCCAGGAACCGGGCGTACCCAAGGTGCCGCTGCGGCTGTATTCGGCCATCACCGAGCCGACCGGGTCGGCCAGCACCATTTCCAGATTCGGTTGTACGCGCTGAAAGAAACGGGTCAGCCCCGTCAACGTGCCGGCCGAACCGACGCCGACAACGATGGCATCCACATCATGCTGAGTCTGCGCCCAGATTTCCGGGGCGGTGCTGCACTCGTGGGCCAGCGGGTTGGCCGGGTTGTTGAATTGATCGGCGAAGAAGGCGTCGGGAATTTCCTGCGCCAACCGCGCAGCGACGTCCTGGTAATAATCCGGATGGCCTTTGCCGACATCGGAGCGAGTGATGTGCACCTCGGCGCCCATCGCCTTGAGGTGCAGGACCTTCTCGGTGGACATCTTGTCCGGCACCACCAACACCACCCGGTATCCCTTGGCCCTACCGACCAGGGCCAGGCCCAGACCGGTGTTGCCGGCGGTGGCCTCGACGATGGTGCCGCCGGGGCGCAGGCGCCCATCGCGCTCGGCGGCGTCGATCATTGCCAGGCCGATGCGATCCTTGATCGAGCCTCCGGGGTTCTGCGATTCGAGTTTGAGAAACAGTGTGCACGGGCCGGTATCGAAGCGGCTGACGCGTACCAGCGGCGTATTGCCGATCAGTTCGAGCACGGCGGGACGGGAGTCGTTCGGCATGTCGTCACCTCGCTGCATGTATCCGCATTGGATGGACAGCGACCTGCGGCGAATCATTGCGCGCCAGTCGCAAGCAAAGCCTCGCCTTGGACCTTAGGCCGGGATTGCGCCCCCCGCAACTTTTCGCAGCCAGTCGGTAACGTCTCTGTGGCGAGCGAACTTGCTCGCCACAGGTTTTTCTGACTCAAGATTTTCAGTGAACAGCTTCAGGGGTCAGGCAGAGACTTTTCCTTGGCGGTGATCCGCGAAGAACGCCTTGCCTTTGCCGATCCGGTCGGAGGCCTTGGGCATGTTCGCAGCCGAGGTATCCTGGCCATCGACATACCAATAGCAATGGCTGACTGCCCGGGTGATGCCCACGTAAGCCAGTCGCAGAATCTCGTCTTTCTGTGCGCTGTCGTAAGCTTCGCTGTCGCCAGCCTTGCCGAGCCCGGCCATGCGATAGACCTGGTTCTTGTAAGGAGAACTGGTCAGGTGCTGGCAATCGCCCAGCAAAAATACCGCATCAGCCTGCAGGCCTTTGGCGCTGTGATAGGTCAGTTGTTTGAGCCGCCGAGCGTCGTACGGCAAGCTAGAATCTACATTAACTACAGACTGAATATGTTCATCTATCAATGACTTATCGCTACTTTTTCGATAAAGCATCAAGATTGAATCACCCTTTCTATAGTGTTCGATCAGGCGCTGGGCCATGCCTTGGTCATCCCGATCGAGCACATTCACCGGCAGCAGTGCCTTGGGTTCACCGCTGGCCTTGGCCTTCTTGCCAGCGATCGCCGGTGCCGCGCGGACAATATGCTCCGCCGCGTCGATGATGTGCTGATGGCTGCGGTAATTGTCGCTGAGCATCACTTTGGTCGTGCTCGGCGACGGGAATTCCTTGTTGAATTCCATGAAGTAAGTCGGCGAACTGCCGCGCCAGCCATAGATGGACTGCCAGTCATCACCGACACAAAGCAACGACGAACGCTGCGCGCCGCGTCCCACATGCATGGCCGGTCCGCGACTGCGGATCTCCGCCAGGCTGGCGCGAATCCACGAAACGATCTGCGGCGACACGTCCTGAAACTCGTCAATCATCAAGTGCGACATTGGCCTGAGCAGCTCATCGCTCAACAGCTTGAGATTCTCCGGCGAATGCTCACTGAACAAGGCGAACATCCGGTTGTAGGTCATCACCGGTGGCGATTGATCCAGCAGATGATCTTCCATCGCTCGCCAGAACAGGCTCAACGCCTCGAAGAAGAACCGGTCCGGGTCATCCTTGGCGAAACTCATCTGGCCCACGGCATTCGGCACATCCAGGCCGAGGTTTTCAATAAACCCGGCTGCCGCCACAAAACAGTCCAGCAACGGCGCGGAGCCGAGCTCACCCTTGACCTTGTAATCGAAGCCCGGCCCGGCACTGGCGTCTCCGGCAAGGGATGCCAAAACACGTTTTGAAGACTCATAACTATCTAGCCATATCAAAGGCTTACGACAGAAAGCTTGAAACAGGGTGCGCTTTACCGCCCATTCTGCGCGCACTGAAAGCTTGGCATTTGGACGGCTGACCTGGGGATTTTCCCGGGGATCGAAACCCAGCACCACCCAGGCGTCCAGCGTCGGAATGTAGCCGTGGCAATGAAAGGTCGAACCGTTGATGTCGAAGGTCTGACGATTCGGCTCGATGCCCTTGATCGGCCAGGCACCGGCGCGAAACCACAAGTCTTCGATTGTGTCGCACAGCTCTTCATCACGTTTGGCGGCGAGTTCAGTCACTGCCATGCGCTTCTGCACATCCGGGTGATCACGCTCCAGCTCCTTGAGTTGCAAGGCATGGCGAGACAAAGGCTTGATCAGTTCGCGAAAACGTTCATCGCGGGTGTGCAGGCTGTGATAACAGGCGTTGAGTTGCTGGCGCTGGGCGTCGTTGATGCGCAGGTCGAAGGGATTGCTGTCGACCTCCTCATCGCCGCTTTGCACGCGGTGGCTGAGGTTTTCGAAGGCTTGCAGCCGCTCGAAACCCGGCAGACTGCGAACCATCGGCAGGATGCGCGAATGGAAAGTGCGCACCAGATCGCGCGCTTCTTTAAGGCTGATTCCCCGGCCCCAGACTGCAAACAGCTCGATCAGCTTATTGATAAAGTCTTTGCGCGATTCGCGGGTGAAGGTCACCACGGTCATCGAGCTCAACTCAAACCCCAGGTAATGACTGAGCAGCAGAATTCGCAGCACCAGGGTGGTCGACTTGCCCGCGCCCGCCCCGGCGATCACCGAGGTCGACGGTGTGTCGCTGAAAATCATCTTCCATTGGGCGGCGCTCGGTTGGGCATACGCGGGCAGCAGTCGCGCCACGTCGGCCTTCATGCGTTTCTTCAGCTCAGCACTCAATGGCAGGCGCCAATCGTCGAACAGATTGTCATCGACGTTGGGTGGTCGATGCTCGGTCGAGCGCGAGTCGCGAATCAACAGAACCTGCCGACCTTCCTCCAGCCCCTCGAGTTTGCCTTCCTTATAGCCGTACTCCAAACCGGCGCTATGACCGCTGCGAAAACCGTCGGCTTGGCCGTGCAGCCAAGAGGCACGGTGTTGCGCACGCAACCGGGTAAGGCCATGGCCAAAGAACCGGGCGGCCAGGCGCTTGAACAAAGGCATTTCGGCCAAGGGACGAAGTTCGGGGGGAAGATCGGGGGTGTGTTGCGGCACGCTGACGGACTCCAGAGTGTGAGGCTGTTGAGGGCTATGGTGTCTGCATTTGCCGTTGAGTTCTAGTGAAATGCTTACAGGTCATTGGCTTATACGATGAAGTGAAGGCTGGGTGAGAATATTTCGAGGTTATTTGATATCAGATAATTCGATTGTATTGAGGCATTTTTTACGCTTTTTATCGATGATTGCCTGATAGATGATGCTCTCCATCAACCACCGGTTCTCGTTTGTGGCTCAGGCGTTCTGCCCCATGACGAACCTTTTCAGGAGACGATCATGCTTGAACTCAGACCTTTCAACTCGCTGGGCGGCGCACACCATGGCTGGTTGGATGCCCATCACCACTTTTCGTTCGCCGAGTACCACGACCCCAAACGCATGAACTGGGGCAACCTGCGGGTGTGGAACGATGACGTGATTGCCCCCGGTACCGGGTTCCCGCAACACCCGCACCGCGACATGGAAATCATCACCTACGTTCGTGAAGGCGCGATTACCCACCAGGACAACCTTGGCAACAAGGGCCGCACCGAAGCGGGCGACGTGCAGGTCATGAGCGCCGGCACCGGGATCGCTCACAGTGAGTACAACCTGGAAGCGACCGAGACCCGGATATTTCAGATCTGGATCATCCCCAACGAAGCTGGTTCGGCACCGTCGTGGGGCGCCAAGCCGTTCCCCAAAGGCGAGCGCGAAGGTTTCGTGACCCTGGCCAGCGGCAAGGCCGGCGACGATCAAAGCCTGCACATTCGCGCTGATGCGCGTCTGGTGGCGGCCAACCTGAAAGCCGGGGAAACGGCGGAATACCGCCTGGACAACGGCCGTCGCGCTTACTTGGTGCCGGCAACAGGTGTCATTGAAGTCAATGGCTTGCGTGCACAAGCTCGAGACGGTGTCGCGGTTGCCGATGAGCAGGTGTTGCGCGTGACCGCGATTGAGGACAGTGAAATCGTGTTGGTGGATTTGGCTTGATGGGGACAAGCGGGACAAAAAAGGGGCGACCGTTAATGGTCGCCCCTTTTTTTACGTATAGCCGTTGTGGCGAGGGGGCCCTCAATCACTTCGCAGAAATCGCGCCATCCACCAAGGTCTGAGCTTCCGCCACCAACTGCTTCAGGTGCTCGTCGCTGACAAAGCTTTCCGCATAGATCTTGTAGATATCCTCAGTGCCCGACGGACGCGCCGCGAACCAGCCGTTCTCGGTCATGACTTTCAGACCGCCGATAGCTTGGTCGTTACCCGGTGCATGGCTGAGGATGCTCTGGATCGTTTCACCCGCTAGTTGAGTCGAGGTGACCTGGTCTGGCGACAATTTGCTCAGCAGCGCTTTCTGCTCAGGGTTTGCCTTGGCATCGACCCGCACCGAGAACGGTTCGCCCAGCTCATCGGTCAGCGCGCGATACGCCTGGCTAGGGTCACGGCCCGTGCGAGCGGTCATTTCGGCGGCCAGCAATGCCGGAATCAAACCGTCTTTGTCGGTGCACCAGACACTGCCGTCCTTGCGCAGGAACGACGCGCCAGCACTTTCTTCACCGCCAAAACCGAGGGAGCCATCGAACAGACCGTCGGCAAACCATTTGAAGCCGACCGGCACTTCGTACAGACGACGGCCCAGACGCTTGGCAACGCGATCGATCAAGCCACTGCTGACCACGGTTTTGCCCACGGCCGCATCGGCGCGCCATTGTGGACGGTTCTGGAACAGGTAATCGATCGACACCGCGAGGTAGTTGTTGGGTGCCAGCAAACCCCCGGACGGGGTCACGATGCCATGGCGGTCGTGATCCGGGTCACAGGCAAAGGCCACGTCGAAACGCTCTTTCAGACCGATCAGGCCTTGCATGGCGTGGCTGGACGATGGGTCCATGCGGATCTGCCCGTCCCAGTCGACGGTCATGAAACGGAATGTCGCATCAACCTCTTTATTCACCACCTCCAGGTCCAGGCGATAGTGCTCGGCGATCGCCGACCAGTAGCGCACCCCTGCTCCGCCCAGCGGATCGACACCCAGACGCAGCTTCGCATCGCGGATGGCGTCGAAGTCGATCACGTTGACCAGGTCGGCGACATAGGTGTTGAGGTAATCGTGACGATGGGTGGTGCTAGCCTTCAGCGCCTGCTCGTAGCTGATGCGTTTGACGCCAGCGAGTTTGGCCACCAGCAGCTCGTTGGCCTTGGCTTCGATCCACTTGGTGATGTGGGTATCGGCCGGACCGCCATTGGTAGGGTTGTACTTGTAGCCGCCGCTTTGTGGCGGGTTGTGAGACGGGGTGATGACGATGCCGTCTGCCAGGCCCGAAGTGCGCCCACGGTTGTAGCAAAGAATCGCATGGGAAATGGCCGGCGTCGGCGTGTACTCATCGCCTTCGGCGATCATCACCGTCACGCCGTTCGCCGCCAGGACTTCCAGGGCACTGGCACCGGCCGGCGTGGACAGCGCGTGGGTGTCGATGCCGACGAACAGCGGACCGTCGATGCCCTGGGCTTCGCGGTACAGGCAGATCGCCTGACTGATGGCCAGAACGTGCCATTCGTTGAAACTCAGATCGAACGAGCTACCTCGGTGTCCGGACGTGCCGAAGGCGACGCGCTGGGTAGAAATGGCTGCATCGGGCTGGCCGGTGTAATAGGCCGTCACCAGTCGCGGGATGTCGACCAACAGTTCTGCCGGTGCCGGTTTGCCCGCAAAAGGACTGAGTGTCATGCAAAACCTCTGAGAGAGAGTGGTTCGGGAATAGAAAGGAGTTTACTGACAGTTTGCTCCTGGCGCGACGTTATCAATTGTCAGGTACCGAGGAGGGTTCGCGCCTCGGCTCAGTCGATCGATTCCAGACGCAAGGCATTCCCCAACAGTCCCAGTGCGTCGGCAAGGTCGTGGTGACCACCGAAGGTGTGACTCAGGCGCAAATGCTGCCCGTGCAGGCCCTGCAAGCTGAACAATTCTCCCGGCGCGATCACCACATGCTGCTTGAGTAAACGCTCGAACACTCGATGCACATTGACCTGGCGCAACGAGCGGATCCAGATCGTCGCCCCGCCTTGGGGCTCAACGAAGTGCAGCGCGTCGGGCAGGCGCTCTTCAAGCAACTGAGTCATCTGCACCATGCGTTCCTTGAGCAGTCGACGCAATACCAGCAGGTGCTGGTCGATGCGCCCGTTGCTGTACAGCCGCGCAATGGCTTTCTGACGAATCAACGACAAACGGAAAGCGCGCAGCAAAAAGTGCCGCTGCAATCTGGCACGCATTTGTCGCGACAGCAGATAGCCGAAGGGCGCCTCCGACCCGATGAATTTCTCGAATGTGGAAAACACGATCAGCCGATCCGGGTCCAGCAGATCGCGAAATCGCAGGCCGTTCGGCTCGAACTCAAGCTCGCCATAGCAATCGTTTTCCAGTACCCAACTGCCATGTCGCTTCAGCAGCTGTGCGGCGGATTGCCTGTTGCTGTCAGGCGCCACACTGCCTCGTGGCATGTTCAGCCCCGATGAAAGCATCACCAGTCGCACCTGCTCGGTCTCAAGCAGTTCCTTCAACTGCTCCAGATCCAGACCACCATCGGCTTGTAACGGCAGCTCGATCACCCGCACGTCCGCAGCCTGGAGCAGACGCAGAATGCCCCAATCGCACGGTGATTCGACCACCATCACAGCGTCTTTGAGGCCAAGAGCGGCGATCAATATTTCCAGGACTCCCCGCAGGTCGGCGCCGATATAGACATCATCGGCATGCCAGCAACGTGTCGGCGAAGTGGTGTAGCGCGCCGCCAGGGCTGTGCGCAGCTCCAGCTCGCCGCAGGGTTGTGAAGACGGTTGTGGCTGGCGTGGGTACTGGCGCAGCAGTTCTCTCTCCAGCAACAGCAACGGGCTATCCAGGGGTTGTAATAACGCCGGTTCATCGGCGCTCAGCACCAGCATGCCGGGACGTCTGGCGTTGACATAAACCGTTTCGAGCAAGTCCTTGCCGCGGCCGGGTATGCCTATTGAGGATACGGGTACGGCGTAGTAGCCGGACTTGGCCACCGAATAGACGCGCCCTTCCTTCTCCAACAGCGAGTAGGCGTACTGAATGGTCGAGATCGACACACTCAGTCGGTGCGCCAACTGTCGCAATGAGGGCAGGCGCACTTGCACGTCACCGCCCGGCTCATTGATCAGGTTAGTCAGGTAACGGTACACCGCCTGGTAGGCAAAATCGGTATCTCGTGGTCCTTTCATGGGTAACGGCCGAACAGACTACGAACGTCATGACGCATCCTTGCTGAATCCGTCAAACCTGGCACTTTCACCGCCCCGTCGACCATTCGCCAGCCACGCTCGTTTCACGGTCAGGTTCCACGGCTTCAGCTTGCACACCCTCCTCGCCGCTTTCCGTGCCGAGCCCCCTGCCCTCATCCCGAACCACCGGGGCCATGCGGTAAAGCGTACCGATCAGACTCACCGACAACCCGCTGACATCGACCATCCACTGCAGAACCTGCTCGGGTGCCGGACCGCCCTGCATCGCCCGGTGCAAGTCCGGCAATGCCACGAGCATGCCGGGATGGCACTGACGAAGAAAATGCTCAAGCGCCGCGCCGTTATCGGCAAAAGGCGCGAACAGCAGACACACCAGTTGAGCCTCGCTCAGACCGAGGTTCTTTTGTGCTTCAGCCGCTGCCAATGCGCGCTGGTCAGTCATTGTCATCGGGTTGCCGAACGTCTTCATGGCCTGTTCGCAAAAGCGCTCTGGAACGTGTTTACGCCGCATCATCACCAGCGCCCGCTGTACATACTCGCTGACGCCCGTCTCGTAGGTGCGACCGTGTACATAGCACGCTTGCAAGCCACGGATATGCGCGGATATCGACAGACTGACGTAGTCGTTATCACTGAGCTGAGCCGACAACTCGTCGGGTTGAAACCCTAGAAAATCGGTGAGCAATGGCCAGCGCTCTTCCAGGTTGCTGACCAGCATGTCGTGAATATCGATGAAGGTCGTGCGGCGACACGCTTCAAAACGCTCGGCGGGACGCCACGCCGCCTGAGCAGACTCAGGATAAAACTCGCTATAGCAATCGCTGCCCAATTCATCGAGCCGCGCGAACAGGCCCTCATAGCCGGCTTCACGACGGTCCGGGGCCTTGAGCCCGGCCTTGGCTGCTGCACGGTTCAACCCCTCGAGAAACTGCTTCTGCCGACGGGGCGTATCGCTGCTGATCAAAGCGTCGACACCCTTGTCCCAGCGGGCGATTTGTCCGTAAAACTCGCCGGTCGCCAAGTACCCGTCATCCCACAGATCAAGCGGCCCATCCCAGGCACGGCGGTGCCCGACCATCAGCAGGTTGAGCCGATTCGACTCGCGACCGGCTTCGGAGATCGACGCCAGATGGTTGAACGGCAGGACTTCACGATTATCGACCATCAACACTTCGACCCGGGGATCGTCGTAGAGAAACAACGCACTGCAGCTGCGATGGATGTTTTCCAGGGCCGTCGAGGCCGCACCGTTCAAGCGCAAGGTCGCCACTCGCAGCTGAAACGTCGCCGGCGCCCGGCCGGCGATACTCAGTTGTGCGGCGCGCAATAGTGCCAGGGTGTAGCAGCTGTCGCGGGACCCGGACTGCATCGCCAGCACCTTGTAATCGCCGATACGCTCCATACCTCCTGCGGACATCACCAGGCGCTGAATCATCAATTGCAATGCCGTGCGCTCGGCGCGAGAGAAAAAACCCAACAAACGCTGCAGCATTTGCTGATAAACATAGTTCATTGCCTGATCATGGGTAGCGGTCATCATTATTTACCTGTGACTCATAAGTTCAACGCCGCGCAAACAAGGAGGTGTATTGCGCAACAGGTTGCTTGTCATGAATGGAGTGCCGATATTGTTATTCAAATGCTAGCACTTAAGCATTGTGTAATTATTTGAAATGATTGAATGTCGCGGGTACCCCTGGCACATCAATATCGCCGCAACGCGCGGTAGAACGGGCGTCTTGTGCTCCCGTGCGCGGTCCTAGGAAATTTCCGACAGCGTCCCACAGACACTTAGCACAAGAAATAAAGAAAGAAGTTGCCAGTGAATGTAAGACAACTGAGCGACGCTGCATTATTTGTTGAGCATATATTGCCGGCGCGCATTGAGGAGTTTCAGCCTGATACTCAGCCATGACTCTTTCCTTGAGATGAAATTAATCATTCAATTATCAGGGCTTATATAATGATTAGAAGATACAGATTGAGAGCAAAAACCAGTTCAGTTGCTGAACCGGCCCACCGACAGATCGATGGACGTCTCATTTGGGAGTGACTGCCAGCAGAAGAGTCCGTGCTCTCACGGACTCTTGCAGAGGAACAGCTTACGCAGGCTCGACCTGAAGGGCGACCCGTTCGCGGCATGGGCATTCGTCCATATAGCGGTGTGCTTCGACAAACTCGGAAAACGGAAACACCCGGGTCTTGAGCGGCAGCAGCACACGGTCCGCGGTCAATTGGTTGATATCACGCAGGGCACGTTGCAGTGCGGCCTGATCCTGGACGATGCCCAGTTCCGGCTTGCCGGTGAAGTTACCGATGCAGTGCACGAAGAACTGAATGTTCTTCTGGAACGCCGCACAGGCCGGGAATGGCGTCTGGTTACCCCCTTGCAGGCCATAGAGCACTAGGCTGCCACGAGGTGCGAGCACATCGCCGAGCAGCGACATCTGCGGCCCGCCAAGGCCATCGAACACCACATCGACGCCGCGGTTATCGGTGATCTTGTTGATCTGCATCAGCAGATCCTGTTCTTCGGTGACGATGACTTTCTCGGCGCCCAGGGACAGCAGGTACTCACGCTCATCCGCGGTTTTGGTCGCTGCAATCACTCGCACACCGAGGGCTTTGCCCAGTTGTACGAACGACGGACCGGCGCAGTGGCTGGCGTCGGTCACCAGGGCAAATTGCCCGGGTTTGACTCGCGCCAGGTCAGCGTAGGCAAAATAAGCGATCAATAGCGGCGTGTAGTGCACGCTGGCTTCGATCGGGGTAAGTACATCCGGGTAGCGGGTCAACGCCGAGCGCGGCAGAACGATCTGTTCGCCGTAAACCGGGTAGTCATTGGGACTCTCGGCCGGGAAGCTGGCGACCTTGTCACCAACGGCCAGATCATCGACGCCGTCGCCGACCATCGTGACCACGCCAGCCATTTCATGACCAAGGCCTGAAGGCAGACGAGCATGGGATGAGGCCAGGTTCTGGCGCCAGAGAATGTCGTACCAGCTGATGCCTATCGCTTCGACGCGCACCTGCACTTCGCCCGGCGCAGGCAGAGCGGCCGCATGCTCTTCGCATTTGAGCACCTCGGCTGGACCAAACTTGTGAAAACGGATCGTGCGGGACATCGCAAACCTCGTCAAAGTAACCTCTAATGCCCTGAACTCTATCTGGGCTTTCTACCCAAGACCATCAGTGGCTATTAATAGTCGACATGCCTGTCATTGATTCCGCAGCGACGGCGACATCATCCAATGCCGTAAAAACCGAAGCAGCCTTTCAGAAAAAACTGAATTACTCTGTGCAGAGTACCAGCCTTTGCCCGTAAGATTCATGCCGGCCATTCTTCTCATATGGCCGCTCACGTCAAGTTTGCTGAATCTGCCAGGACTCCAGATGAATCGTAATGACCTGCGTCGTGTCGACCTGAACCTGTTGATCGTTTTCGAAACACTCATGCACGAACGCAGTGTGACCCGCGCTGCGGAAAAACTGTTCCTCGGCCAGCCGGCCATCAGTGCGGCGCTCTCGCGCCTGCGCGGGCTGTTCGATGACCCGCTGTTCGTGCGTACCGGTCGCAGCATGGAGCCGTCCGCCCGAGCGGTGGAAATCTTCGCCCTGCTCTCGCCGGCCCTGGATTCGATTTCCACCGCGGTCAGTCGTGCGGCGGAATTCGACCCGGCGACCAGCACCGCGGTGTTCCGCATCGGCTTGTCGGACGATGTCGAGTTCGCGCTGCTGCCGATGCTGCTCAAGCGGCTGCGCGCGGAATCGCCGGGGATCGTGCTCGTGGTGCGTCGGGCCAACTACATCCTGATGCCGAACCTGCTGGCCTCGGGCGAGATTTCCATCGGCGTCAGCTACACCGCCGATCTGCCAGCCAACGCCAAGCGCAAAGTGCTGCGCCGCAGCATGCCGAAACTGCTGCGGGCCGACACGGTGCCGGGGCCATTGAGCCTGGATGATTTCTGCGAGCGCCCCCATGCTTTGGTTTCGTTCGCGGGCGACCTGAGCGGCTTTATAGATGAAGAGCTCGAGAAACTCGGCCGCAAACGGCATGTGGTGCTGGCGGTGCCGCAGTTCAATGGGCTCAGTACGCTGATCAGCGGGACTGATATCGTTGCGACCGTGCCTGATTACACAGCTGAAGCGTTGACCGCGGCCGGTGGCGTTCGCGCGGAAGACCCGCCGTTGCCGGTGCGTAGTTTTGAATTGCACATGGCTTGGCGTGGGTCGCAGGATAATGACCCGGGTGAGCGTTGGTTAAGGTCGCGGATTCAGATGTTCTTTGGCGACCCTGAGAGTCTCTAGGCGTCATCTGGCAGGCTATTCAGCTAATCATTTCTGCCTTTTCATAGACCATGGAGATCTATCCACTTCCAGAGGATGAGACACCTGGGGGCAAATCTGAGGGCATGTTTGGGATGGTTTGAAAAGGATGCCCCCAGCCTAAGGTCCAGCAGCCCAATCTCGAAAAAGTCACACACTGGTGATGGGATTGACGTGGGCAAACTCGGCTGAGGACTATGCCGTGCCAGCGTCTCACTCAGTGAGACGCTCCCAAGTCGCTTCAAGAACGCCGAAGGTTTTGTCGAGAATAGCGGTTCCCTTTGCTCGGTCCATGCTGACCTCTTCGCGGTTTTCTAAGGTGTATCACGATCCCGGACGTTGGCGATGGAAAACACCACATTCAGCGCGATCCAGTCCCATGACATGAAAATTAAATCAGCCAGAAAATGCGACTAAAGAACGCAATGACGGATAGCTTGTGAACACTTAAGCTGCTGGTTATTACGCACCACTCAAGGGGCCATTAATGTCATTTGATTTTCACCACCTTCTACTCGTTTTTACCGCCTACATTGTTGGAGCTGCAAGCCCGGGCCCCAGCAATATGCGGATCATGGGCGTTGCCATGCACCAAGGCAGAAAACCTGCGCTGATGCTTGCAGCCGGAGTTATCAGTGGTTCTTTTTTTTGGGGATCAATGGCCGCCACAGGCGTCTCGGCCATTCTGCTTCAATTCACCCAGGCACTCTTCGTACTCAAGATCGTCGGCGGAGCGTACTTGCTGTTCCTAGCCCTGAAAGCGGGACGTTCTGCTCTGACACCTGACGAGCAAATTGAGAAAGCGCTGGCCGCAGCACCAACCGTCTCGGGCTTTGGCCTCTACCGGCGGGGCTTGCTTATGCACCTTACCAACCCAAAGGCTTTACTGGGTTGGATCGCAACGATGACACTGGGTTTAGGACCACAAGCGACGCCTGAAACGGTTGTAATCATCCTGGCTGGCTGTGCCGTGTTGAGCATTACTATTTTCTGCGGCTATGCGATCGTTTTCTCCACGGCACCGATGATTCGGGGGTATCGCAGGGCGCGCGGATGGATTGAAGGCACCCTTGCGTTGGTCTTTGGCGCCGCAGGTTTTAGGCTGCTGTTCTCCCGCACGTGATTCAAAGCCAACCCTTGCGAGGATGGCCTAAGTTCGAAAGCCATCCACCAACTGCTTGAGTCGTGTGGCTTGCCGTTCAAGATCGTCACAAGCAAGCAGTGTAGCCTGAAGGTTTTCCACCCCTTCCTGGTTGAGAGTTTTGATCTCGGTGATGTCCACGTTCAGCGAATCGATGACTGAAGTTTGCTCTTCAGTTGCGGTCGCCACCGACTGGTTGATTCCGTCAATTTCGCCGATGCGCTGACTGACACTGCCCAGCCGCTCACCGGCCTGGTAGGCGATAATCACGCAGTCCTTACTGTAGCGCTCGCTTTCATTCATGGTGAGCACCGCCTCACGTGCGCCAAGCTGAAGCGCCTCAATCATTGTGTGGATTTCCTGGGCCGACGTCTGAGTGCGGTAAGCCAGGCTGCGAACTTCGTCAGCTACCACAGCAAAACCACGCCCGGCTTCACCCGCCCGCGCGGCTTCGATGGCGGCATTGAGTGCCAGCAGGTTGGTCTGTTCGGAAATGCCTTTGATCACTTCAAGAATCCGTCCGATATTTTCCGTCTTACCATTCAGCGCCTCTATGTTGCTGCATGAAGTGCGGATTTTTCCTGATAGCTCGTCCATGGCATTTATCGTTTGGGTCACTACCTCGCGGCCATCTTCTGCCTGGCGTCGGGCATCCGACGCCTGAAGGGAAGCGTCACCAGCGTTACGCGCAATTTCCTGGGCCGCCGCACCCAGCTCGTTAATTGCCGCTGCAATACTGTTGGTGCGATTGGCCTGGTCATCCGAGTTTGTCATGGAGGCACTGGAGGTCTGCGTCACGCGTCTAGCCACTTCATTGACATGCTTGGTGGCAGAAGACACCTCACGTATTGAGTGCTGGATGCGCTCCACGAAAAGGTTAAAGTCTGCGGCCAGTTCTCCGAACTCATCTTTCGAATGCGCACTCAAGCGGCGGGTAAGGTCGCCCTCTCCCTGGGCGATATCCCGCATGGTTGTACCCATCAACCTCAGGGGCTGCATCAGTACGCGAATAAGCAGGCCCAGCAGAAGCAGCGTGGTCGCCACGGCAATAACCATCGCCAAAATGGCGGAAGTGCGAAAATCACCAAGTGCCCCGTAAGCTTTACTTTTGTCGATGGACAAACCGACATACCAGTTCACCGAAGGCAGCCCCTTGATCGGCGAGAACATCAAAATTTGAGGTTTTCCTTCCTGCTCCGTCTCGCTGATATGGGTGCTAAGTGCTGGCGTGTTCAGGGGGTAAATATCGCTCAGTTGCTTCATCACCCGTTCTTTTTCTGGATGAACCAGCACCCTGCCATCAGCGTTGACTAGAAAGGCATAGCCAATTCCACCCAGATCGAGCGAGCTGACTATGTTTGCCAGCGTCTCCAGTGTCAGATCCCCGCCTACCACTCCAAGCGCCTGGCCGTCGTGACTGACCGGCGTTGCAATGGTCATCATCAGTTGACCCGTCGTCACGTCCAGATACGGCTCAGTCAGTGTGGTCCCTCCGGCAGTCATTGCGTCCGTATACCAAGGCCGGGTGCGAGGATCGTAATCAGCGGGTAGATCGTCCTTCGGCCAGATGATGAAACTACCGTCACGACTACCTAGATAAGTGAAGGTAAACGTCGACAGCAACGACCTCTGCTCCAGCAGCCGCGTGATGTTTTGCGGCGCTGGATCATTGGCAACCGTCTGGGCAACATGATCAACCAGAAGTATCCGCCCAGAGAGCCAGGACTGAACGCTTGCGGCCGTGATCTTGCTCATTTCTTCAAGATGGTTTTCAAGGTTCGTGCGGATGGTTTTGCGCTGAATCGAGTCGTTGTAAAGCGTAAAAAGCGAAAACGCTGCGACAATAACAAATGATGCCGCAAGCAATACCTTATGACTGAACTTCAGGTTGGCAATCATCATGGTTTATCCATAGGCTTGGGGTGTTGTAGTTGTTATTCGATACCAAGGTGCGTCGATGAAGGCTTGATGACGGCCAACTGCGGATAGGCCGCCAGTTTCTCGATGTGCAGTTCAGTGCTCTCCAGCCAGCATTCAGTGACTGAGCGGAAATGCTCCATATTCCGGCAGCGCATTCGGAGGCAGTAATCAAGCGCACCACTCACCAGGTGACACTCAATGACTTGCGGGCAAGCACTGACAAGGGCCTCAAATACCTTTTGCGTGTTGCATCCCCTGCCCTCAGCCAGCGTCACCAGAACCACCAGAGACAAACCGGGTGATAGCTTGTGCTCGTCAATGAACGCACCGTAACCGCGGATGACTCCCAGCCTTTCCAGCTTGCGAACGCGTTGCTGACAAGGGCTCTCGCTCAAGTGCACCAGTGAGGCGAGTTTTTTATAGGTGATGCGCCCGTTGCGGCGCAGCACGTCGACGATGGCTTCATCGATACGTCCCAAACACTCAGAGGCCCCGTGGTTCTTTCTTACGCTGGTCATAGCCAAGGCATTTCACTTCAGCCCGTTGGACAGAAACTGCTGCAGGCGCTCGCTTCGTGGGTTATCCAGAATCTCAGGTCCGCCCTGCTCTTCAACCAGTCCCTGATGAAGAAACAGCAGTTGGTTCGACACCTTGCGTGCAAACCCCATTTCATGGGTCACCATGATCATGGTGCGCCCCTCTTCAGCAAGCCCATGGATGACTTTGAGCACCTCGCCCACCACCTCAGGGTCGAGCGCCGAGGTGGGTTCGTCGAATAGCATGACCTCGGGCTCCATGGCGAGGGCGCGGGCGATCGCTACCCGCTGCTGTTGACCACCGGAAAGAAACGCAGGGAACTGATCGGCAACACGGGCAGGCAAACCTACTTTTTCCAAATATCGCCGGGCTCGGTCCTCCGCTTCTTGTTTGCTGACGCCTAGCACCCGGCGCGGGGCAATGGTGATGTTTTCCAGCACAGTCATATGCCCCCACAGGTTGAAATGCTGGAAGACCATGGCCAAACGGGTACGCAGTCGTTGCAGCTCGCGATCATCCGCCACACGCAATCCCGCATGATTTTTAACCATGCAGATCGGTTTGCCATCCAGGCTCATGGCACCGTCGTTAGGTGTTTCGAGAAAATTGATACAGCGCAGGAACGTACTCTTTCCCGAGCCGCTGGCGCCGATCAGGCTGATGACATCGCCCGTTTTGGCTTGCAGGGAAACGCCCTTGAGTACTTCATGGGTACCGTAACTTTTGTGTAGCCCGTCAACCGTCAATTTGTACATGTTCGCAATCATCCTCTAAGCGGATTGGGAGCAGCCCTGTCAGAAACAAGGCTCAGTGAGTCGGCCCTAAAAAAGCCAGCCAGTGACGTTCGGCAATTCGGAACAGGCCGACCAGCGTAAAGGTCACCGCCAGGTAAATCAGTGCCGCAATCCCAAACGATTGAAAGGTTAAAAAGGTCGCAGAGTTCGCGTCACGGGCGACTTTGAGAATGTCCGGTACCGTGGCGGTGAATGCCACCGTGGTCGAGTGCAGCATTAAGATCACTTCGTTGCTGTAATACGGCAGCGAGCGACGCAAGGCTGACGGCATGATCACAAACGCATAGAGCTTCCATCCCGAGAGGCCATACGCTTTTGCCGCCTCGACCTCGCCATGGGCGATGTTGCGAATGGCCCCGGCAAATATCTCTGTGGTGTAGGCGCACGTGTTCAAGGCGAAGGCAAGAATGGTGCAGTTCATCGCATCGCGAAAAAATGCATCCAACACAGGCTGAGCACGTATTGCTGCCAGGCTATAGATCCCGGTGTAGCAGATCAGCAGCTGGATATAGAGCGGTGTGCCCCTGAACAGGTAGGTGTAGAACTGCACCGGCCAGCGCACGTAAAACCTCGGCGAGACTCGAGCGATGGACAGTGGAATCGATACGACAAAGCCGATGAACAGCGATGCACTGAGCAACCACAACGTCATGGCTAGACCGGTAATTTGCTGGCCGTCGCTGTAGACGAATGACCGCCAGTACTCTTGTAGTAGTTCGATCATCGCACCGCCTCCCGTGAACCCGCGGCGTAGTGTTTTTCCAGGCAGCCCAGGACGAAATTGGAGACACTGGTGATGATCAGGTAGGTCAGTGCAGCCAGTACCAGGAAAAAGAACAATTGATAGGTGCTTTTTCCCGCGTCCTGGGCAGCTTTAACCAAGTCAGCCAGACCGATGATCGACACCAATGCGGTGGCTTTGAGAATCACCATCCAGTTGTTACCCAGCCCCGGGAGGGCAAACCGCATCATTTGCGGGAACACCACAAAGCGAAAACGCTGAGCACGACTTAACCCATAGGCGGTAGCGGCTTCGACCTGGCCACGGGGCACTGCCAGCATGGCGCCGCGGAAGGTTTCGGTGAAATAAGCACCGTAGATAAACCCAAGGGTGATAATTCCTGCGACGAAGGGATTGATTTCGATGTACTCCCAGCCCAACGCCACCGTGATGACCGTCAGCCAGGTTTGCAGGCTGTAGAAAATCAACAGCATCAGTACCAGATCGGGCACCCCACGAATCAGCGTGGTGTAGAGCTGCGCCGGCAAGCGCAGCAGCTTAAGACTGGAAAGTTTGGCGCTGGCCCCGATCAGCCCGAGCAATACGCTAAGTACCAGGGAGCACAGGGACAGCTTGACGGTCATCCAGGCGCCTTCGAGCAGCAGAGGGCCGAAGCCTTGCAGGCTGAATGCAGAGAGCCCCAATGCGCCTAATAGTGTTTCGAACATGATCAACAACCTATAGCGAAAAACGCCCATCCGGCGGACGAGCGCCGGGTGGTTATTTGCCGCTGTAAAGATTCAGATCGCCAAAGTGCTGCTTCTGGATCGAATCATAGGTGCCATCGTCGTGAAGGGCCTGGATCGCTTTATCCAGCAACGCCTTGAGCTCTGTATTGCCCTTGGCGATGCCGATGGCTGTTTTGGAGGGAAGGTAGGGGCTCTCCACCGACGGGCTCATTTCGTAATCAGTGCCCTGGGGTGAGTTGATAAAACCCAGTTGAGCTTGAAGCGCATCCTGCAGGGATGCATCCAGCCGCCCCGCTACCAGGTCGTAATACACCTGGTCCTGGTTCTGATAGGACTGGATTTTTACCCCGGCTTTGTCCAGTACGGCCTTGGCGTAGGCTTCCTGGATACTGCCTTGAAAATAGCCAACCGTTTTGCCTTTGAGTGATGCCACATCTGTGCTCAGGCCCGAACCTTTCTTGAACACATAGGACGTGAACCCGGAAAAAAGCTCGTTTGAAAAATCAATGGCTTTTTCACGAGTGGCTGTTACGGTCATGGATGACAGGATGCCGTCGAATTTACCGGCTCTGAGGCCCGGGATCAGGCCATCAAAATCGCTTTCCACCCAGATGCATTTGACTGAAAGCTTGGCGCAAATCGCGTTGCCCAGGTCAATATCAAATCCCTTGAGGCTACCATCGGCTGCCTTGGACTCAAACGGTGCGTAGTTGGCATCTACGCCGAAACGCAAGGTGGAGTATTCTTTGGCCGACACTGCGCTTGTGCACAACGCCAAGCCCATTATCACATACAACTTTTTTAGCGAAATCATAAGTACATCCCTAGGTATTGTAGTTGGATTAAGGGCAGTAAACATCTGACAGCGTTAAACGTGACACTTATTATTTACCAAGGCCAGCGCCTTGACTTGAACGTTACCTGAGTACGGCGACTTTACGAATATGGCAAATTGAACGTTATCACGAGCAAAATGCTCGCCTTTCAAGCAGACACCAGTTTCATCATTAACAAACCACTGACAATCAATACGGCCGCCACGATCCGCAACAGCGTGGCGGGTTCGCCCATGAAGAAAATACCCGCCGCAAACGCACCCACCGCGCCGATACCGGTCCAGATGGTATACGCCGTGCCCAGTGGCAAGTTCTTCATCGAGAACGAAAGCAGCGCAAAACTGGCGATCACGGTGATGAATGTAATTACCGTTGGCACTAACCGCGTAAACCCTTCGGATTGCTTCATCGAAAAAGCCCAGACAACTTCTAATAGACCTGCAATGATCAAACTTACCCAAGCCATGAGCAACTCCCAAATAACAGGCAAACAGATAGTTCGCGCTAGAGAACACTAACGCGCCAACCTTATTAAAAAAACCCCCGCGAGCACGGGGGTAAAGACGGGTTGACCAAACCCTGGTTACATGACGCCTGTATTCAAATCACTTGAATGTTGCATCCAGCGCGAACGTAATATCCTTGATCAAGTCATCTGGATCTTCCAGCCCGACAGAAAAACGCAAATGACCATACTGGCGGAACTCCTCAGGGTACTTATCAAAGCCCCCCCGACCTTCTGCACCCACATGCACGATCAGCGATTCGTCATGCCCTAATGAAACGGCCGACGTGATGATGCGCAGGTTCGACACAAAACGGTTCTGGGTATCAGGATCACCCTCTACGGCAAACGCCATTACCGCACCATAACCCTTGCCCGCAAATTGCCGACGCGCCAATTCGTGCTGCGGGTGGGAAGGCAAGCCTGGGTAATAGACGTAGGCAATCCGATCATCGCCATCCAGAAACTGAGCCAACTTTTCGGCCGTATTCAACAATTGCTTCAAGCGCAGTGGCAACGTGACCGATCCGCGCATGATCATCCACGCGTTGAACGGCGAAATGGTCGCGCCGAGGTCAACCAACGCATCATTCTTGATCTTGTTGATCAGCTGATTAGAGCCGATCACCACCCCACCCATGGCATCACCATGACCGTTGATGTACTTGGTCAGTGAGTGAATGACGAAGTCGACACCGTGTTGACTCGCACGGAAAAATGGCGGGGGCGTGAACGTGGCATCCACAGAGATAAGCGCGCCATGCACGTGTGCAATCTCAGCCAGTGCGGCAATGTCTGCAACTTTGGTGGTGGGGTTGGCGATCGTTTCGGTGTGGATCAACTTGGTATTGGGCCGAATAGCCTTACGCACCGACTCCAGGTCACCGACGTCTACGAAGGTTGCTTCAATACCGTAACGTTCAGGCAGTAGTTCTGCAAAAAGCCGCCAGACCGCCTGGTAGGTGATGTCACTGACAATGACGTGGTCGCCACTTTTCAAGAATGAAAAAAACACCGAGTGCAAAGCAGCGACACCGGTCGCGAATACCACGGCGTCTTCACACCCCTCAAGGGCCGCGAGTTTCTTCTCAAGGCAGACTTGGTTATGGCCTTGATTGCGCGTGTACACGAGACCATCCGGGCTCGACCAATCCATGGTCGCCGGATCTTCCGGCAGAAGATAGGAGTTAGCCATGACCAACGGCGTACGGACGGCGCCACTCGTGGCATCCGCGACATTCCCGCCATGAACAGCCAGCGTCGCTGCAGATAATGTCGAAAGATTGTGCTTATCGGGGCGCATGTCGATTCCTCTTTATTGTTGTGTGATTCATTCTTGAGTCGAGCGAGTTGTTTAGCTTCCACTCACACCGTTGATACAAATAACCTTGGGCTGCGTCATATCTTCGTAAGCGAAACGTACGCCCTCACGGCCCATGCTCCCGTACTTGAAACCGCCGAAAGGCATTGCATCGAAGCGATAGTCGGAAGAGTCGTTGATCATCACCCCGCCCGCCTCCAGTCGTTTGGCGGCTGTCATTGCAACGTTCAGATTGCTGGTGAAGATCCCGGCATGCAGGCTGTATTCAGGTTCGTTAGCCAGCGTCAATGCCTCATCCAGGGACGCAACGCTCTGGAGGATGACCACCGGGCTGAACACTTCTTCGCACCACAACTTGCAATGGCGGTCGACGCCTTCCAGCACGGTAGGTGAATAGAGCGAGCTGTTGCGTGTGTTGCCAAACAACAAGGTGGCGCCTTGGGCAATGGCGTCATTGACCACCTCTTCGGTACGCTTGGCTGATGCCTCAGTAATCATCGGCCCCACGTCCGTCTGCTCATCAGCAGGGTTGCCAACGATCAACTTACGGGTCTGCTCAACAAAGCGCGTTTTGAAGACCTCGTAGAGTGGGGCCTCGATGAGGATCCGCTGAGTACCGATGCAGTTTTGACCGGCCGCCCAGAAAGCGCCCGACACGCATGAATCGACCGTATCATCCAAATCACAATCAGCCATCACGATGACCGGTGCATTACCGCCAAGGTCCATCGCCAGCTTCTTGAGGCCAGCCGTGTGAGCGATCTGCTCACCGGTGACGAAGCCGCCCGTGAACGACACCATGCGCACCGCACGGTGGGCCACCAACGCCTTGCCCAGCGCGGCGCCGCCTGTAGCGACGGTGACGACAACCGGAGGCAGGCCCGCATCGATCAAGCACTCCACCAACTTGATCGCTGACAGCGGTGTGAGCTCAGACGGTTTGAGAACGACCGCATTTCCCCCTGCAATGGCAGGTCCCAATTTATGTGCGACCAGATTAAGCGGGTCGTTGTAAGGGGTGATGGCGACGATGACGCCCAACGGTTCACGGGTGAACCAGCCCTGACGGGATTCAGACCCGACATAAGCATCAAAAGGGATGACTTCACCGGCATTACGCTTGGACTCTTCGGCAGACAACTTCAAGGTGTTGACGCAGCGCAACACCTCCTTTCGCGCCTGCTTCAGCGTTTTTCCCGACTCCGCGACGATCAGTTTGGCAAAGGACTCCTTGTCACGCTCGACTGAGCTTGCGGCCTTTTCCAAGATACGCGCGCGCTCATGTCGCGGCAGATCCTTGGCAATCAAGGCCCCCAAAATAGCAGTGTCGACTATCGTGGTGGCTGAGGATGCAGGTATGTCTGCCACTTCCCCCACCTTGCTGCCGTCAAACGGGCTGAGCACCTTAATGGCCTTATAATCAGCAGCGAGCGAGAGACTCAAGCTATTCATGATTATTTACCTGACGTGGTTTTGTGGTTGTGAATGCTCACGATATCGGCGAGCAATGCGAAGGCGGTTTCAAAACGACCTGCCCCTGCCCCCACTACGGTGACGGGACCGAGAATGGAGGTATTGAACGTGATTGCGTTGGTGGCTCCGCTCACTGCTGAGAGTGCGTCGCTCGATGGCAATAGCTGTGGACTCACCGAGGCCGAAATCGAGCCATCGCTCCGTTTCTCTGCACTGCCAATCAGCTTCCAACGGGCATTCGCTTTCGTTGCCTCGGCGATATCCTTGGCCGTGATTTCAGAGATCCCTTTGCACAAGACATCGCTTGGTTTGAGTTTTGCGCCCAGTAGTTCATTGGCGAGGATGACGACCTTCAAGCGCACATCGTGCCCTTCTACATCCGCTGTTGGATCGGCTTCGGCATAACCCAACTCCTGGGCTTTTGCGACAGCACTCGAGAAGTCCAACCCCGTCTCCATGCTGGAGAGGACAAAGTTTGACGTGCCGTTGAGGATCCCTTTGAAGCCGGTGATTTCCGAGCCTGCCAGTGACTCCTTGGCCAAACGGATAACCGGGGTTCCGCTCATGACAGAACCTTCAAATTCAAAGCGGGCACCGGCGCTATCGGCCAGCGCCTTCAAGCTTTGTGCATGCAACGCCACAGGCCCTTTGTTGGTGGTCACGACACTGACGCCCTTCTCCAACGCCCAGCGGCAGAAGGTAGTAGCCGGTTCACCATCCACAGGATTGGTGAAGGTTGCTTCAGCCACAATATCGGCACCTGAGAAACGGATGACGGTTTCGTTCGCCGGTTCAGCACTGCCGCCGGGTAGCGTCCTGAAGCCGCCTTTAGCAGCAGGCACTGCAGCCAATTCATGAGCATCCAAGCCGTCTTTGTTAATGATTGAGCCGAGGTAAAGGTCACTGACACCGACAATCTTCAACGTGAAACCTAACTCATCCGCCCAGCGCGAATTCTTATCGGCAATAAGCTGAGTCAGCGCGCGGTTAACGCCACCAAAACCAAGCAACGCAATTTTGTATTCAGTCACGACAGGGTTCTCATTGTTATGTTGTGGTGCTGAGATAGTAATCCGCCAACTTAACTTTACGAATATGGCAAACAGAACGTTGTTACGAGCAAAATGCTCACGCAACAACGCAACTTGCTACTTAGTGCTGGACAGCACAAAAGAGGTCACGGTGTTCAGGACACCCGGCAGCGCCGAAATTTCACTCCATACCCTGTGGATACGATCTGCATTCATCGCCTGAACCGTCAGTACGATATCAAGGTCGCCACTCATCACATTGCAGGAAATGACTTCAGGCATTGCACCAACGGAGCGAACAACTTCTGAATCTCGCATACGGTCCTGACGATAAACGAAGATCAATGCATTAATGGGGCCTGCATCGGCTGAGGGCATACCTTTAATAATTGTGTAGCCTCGGACATAACCATCACGTTCCAGTCGCTCAATCCGCAGCCTGACTGCATTCCTGGACAAATTAACTTTTAGGGCAATATCGTTGTGGGCCAACCGTGCATTTCGGGTGAGCTCTTCCAAAATTTTTTCATCAACTTTATCTAAAACACGTTTCATCTCTGGCTCCGAACTTATAACGAGTGAGACTCCGTGTCTTTGGATAAGGCCTTGACCAGCGAGGTCAGCGCCCTGATGTCGTTAGCAATTGAAGTACAGTCTTGTTCGGCGACTGCAGGAGCACCGCCTGTATTCAGGTGGCCGACAATCTCCGACTTATGGGTTGCAGCGCCAATCTTCGACGGATGTGTCGTCGCCAGGCAAATCATGGGGATCAGCAAGCTGCGCCTGCTCGCACGTGCAGCGCGCAAGCCGATAGCGGTATTGGGGCTGACAAGATACCCACTCTGTGCAAAGACCTCATGAATACAACTGAATGCGTCCGCATCGTCCACAGCCAGTGAGTCAAACAATTTGCGCGCCTCCAACCATTCATCCTGCTCTAAGTGGATGGTGCCCTCGCCTTCTAACAACTGCATATTACGAGCTACTTTTTCTCCACATCGATTTAAAATACTCCACTGCAAGCGCTCAAAATTAGAGGCTAATGAAACATTCATAGTGGGCGTTCTGGTCGTACGAATCTCATTTCGACTGTACAGATTTGATTGGAGAAAGTTATGCAATCCGGCGTTAGCATTCGTGGCAACGATTAGCTGTCGAATGGGCAGCCCCATTTGCTTGGCAATATAACCAGCGTACAGGGCGCCAAAATTCCCAGTCGGCACACTGAAAGCAACCTCTCTTTTAGGCGCGCCGAGCTGAAGAGCGGAATAAAAATAGAAGGACAGGTGTGCGAGTATGCGAACCCAATGCACTGAGTTGAACGAAATAAGATACTGCTGCGCATCATTATTTTGTTTCAGGAACTGCTCACATAAACGATGACAATCAGAATAATCTCCGTCGACCGCAATATTGACAACATTTCCTTCGTCCTTACTCAGTAAGCGTCGGCGATCCTCCGTGGTTAAACCCTTGGCGGGATGTAACACCAACACAGTAACGCCCTTCATTCCCGAAAATGCTTTTATTGCAGCAACCCCTGTATCTCCGCCTGTACAACCTACCATCAGCGTTTTCTTTCCAGACTTCAGCAAATCGTGATTGATAAAGCGAGACATCAATTGAAGGCCAAAGTCTTGATAGACGCCTGACGGCCCATGAAACAACTCGAGTATCCACTCGTTACTTGCTGTCTGGTACAGCGGTGTCACTGCGTTGCTTTTAAAACAATCAAAGGTCTCCTCAAGCATCCGGGACAGCTGACCTTGCTCGATCCAGCCCCCCAAAAATGGCTCGATTACATAGCGAGCCAATTCATGAAAGGGCAACCATTCGAGCTTTGAGAGTTCCTCCTTTTTGAAGCGAGGCACCTTGTGGGGCACGTACAAGCCACCGTCAGGCGCGTACGACCCCATCAGCACCTCGCTGAAATCGAATGTTCTACCAGGGGTCCGTGTGCTGACGTACTTCATGATCCAAGACACCCTCAAGCCATTTCCGAGCGGGCCACCTGCAAGGTGGGGCTCTGTTGGAGTTCAATGCGGCGGCGTTAATCGCCTTTGATGAAGCTTCATACCATTGACTATAAAAGTCAATATAGTGACTATTATATCTCGCCAACGGTATTCCGCTCCGTTGCACGCCCCCCCTTTGTCCCAGCTCCTGTGATGTGCCAAGGGCCGACGACGCTTAGAAAGACGCTTAGAAAATGGGAGAACACCATGTGTGCCAAAAACCTGCTGCACTCGCTTTATCAGTACAAGGCATGGTCTGAGGAGGCGCTATTCCGGTGCTTGAAAGCGCCCATTGCACAGTCCTTCCCTGTGGAAATGGAGAAGGCCTGTTATTGGCTCAGGCACATCAATATTGTGGACCAGTTGTTCATCGCCAGACTGCAAGGTAAACCGGAGGAATTTGACGACGTCGTCACTGAGCAACGGCAAGACATTCGTCAGCTGGAAGAGGCATTCACAAAGGCAAATCAGTGGTTTGTTGACTACACAAAATCAGTCACTGCAACGGAGCTGTCTGACCCGGTGGCATTTATCTTCAAGGACGGCAAACCCGGCAACATGACCAAGGAGCAAATCCTTGCTCATGTACTTTCTCATGGCCTGCAGCATCGAGGCGCTGTTGGCACAATCCTCCCAAGGGACATTCTGGAGGGGCACCAGGATCATTTCACAACGTTTTTGAAGCTGTAGATATTGGGACTTCTGCCTCACCCACCAAGGGTGAGGCAGAACATCCCTGTCAACATTCAGCTCAATTCAAGCGCCTGGATCACCGCAGCAATTTGCTCTCGCCCTTCCCCGGCGATGGTTCTGAGCGGCAGGGGTAGACTCGGAGAGTGAGTAAACCCGAGAAGCTCCGCCGCTGTTGCTATCACTCGAAAGCTACCGCCAAATTGCCTGAACAAAGCCCAGAGCGGCTTCAACGATTCAGAAAGGCGCGCGGCTTCAGCGGCGTCCCCTGACAATGCAGCTCGCGTGATTGCGAGCGCTGTGTTGGGGAACAAACCGCCCATGACGGAGTACCAGGCATCGCAGCCGGCATTCATGCCAATAGCCGCTAACGCATCGCCGCTTATTCCGATCGTCACGTGGCTCGGAATCAATTTTCGCAGACGTACCACGCGCTCCCTGGCCAGGTGCGGCGCGTCGGGGACGCCCGGAATTTTGATTGATCTGACGTTGGGTAACTCCGCGATACGCCCATGTAACTCATCGGTAAAATCGAAATGGGTGGTACCCGGATTGTCATAGACACATAGCGGGACTGAGACGTTGGCCGAAACCATTTCGTACATCGAAAAAACATCGTCCTGAGTCAGTTTTTGATACGACACGGGTGGCAGCAATAAGGCTTTGACTCCCACGGCTTGCGCATCCTCGGCCAGCAGCAAAACGTCGCGTGTACGCAGCGCTCCGATGCTCACCATCACAGGCACACCCTCCGCCGCCTCTACCGCCAACTGCGCAACTCGAGAACGTTCGGCGCGAGAAAGATACGCATAACTTCCGGTGGATCCGAGAGCCCCGATGGAATCTACTTTCGCCGCCACCAGTTGCTGCACAAGACGGGTAAAAGCATTTTCGTCCACCCCTCGCTCATTCATAGGTGTCAGAGGAAATGCACTAAGGCCGGTAAACATCGTCATCACTCCTTGCAGTGGCTCGTCGACTATTTGACCCCAAGACCAATCAGTGAGCTTTCGATCTGGACGCCTGGCATCATTTGCTGCAACCCTTCGATCAGCTTGTCCCCCGCTTCCGTCAAGGCTTCAAGCGGCATCGCCGGCAAGCTCTCCAAAATGAACCACATGCTCTTCGCGTCAGCACCGAGACGGGTTCTGACACCTTGCCGCCAATTCCAGCGACGGCAGGTCACGCCTTTGTCATCGCGCCAGACAACCTCGCCGGGGTCTGGATACTCGAAAGCAGGAGCGCCCTCTTTCATGGTGTCAAAAGGCTCGGTGCCATCGGCGACTACCAGCCGTGGGGAGCCCACATAGGCTTCAATGTTTTCCCCGCCAACAGGGATGGCGTACTCAATACTGATTGCGTTGTAGAGATCGACGATGGGATCCAGGCTCGGCAAGCTTCCGTCACGTAAAACCCGTTTACGCAGCGCCTCAGCTGAACAAGGCGTCCGCTGCGGCTTTGCGCCGAACTTTCGGAATGTCTCCGCCCATGCGGCCAGGTGCGCTTCTCCCCAGCTTGGCCCACCTTCCTGCACGGCCTTGCAAGCGCGATCCAGCGCAGACTGAGCAACCTCAGGATGAATCAGCGGCGCAGCTCCCACCACAATGCTCAGGGCCCTGAACTCCGGAGCCAATTCTGCAACGGCTTGATCGATCAACGGCAGTACGGACAGCATCAAAAACCTCCAGGAATCCAAATGTCATTTCATGCTAGTCAGTGACGACCAATAAAGTCAATATAATGACCATTATCATCTACTATAACGCGTGTGCAGATTGACGGGGCGATCGTTAAAGGCCGAGAATCCCTACACATTTTTTCTCATGACCCTCATCAATGACCACGAATACCAGCCTGTCGACTACCTCTGGTGCTGACGCTCAAGCCGTCAGCCTGGCCGTCGCGCGCACGCTCAAACAGGCGCGCAAAGCAAAGAAGATCACGTTGGATGAGCTTTCCCGCCGCTCAGGGGTGAGCAAAGGAATGGTCGTCGAAATAGAGAAATGTACGGCGAACCCCAGTATCGGCATCCTTTGCAAAATCGCCGCCGCGCTTGGACTGTCTGTTGCAGACATCGTCAATGTGACCGAAGCCCCATCCGCCCATATCATCGACAGCCAAGACATCCCCACGCTCTGGACCGGTGACCTGGGAGGAACGGCGCGCCTCCTGGCGGGAACGTCCGGCCCTAATATGATCGAGCTGTGGCGTTGGGAAATGCATCCAGGCGAATCTTTCGCTTCACAGGGGCATCCTCAGGGCACGCTTGAACTGTTTCATGTGGAGAAAGGCACGCTGAAATGCGTGGTAGGGGAAACAGAGTTGGTCATCCCTGCGGGGAGTTCGGCAGTGGCGAAAACCGATGTACCTCATTCCTATTCCAACGCTGGCAGATCCAAGTTGGTGTTCACCATGTCCGTGACGGAGATGCATCAGTAGATACCGGCAGACTGGCAGCCAGTGAGCATATGTAAGGCGGGCGAACCAGCCAATTTCAAAAGGGCTGTGCCACCGAAAGCCATCAAGCCCCACGTAGCATCACCGCCAGGGCGCGCACTCGCAATTGCGAGTGCATCGCATGCAACTGGGGGCAAAACTGGGGGCATATTTGAAATTTTTCTGCCTGAAAACATTGTTCTAGAGCCAAGTCAAAATGTTTTTTGGGGATCCGGATAGTCTGGCTTGATCCTGAGTTTTGGGTTGAGGCTTGCCCGCGAAAGCCGTGACACGGTTTCGGGTCAATCCCTTACACTCCCTGCAACACTGATTTGTCATCATTTCATTTGATAGCCCACTAACGGAAGGTGCATGCTAGAGGGCTCGCTTTGAGCTTATATCATTCCGAATGATAGTTACCTTCGGTTCATTCGATTCGTGCCATACAACCCCGCCAAGCATCATCCGTCCATCTCAATACATTGGCGGATGCATCCATGGAACAGTCACTCAAACATTTGCGCTTCCCCTTGGCCGTGTTGGCCGTGCTGGTGATGAGCGCTTGCGGCAAGACCCCGGACGCTGCCGCCACCATGCCCGCGGCCAAGGTCAGCGTGGCCAAGGTGCTGGAACAACCGGTCAACGAGTGGGACGAATTCACCGGGCGCCTTGAAGCGCCGGAAACGGTAGAGATTCGTCCACGGGTTTCCGGCCAGATCGATGACGTGGCCTTCACCGAAGGCGCGCTGGTCAAGAAAGGCGATCTGTTGTTCCAGATCGACCCGCGTCCATTCCAGGCTGAGGTCCGCCGCCTCGAAGCCCTGGTTGCCCAGGCTCGTGCCACCGCCACCCGCAGCGAAAACGAATCCCAGCGCGGCGAACGTCTGCGCACCAGCAACGCGATTTCCGCTGAACTCGCCGACTCGCGCACCAGCGCGGCTCAAGAAGCCCGCGCTGCCGTCGGCGCCCTCCAGGCGCAACTGGACCTGGCCAAACTGAACCTCAGCTTCACCCGCGTCACTGCGCCTATCAGCGGCCGTGTCAGCCGTGCGGAAATCACCGCCGGCAACCTCGTTACCGCCGATACCACCGCGCTGACCAGCGTGGTGTCCACCGACAAGGTCTACGCCTACTTCGACGCCGACGAGCGTGTCTTCCTTAAATACACCCAGCTCGCCCGCCAGGGTCAACGCGGTGCAACTACCCCGGTTTACCTCGGCCTGTCCAATGAAGACGGCAACCCGCACCAGGGTCAGATGAACTTCGTCGACAACCAGGTCAACCCGAAGACCGGCACCATCCGCGGTCGTGCGGTGTTCGACAACAGCGACGGCACTTACACCCCGGGTCTTTATGCACGCCTGAAGCTGGTGGGCAGCGGCACTTACTCCGCGGTGTTGATCAACGACGAAGCGGTCGGTACCGACCTGGGTAAAAAGTTCGTGCTGGTGATGGATGCCGACAACAAAACGGCTTACCGCCCTGTCGAACTGGGTCCGAAGATCGAAGGTCTGCGCATCGTGCGCAGTGGCCTGAACAAGGACGACACCATCATCGTCAAGGGCTTGCAACGGGTTCGCCCTGGTTCACCGGTCACCCCTGAAGTGATCCCGATGGCCAGCCAGGAAACCCTCGCGGCCCTCGCACAACAACGACAAGCGCTGGAAGCCAGCAACCTGCCTCAAGTCGCACCTGCCAAGGTCGCGCCGGGTGCAGTTGTGAAAGTGGCAGCTGCCACTCCACGCGGTTAAGGGACAATTACTCCGATGAATTTTTCCCAATTCTTCATTTCACGGCCGATCTTTGCAGCGGTACTGTCGCTGCTGATCCTGATCGCCGGCGCCATCTCGCTGTTCCAGTTGCCGATCAGCGAATACCCGGAAGTTGTGCCGCCGACCGTTGTGGTCCGTGCCAACTTCCCGGGCGCCAACCCTAAAGTCATCGGTGAAACCGTGGCCGCTCCGTTGGAGCAAGCCATCACCGGCGTCGAGAACATGCTGTACATGTCCTCGCAGTCCACCGCTGACGGCAAGATCACCCTGACCATCACCTTCGCCCTGGGCACTGACCTGGATAACGCGCAGGTACAGGTTCAGAACCGCGTGACCCGGACCGAGCCCAAACTTCCCGAGGAAGTGACGCGCATCGGTATCACTGTGGACAAGGCGTCGCCCGACCTGACCATGGTTGTGCACTTGACCTCGCCGGACAAACGCTACGACATGCTTTACCTGTCCAACTACGCCTTGCTCAACATCAAGGATGAGTTGGCGCGTCTGGGCGGTGTCGGTGACGTGCAGCTGTTCGGTATGGGCGATTACTCGCTGCGGGTATGGCTCGATCCGAACAAGACTGCTTCGCGTAACCTGACCGCCACCGATGTGGTCACCGCGATTCGTGAACAGAACCGTCAAGTGGCGGCCGGTGCCCTGGGCGCTCCGCCTGCGCCGAATGCCACCGCGTTCCAGCTGTCGGTGAACACGCAAGGCCGTCTGGTTTCCGAAGAAGAGTTTGAGAACATCATCATTCGCTCCGGCGAAAATGGTGAAATCACTCGTCTGAAAGACATCGCTCGCGTCGAACTCGGCTCCAGCCAATACGCCCTGCGCTCCCTGCTGGACAACCAGCCGGCGGTGGCGATCCCGATCTTCCAGCGCCCTGGCTCCAATGCGATCCAGATCTCCAACGATGTTCGGGAGAAAATGGCCGAGCTGAAGAAGAACTTCCCGGAAGGCATGGACTTCAGCATCGTCTATGACCCGACGATCTTCGTGCGCGGCTCGATCGAAGCGGTGGTTCACACCCTCTTCGAAGCGCTGATCCTGGTTGTGCTCGTGGTGATCCTGTTCCTGCAAACCTGGCGCGCCTCGATCATCCCATTGGTGGCGGTGCCGGTTTCGCTGATCGGTACGTTTGCCGTGATGCACCTGTTCGGCTTCTCATTGAACGCCCTGTCGCTGTTCGGGCTGGTACTGGCCATCGGTATCGTGGTCGACGATGCGATTGTGGTGGTGGAGAACGTCGAGCGAAACATCGGGCTCGGATTAGCCCCTGTAGAAGCCACCAAGCGTGCGATGCGTGAAGTGACCGGCCCTATCATCGCGACGGCGCTGGTGTTGTGCGCAGTGTTTATCCCGGCTGCGTTCATCTCCGGGTTGACCGGGCAGTTCTATAAACAGTTCGCCCTGACGATTGCGATCTCGACCGTGATCTCGGCCTTCAACTCGTTGACCTTGTCGCCGGCTCTGGCTGCGGTATTGCTCAAGAGTCATGACGCGCCGAAAGACCGTTTTTCCAAGGTTCTGGACAAAATCTTCGGCGGTTGGTTGTTCCGTCCGTTCAACCGTTTCTTTGACAAGGCCAGCCACGGCTATGTCGGCACCGTGGGCCGGGTTATCCGCAGCAGCGGTATCGCCCTGCTTGTGTATGCCGGCCTGATGGTGTTGACGTTCTTCGGTTTCTCCAACACCCCGACCGGTTTCGTACCTGGCCAGGACAAGCAATACCTGGTGGCCTTCGCGCAACTGCCGGATGCCGCGAGCCTGGACCGTACCGAAGACGTGATCAAGCGCATGTCCGACCTGGCCCTGAAACAGCCTGGCGTGGAAAGCGCGGTGGCCTTCCCGGGTCTGTCGATCAACGGGTTCACCAACAGCCCTAACTCCGGCATCGTGTTCGTCACCCTCAAACCATTCGACGAGCGTAAGGATCCGAGCATGTCCGCCGGTGCGATTGCCGGTGCATTGAACGGCCAGTACGCCGGGATTCAGGAAGCCTATATGGCGATCTTCCCGCCGCCGCCGGTACAAGGCTTGGGGACCATTGGCGGTTTCCGCCTGCAGATCGAAGACCGGGGCAACCTGGGCTATGACGAGCTGTACAAAGAAACCATGAACATCATCACCAAAAGCCACAGCGTGCCGGAACTGGCCGGCCTGTTCACCAGCTACACAGTGAACGTGCCGCAGGTCGATGCCGCCATTGACCGGGAAAAAGCCAAGACCCACGGCGTTGCCGTCAGTGACATCTTCGACACCCTGCAGATCTACCTGGGTTCGCTGTATGCCAACGACTTCAACCGCTTCGGTCGCACCTATCAGGTCAACGTTCAGGCTGAGCAACAGTTCCGCCTCGAATCGGACCAGATCGGTCAGCTGAAAGTGCGTAACAACCGGGGCGAGATGATTCCGCTGGCGACCTTCATCAAGGTCAGCGACACCTCGGGGCCGGACCGCGTGATGCACTACAACGGCTTCATCACCGCTGAAATCAACGGTGCGGCAGCCCCCGGCTACAGCTCCGGCCAGGCCGAGAAAGCCATCGAGAAACTGCTCAAGGACGAATTGCCCAACGGCATGACCTACGAGTGGACCGACCTGACCTACCAGCAGATTCTGTCCGGCAACACGGCGCTGTTCGTGTTCCCGCTCTGCGTACTGCTGGCGTTCCTGGTGCTCGCGGCTCAATACGAGAGCTGGAGCCTGCCACTGGCGGTGATCCTGATCGTTCCGATGACCCTGCTGTCGGCCATTACTGGTGTGATTGCCTCGGGCGGCGACAACAACATCTTCACCCAGATCGGCTTGATCGTACTGGTGGGACTTGCGTGTAAGAACGCGATTCTGATCGTCGAGTTTGCCAAGGATAAACAGGAAGAAGGCCTCGGCCCGTTGGCAGCGGTACTGGAAGCTTGCCGTCTGCGTCTGCGGCCGATCCTGATGACCTCCTTCGCGTTCATCATGGGTGTTGTGCCTCTGGTTTTCTCCAGCGGTGCCGGTGCCGAAATGCGTCATGCCATGGGTGTGGCGGTGTTCTCCGGGATGCTCGGGGTGACCTTCTTCGGTCTGTTGCTGACGCCGGTGTTCTACGTACTGATTCGTAACTTTGTGGAGCGCGGTGAAGCGCGCAAAGCGGCCAAGGCGCTGAAATTGGAAAAGCAAGTGGAGGCGCAACAATGAGCCTGAAAGCCTTCCTGCCGAGCCTTCTGGTACTGGCCCTGAGTGCCTGCGCCGTTGGCCCGGATTACAAAACCCCAGCGACGGAGGCGGCCAACATCACGGCCGCCACCGATGGCAGCGCCGGTCAGAAGAATTTTGACCGCGCCCGTTTCGAAGGCATCTGGTGGCAGCAGTTCGAGGATCCGACCCTCAACCAGCTGGTGACGCAATCCTTGCAAGGCAACCGTGATTTGCGCGTGGCCTTCGCCCGCTGGAAAGCGGCCCGGGCGATTCGCGATGACGTCAGCAACGACGCCATGCCGACCATCACCAGCCGCGCGAGCAGTGATTTGGCCAAAGGACAGATTCCCGGCCAGACCACTAAACGCGTCAGCAGTGAACGCTATGACCTAGGGCTGGACATGGCCTGGGAACTGGACTTGTTCGGTCGCATCCAGCGCAACCTGGAATCCAGCGACGCCGAACAGCAGGCCGCCGAAGCCGATCTTTACCAACTGCAAGTCACCATGATTGCCGAACTGGTGGACGCCTACGGCCAACTGCGCGGTGCGCAGTTGCGGGAAAAGATCGCCCTGGCCAACCTGAACAACCAGCAGGAATCGCGCAAGATCACCGAAAGCCTGCGTGATGCCGGTGTCGGCGATCAGCTGGACGTGGTTCGCGCCGATGCGCGTCTGGCCTCTGTGGAAGCCAGCGTGCCGCAACTGCAGGCCGAACAGGTGCGTCAGCGCAACCGCATCGCCACCCTGCTGGGTGAGCGTCCGGACAAGCTAACCGTCGACCTGAGTCCAAAAGACTTGCCGGCGATCGCCAAGGCCCTGCCGATCGGTGATCCGGGCGAACTGCTGCAACGGCGTCCAGACATCCGCAGCGCCGAACGCCAACTGGCGGCCGCCACCGCCCGTATTGGCGTGGCCAAGGCTGATTTGTTCCCACGGGTCAGCCTCAGCGGCTTCCTCGGCTTCACTGCCGGGCGCGGTTCGCAGATCGGTTCCTCGGCGGCCAACGCCTGGGCACTGGGCCCAAGCATTACCTGGGCGGCGTTCGACCTGGGCAGCGTGCGCGCCCGTTTGCGTGGTGCCGATGCTGAAGCCGAAGGCGCCCTGGCGACCTACGAGCAGCAAGTCCTGTTGGCGCTGGAAGAGTCGGAAAACGCCTTCAGCGATTACGGTAAACGTCAGCAGCGCCTGATCTCGCTGATTCGTCAAAGCGAATCAAGCCGCGCCGCTGCCGATCTCGCCGACATTCGCTACCGCGAAGGCACCGTGGACTTCCTCGTGCTGCTCGATGCTCAACGCGAGCGCCTGGCAGCCGAAGACACCCAGGCCCAGGCTGAAGTCGATTTGTATCGCGGCATTGTCGCCATCTACAAAGCTCTCGGCGGCGGCTGGCAACCAGAGACGGTCGCCAGCAAGTAACGTTTTAAAGAGCTCCTTTGGTTGGCCGCAACCAACCAACTTCTTTGCCCCGCGCCTCATTCGGTCGCGGGGCTTTTTTTTGTCATGCACGCTTGTTGAATCCACCACATCCCCTGTGGGAGCGGGCTTGCCCGCGATGACGATTGCACATTCAGCGTTGATGTTGGCTGACCCACCGCCATCGCGGGCAAGCCCGCTCCCACAGGGTTAGCGGTGTTCTTGAGTCTCGCGGCTTTCCAGGACTGTCACGGTGGCCGTGGTCCCGGCCCTCAGACGGTTTTTAGCGACATAGTCAGCATCGATCTGAATCCGCACCGGCACCCTTTGCGCCAGCTTGACCCAGGTGTAACTGGGGTTGATGCTGGCTAGCAGGCGACTGCCGGGGGAGTTCTCGCGGTCGGCGATAGCAAAAGCGATGCTTTGCACGGTGCCGCCGAAGGTCTCGCCGCTCATCAACTCGACCCTGACCCGGTCGCCCTCCTCGATTCGCGGCAGCTTTGTTTCTTCAAAGTAGCCGCTGATATAAAACGAGTCGCTGTCTACCAGTGCCAACAACGCCCCTCCGGCAGTGGCGTAATCGCCCTGGCGAGTCAGCAGGTTGGTCACGTAACCGCTGACAGGCGCTGCGACCCGCGTGCGCTGCAAGTCCAGTTCGGCCTGGGTCAATGCAGCGATCGCCAGTTGCACGTTGGCCTGGGCCAGGCCCAGATTGGCCTGATTGCGCAACAGCTCCGCCTGCGCCACCGCCACTTCGGTACTGGATTTCTCCCATTCTTCGCCGGAGATCGCGAAACGCTGTTTGAGGGTTCGCCGGCGATGCTCTTCACTCTGACGCTGCCTGAGCATTGCTTCGCTGGCGACAATCGTCGCTTCGGACTGGCCCAGCGTGGCTTTTGCGACTTCCACCGCGCGCTTGGCATGCTCCACTGCCAGCGTATAACGAGCCGGGTCGATCTCCAGCAGCAACTGGCCTTTCGTAACATGCTGGTTGTCTTGAACACTCAGGCTGACGATGCGCCCCGAGACATCGGCGGACAACGTCACCACATCGGCGCGAACCCGCGCGTCCCGAGTCCAGGGCGCGCGGGTGTAATGTTCCCAGGCGAACCAGCCAAGCACGAAGGCCAGCAATACCACTGCCACAGTCACGAGTCGGGCGAGGATCTTCTTCAAGGCATCAAGCTCCCATCACCAGAATCAGCGTCGCGCAAACGCAGGCGTATAACGCGCCTTCGAACAAGGCCTCGTGCCAGACAAAACGCAGCACGCCAAAACGGCGCAAGATCCAGTCCAGCAGCAGGAAGATCGGCAGGGCCAGCAGTAACGCCTGGGCAATCGGCGGCAAGTAGACACCACCCAATTCAAAATCAATGGGCAAGGGCTGGCTCTCCTTCCGTTTGGACGGGTTGAAAGTATTGGCGATGTCGCTCCAGAAACGACACCACGATCAACAACGCCACGCGCATTCTGAAAACCGACCACAGGTGTTCATGAACGTCTAAATGCAAGTCATCCATTTCATCGCCCAAGACACGCAAGTTGCCGAGCAGCTGCTCAAGGTCAATCCCGGGCCGCCCGGCGATCAATCGGCCTGTCTCACGCACGGCAGCCAGCAAACGGTTTTGCTGGTCTGTACTCAGTAACGTGTTGCTTTGCCCCTGTTGCCTGAGCTGGTTCAAGGCCACACCCAGTGCCATGCAGCCAAGGCTGACTTCGAACAGCTCTATGGAGTGCTTGTCGTTGGTCGCCGGCAATAATCCCAACATCATGGTCAGGCGATCGACCATACGGCTTTCAAACGCAAATTGTTGTTCATCGGTGGCCGGCGTCTTCAGCAAAGCGTAGACCTGCTCGCAGTTTTCATTGAACAGCCGACGTATCCGTAAAACGGGCCTGAACGGGAAGATCAAGGCATAGACACTGAGCGCCAGCGCGGAGGCGCTGATATACGCACCGGCAAACTCGAACCACTGAATAGCGCTGTTTTGGCCGCTTCCTGTGTTTTGCGGGCCCAACAACAGTATTGTCGTTAGCCCAAGACCGATGCCTGTGCCAGTGGTTGGCGGGCTGGCCAACCCCACCGCGACGGCATACAGCAATGGGGCAAGCAACAAGGCGAGTAACTCGAAGTTACTAATCATCGGTATCAGCATGAACAGATAGAGCGCCGACACCACCAAGGCCAGACCCAGCCCTTTGGCAAAGCTTTGCGCGGCCAGCAACGGCCGTGGAAAAGTCGCCATCAGCGAACAGAGAATCCCCACCACAATCATCCCGCCACGGGCCCCATCCCAAGCGGTCTCGATCCAGATCAACCCGGCCACCAGCAACGCGAAAAATGCCCGGATTGCATTCATTGCCGCCAAGGTGAAATCCAGATGCAGCGGATTTTCCTGGCCACGGAACACGCAACTGGCTTCACGCCCTTCCTGGATCGCGTCGCTTAGCTCCAGAATCTGCGCCAGTTGCTCTAGCATCCGTGCCTGCTCCCAACGCAGTGCCCAAGCCAATGAACGCAGGGTGGCAGGCATCGTCTCGGTGAGTTGTTCGGCCTTGTAGGCCTGGTCATCGAAACGCTGTTGCAGCGCGGCGAAATGGTGCCGTGCCTCGCTCGACAATGAACGCCCTTGCAGGGCCAATTCATCGAGAAACGCCAGTTCTTCGGCGCGCAAACGTTGTATCTCTTCCGGCAACGCGCCTTCCCAGCGTTCGGTGAGCAGTTGCCGCTGGTGACGCAAGGCCGTCAACCGCGAAGTCAGCAGCACCAGCTGATTGCCCAGCAGTTGCACCAGACCATTGGCGCTGCGCAACCGCGGCGCATCGTAATATAAATGCCGACGTACTCCCTCCAGAGCACTGATTGCGCCGAGCAGTTGCATCTGCCGCCGATGGAAATCGGCCTCGCTTTCTTCGGTTCGGATGACGGCAGCAGCGTGGGTCGCGAGCAGCTTGATGACCTGATCGATCTTGGCGAAGTAATCCCGCGCCACAGCTTCCGGTCGCGCCGTGAGAAGGCTGACCACGCACACGCAAGCCACCGCCAAAAGCGTTTCGGTCACACGAGTGACGGCTAGCAGGAACGTGCCTTCCTGATCGGGTACCGCCAGCAGCGCCACGACCACCGCCGTGTACCCGCTCAGCACAAATGCCTGGGAGCTGGTGTAGCGCAACAAGGTGCCGCCGGCGGTACAGAATGCCAACCACAAGGCCAGGGTGAGGATGAAAGGCAGGGGCGCCTGGGGGAAGATCGCCATGATCAACACCGCCACCACCGCTCCTAACGTGGTGCCGATGACCTGACCGAAACTTCGGGCCAGGGCCATGCCGCCCAACGGCTGGCTGACGATGACCACCGCCATGATCGACCACTTGGGCTGCTCAAGGTCGAACAGGAAGGCCAGGTACAACGTCAGTAGCCCGGCCACAATGGTCCTCAGGGCGAACAGCAGCACCTCTCGTCCGGGGTTGAGTATCGCCTTGAAATATTGAAGCAGCGGTTGCATGAGAGCGCTCATTAAGTCATCTCCAGCAAGCGTAGTCATTGCTTCAGTGCCTCGACAGGTTTCAGTGTCGACAATACCTGTAGGCAAATTCGCCGACGACTACCTGCTGAATCAAGCTTGGGTTTGACTCACAGCCCGGCCTGACCGAAGCTGGTGGCTTTGCAAAAGCCTGCCAGCTCCCGGATTCCTGCATGCCTCAGTCCCGCCGCTACTTGCTCATCAGCCTCTGCGTATTGTTTGCCCTCGCCCTCGCCTGGTTTTTCTTGCGTAGCACGACGCCCGTGGTGCCGGCGGCGATCAAGCATGGCTACAGCGAAGCGCTGGCCCAGGCACGCGCGGGTCAACCGGGAGCGGCGCGGGTGCTTTATCAGCAATTGGGCCGCCCTGACCTGTCGACCAAGCGCCGTGTCTGGCTGCACGCCGAACTGCCCAACTACCCAAGCCCGCAAGCCCTGAAACTGGCGGATGCGGACTTGCAACATCCATCGGCGGATGTGCGCATCGCAGCGATCAAAAGCATCAATGGGCTGGTGCCCAGTGGGCAGCGCAGCCTGTTGCTGGGGCCCTTGCTCGATGACAGCGATCCGAGCGTCCGGTTTGCGGCGGTCAATGCCTTATTGGGTCTGACGCCGGATGAACTGGGGTTGTACTTCGGCCCCTTGGAGCAAGCCATCGATGCTTGGGAGCAGCTTCTCAAGGGGCAGCCGGAAAGCGCCGAAACCCAATACCAACTGGCGCGCCTGCACTTGCACAATGCCGAGCTGAAGGAAGCGCAGCAGGCCTTGGAGCGCACGTTGCAACTGGCGCCCGGCAACCTGCCGGCACTGGTGATGCAGATCGAAGTGCTGGATAAACAGGGCCAAAGCGATGCCGCCAGGCAATTGTTGGCGAAACAGTTAAAGGCCCAGCCTGACTCGGCCTACCTGCAGCATGCGCTGGGGCTTTGGTTGCTGCATCACGGGCAAAGTGAGTTCGCCCTGCTCGGGCTGTCCAAAGCCGTGGAGCTTGAGCCGGACAACAAGGATTACCGCTACGACCTGGCCACCACGCTGCACGGTGAGCAGGAGCTGGAGGCGGCGCAGAACCAGTTGCAGGAAATCGTCCAGCGCCACCCGGCCGATCGCAAGGCGCGCGTGCTGCTGATCAACTACTGGAAGGAAAGCGGACAGTTGCAGAACGTGCAGATATTGCTGGCACAACTGGAACAGCTAAACCCCGACGATCCGGCGTTGCAGCAAGGTCTGTAAACGATCGCTCTGTAGCAGCTGCCGAAGGCTGCGTTCGAGTGTGTAGCGCTCGTCATCGATTGACCGGCGGGCGCTGCGCCCCCCGAACGCAGCCTTCGGCAGCTGCTACAAATCAGAGCAAGAAAAGGTTGAACCGCCGTCTCGGCGAAAGGTCAAGTGATCAGGCAGTCCACTCAGGCGCTCCCAGCCTGCTGCCTCGCTTCCCCTAGTCATGAGAGGGCATTTCTTGTCTACATCTAACGAGTTGATCAGTGCAAAAGCCGCCACCGGCATTGAAGGTCTGGATGACATCCTGGCCGGTGGATTGTCCCGCGGCCATGTGTTCTTGCTGGAGGGTGAACCCGGTACCGGCAAAACCACCGTCGCATTGCATTTTCTGTTGGCTGGCGCCCGTGCCGGCGAACGCTCGTTATACATCACCCTGTCGGAAACCGAGCGAGAGCTGCGCCAAGGGGCGTTATCCCACGGCTGGGAGCTGAATGAGAACATCCACATCTTCGAGCTGACGCCGCCGGAAAGCCTGCTCAATGCCGAGCATCAGCAGAGTCTGCTGTATTCCTCGGACCTGGAACTGGGCGAAGCCACCAAACAGATTTTCGAAGCAGTCGAACGGGTCAAACCGACCCGCGTCGTGGTCGACAGTCTGTCCGAAATCCGCCTGTTGGCCCAAAGCTCTTTGCGCTACCGCCGGCAGATTCTGGCGATCAAGCATTACTTCGTGCGCTACGAAGCCACGGTGCTGCTGCTGGATGACCTGACCACCGAAGCTCTCGACAAAACCGTGCACAGCGTGGCTCACGGGGTAATTCGTCTCGAAGAATTGACGCCTAACTACGGTGCCGAACGTCGGCGGATCCGCGTGGTGAAGTATCGCGGTCAGAAGTACCGGGGCGGTTTCCATGACTTCACCATTATGGGTGACGGCGTGCATGTATTCCCACGCTTGGTGGCGGCCGAACATCGCGGGCGTTATATCCGCCAGCAGTTGACCAGTGGCATCGCGCAAATGGATGCCCTGCTCGGTGGCGGTATCGAGACGGGCTCCAGCACCCTGATCCTCGGCCCGGCGGGTACCGGCAAATCGCTAATCTCAATGGTCTTCGCCGCTGCGGCGGTGGCCCGTGGCGAAAAGGCTGCATTGTTCATCTTCGATGAAGAGCTGGGGCTGCTGTTCGAGCGGATGAAAAACATCGGCATCGACCTGAAGGCCCTGGAAGACACCGGCAACCTGCTGATCGAGCAAGTGGACGCCGCCGAATTGTCCCCCGGCGAATTCTCCTACCGGGTTCGTCGTTGTGTCGATGAGGGCAATATCAAAACCGTGGTGATCGACAGTATCAACGGCTATCAGGCGGCAATGCCCGAAGAAAATGCCCTGGTGCTGCACATGCATGAGTTGCTGCTGTACCTCAATCGCCAAGGCGCCGCGACATTCATGACCGTCGCCCAACATGGACTGGTCGGTGACATGCAGGCCCCCGTCGACATTACCTATCTGGCCGACACGGTCATCCTGTTGCGCTACTTCGAAGCCCTGGGCAAGGTTCGCCGAGCGATCTCGATCATCAAGAAACGTACCGGCAGCCACGAATCAACCATTCGCGAGTACCGCATCAGCAGCCAGGGCATGACCATCGGTGAACCACTGGATGCATTCCAGGGTGTATTGCGTGGAGTGCCCACTTACCTGGGCGCGAGCAAGCCGCTGCTTGAGGAAGATGTCCAGTGACGGCCGTGGAGGCAATGTCCGAGCGTGCGATCATTCTTGCGCCGTTGGGACGCGACAGCCAGATTGCGCTGATGATGCTCAACGAGGCAGGGTTCGATGGGATCATCACCCGCGATCTGGGCACGTTGTGCAATGAACTGTCGCTGGGTGCCGGCCTGCTGGTGATTGCTTCCGAGGCCTTATTGGGCGCAAACCTTGAACCGCTGCTGGGCCTGATCGAGCAGCAACCGGCGTGGTCGGATCTGCCGATCGTACTGCTGACCCACCACGGTGGCCCGGAGCAGAACCCTGCATCGCGACTCGGGCTGCAACTGGGCAACGTGACCTTTCTCGAGCGGCCGTTTCATCCGGTCACGCTGATCAGTCTGGTCACCACAGCGTTGCGCGGGCGACGACGGCAGTATGAAGCCAGGGACCGGTTGATTGATCTGAGCCAAAGCGAACTGCGTCTGCAAAACACCCTGGAAACCCTCGAGCAACAGGTCGAGGAACGCACCGCGCAACTGCGCCACAATGAAGAGGTGCTCAGGCAGTCGCAGAAAATGGAAGCGGTCGGCCAACTCACCGGCGGTATTGCCCACGACTTCAACAACATGCTCACCGGCATCATCGGCAGCCTGGAGCTGCTGCGTCGACGCCTGGCCCGGGGACGCACCGAGGACCTGGACAGCCTGATCGATCTTGGGGTGACCTCAGCCAACCGCGCGGCGGGCCTGACGCATCGTCTGCTGGCGTTTTCCCGACGCCAGTCGCTGGATTCAAAACCCGTGCAGATGAACACCCTGGTGGTGTCCATGGGTGAACTGTTGCAGCGCAGCATCAATGAAAGCATTCACCTTGAAATGCAGCTGGACGAGCAACTGTGGGTGGCCGAGGCCGACCCCAACCAACTCGAAAGCGCCCTGCTCAATCTGGTGCTAAACGCCCGGGACGCCATGCCCGACGGCGGAAAGCTGCTGGTCAAAACCTCCAATCAGCATCTGGATACGGGGTTTACCGAGGCACACAGCAATCTGCAACCGGGCGATTACATCGTCCTGAGCGTCACCGATACCGGTTGCGGCATGCCGCAAAGCACCATCAACCGAGCCTTTGATCCTTTCTTCACGACCAAACCCATCGGCCAGGGCACGGGCCTGGGCTTGTCGATGATTTACGGTTTCAGCAAACAGTCTGGCGGCCACGTCAGCATTCACAGTGAAGTCGGAAAAGGCACCAAGGTCAGTCTGTTTTTGCCGCGTTTCAGCGGAGAACTGCTCCAGGACACCCAAGTCGATGCCCAACACGCTCCTTACGCCCGGAATGGCGAAACCGTGCTTATCGTCGAAGACGATCCCGCCGTGCGAGTCCTGGTCAGCGCCGTATTGAGTGAATTGGGCTACGCCTTCGTTGAAGCCGGCGATGCTGACAGCGCCGTGCCGATTCTCGACTCCGGTCAGCGAATCGACCTGTTGATCAGCGACGTGGGGCTACCGGGCATGAACGGCCGGCAACTGGCGGAAATCGGCCGGCAGTATCGGCCTGATCTCAAGGTATTGTTCATCACCGGGTATGCCGAACATGCCGCTGTGCGCGGTGGCTTTCTTGATCCAGGCATGCAAATGATCACCAAGCCGTTCACCTTCGATTTGTTGACGGCGAAGGTGCGGGAGATGATCAGAATCTGAAGGATTCTTGTGTAGGCGCTGCCGCAGGCTGCGATCTTTTGATCCGGGGCCGTCGCGCGAGCGCAAAAAGATCAAAAGATCGCAGCCTTCGGCAGCTCCTACAGGGGCCCGCTGGTCAGCGATATAGCTGCCTTCAGGACAGCATGTCTTGCATGATCTGTTGCAACACATCCAGATCGAACGGCTTGGCCAGGATCGGCGCCTTGCGGGTGATCGGGCTGTCGGTCTCGCGAATTTCCTGCGGATAGCCGCTGATGAAGATGACCTTGAGCTCCGGTCGCAATTTCACGGCGGGTTCGGCGATCTGCACGCCAGAGATTCCCCCCGGCAAGCGGAAGTCGGTGATCATCATGTCCAGATGCGGTTTGCTCGCTAGAATTTCAAAGGCCTGCTCGCCGTTTTCGGCTTGCAGCACCCGGTAACCCTCACCCGACAAATAAGCAGACAGCACCATCAAGATCGAAGGGTCATCCTCGACGATCAGTACCACATCTTGTGCATCTTCACTCATGGAAAGCCTTTGTTCGGTCAATAGCTGCTGATACGACCGTGTGGTCACTCAGAGGTTGCGTTTATCGGGCTGTTTTCCTGCAGCGGCAGACAAACGCGAAACAAGGCGCCTTCGCCAATCCGGCTCTCGACGGTGATGGAGCCACCGTGGGCGGCGACAATCTGCTCCGAAATAAACAGCCCCAGGCCCAGCCCTGCTACAACGGCCTTGGCGGAAACCCGTTCGAACTGCTGAAAAATGCGCTGCTGATTCTCTTCACTGATCCCGATACCGCGATCCTGAACCTCAACCCACGCTTGCCCGTGCTGATTGTACACGCGTACGTCGATCTGGCTCTTGGCGCCATAACGCAGCGCATTGGTCAACAAGTTGGAAATCACTTGTTCGATACGGAACTCGTCCCAGTGGCCCAACACGGGCTGCTCGGCCGTCAAGGTAACCGACGACTCCGCGGCCTCGACCTGCGGTGCAAAGTTTTGCAGAAGGTTGTTCACCAGTTGCACCAGGTCAAACCGACTGGGGCGAATCGACAGCTTGCCAGTACGGATCCGCGACACATCGAGCATGTCTTCGATCAGGCGAATCAGGCTTTTGATCTGCCGCTCATCGCGGTCGACCATGGCGTGCATCTTGTCCAGGGTGAAGGCTGCGGCGTTATCCCGGGCCAAGTGCATTTTGCGCAACTGGGTTTCGAGAATCAGGCCGTTGAGCGGCGTACGGACTTCGTGCGCCACGATGGACATGAAGTCATCCCGCATGCGCACCGCTTGCTCCAGCTCATTCTGGGTATTCTGCAACTGTTTGAGCAGCGCCTCCTGCTCCCGGCGACTGTGCTCCAGCGCTTCGACCTGATGCTTCATCGCTTTGCTCTGGCGATACAGGTCGACGAAGACATTGACCTTGCTCTTGACCGCGTGAACATCCAGCGGCTTGTGCAAGAAGTCTACCGCACCGCTTTCATAGCCCTTGAACGCGTAATTAAGCTCGCGACCGGCGGCACTGACGAACACAATCGGGATGTTTCTGGTTTTTTCCGTGCCGCGCATCAACTCGGCCAGCTCGAAGCCGTTCATGCCGGGCATCTGCACATCGAGAATGGCCATCGCGAATTCATGCTGCAGCAACAGCGACAAGGCTTCGTCGGCGGACAGGGCTTTGTAGACGATACGATCTTCGCGCCTGATCAATGCTTCGAGCGCCAGAAGGTTTTCCGGCAGGTCGTCGACGATCAGTAATTTGGCCTGGATGCTACTTAACATGCGACTCCTTCCAGCTCGACAAGCAGATGGCTGATGCCGCGAAGATCCAGCCTATGAGTATCCAGCACTGCCCTATTCATGATTTGCGGTATATCCGTTCTGGTTTGACCAATGCTTCAAACTGATTGCCATAAGCCGAGAAATCCAGGGTTTCCTTACTGCCCAGTGCCAGAAAACCCCGATGACACAGGGATTCATGAAACAAGCCGAACGCGCGATGCTGTAGTTTTTTGTTGAAGTAAATCAATACATTACGACACGAAATTAATTGAGTTTCCGAGAACACGCTGTCGGTGGCCAGGCTGTGATCGGCGAAGGTCACGTTGTCGCACAGGCTCTTGTCGAAAATGGCGTAGCCATAGGCCGCCGTGTAGTAATCGGCGAATGAACGCTGACCACCAGCCTGCTGGTAGTTGTGAGTGTAGGCCCGAACATTCTCCAGGGAAAAAATCCCCTGCCTGGCTTTATCCAGCGAGCGCGGGTTGATGTCGGTGGCATAGATGATGGTGCGATCCAGCAGGCCTTCTTCGCGCAGCAGAATCGCCATCGAATAGACCTCTTCGCCGGTGCTGCAACCGGCGATCCAGACCTTGATCGACGGATAAGTCTTGAGCAGTGGCACCACTTCCTGACGCAGCGCCAGGAAGTGCGAAGGGTCTCGGAACATTTCGCTGACCGGGATCGTCAGCAATTGCAGCAATTGCATGAATGCGGTCGGGTCGTGCAGAACCTTCTCCTGCAGCGACGAGATGGTCTTGCACTCAAACTGACTCAAGGCATGATTGACCCGGCGTTTGATCGACGCGGTGGAGTAATCGCGAAAATCGTAGCTGTACTTGAGGTAGATCGCCTCAATCAACAAGCGCAATTCGATTTCGGTGTTGCGCTCCACTAGATGCGTTCCATCTTCGGTAACCACACACGAATCAACGAGAACAGACGATCCAGATCGATGGGCTTGGCCAGGTAGTCGTTGGCGCCGGCGTGTAAGCAGCGCTCCTGATCGTCCTTCATGGCCTTCGCCGTCACTGCAATGATCGGCAGCTTGCGCCAGCGCGGGTCCTTGCGGATTTCGAGGGTGGCTTCGAAACCATCCATCTCCGGCATCATCACGTCCATCAGCACCAGATCGATGTCCTCGACTTCATTCAATTTCTCGATCGCTTCACGGCCGTTACGGCCAATGACCACGATTGCGCCCTTCTGCTCCAGCGCGCTGGTGAGGGCAAAGATGTTGCGTACATCGTCGTCCACCAGCAGCACTTTACGTCCCTCGAAAACCTTGTCGCGACTGCGGGCGGTCTTGAGCATCGTCTGGCGTTCCTGGGACAACCGGGATTCGACTTTGTGTAGAAAGAGTGTCACTTCGTCTAGTAACCGCTCGGGCGAGCGCGCGCCCTTGATGATGATCGAGCGCGAATACTTGCGCAGCTCGGCCTCTTCGTCCCGGGTCAGGTTACGTCCGGTATAGACGATCACCGGCGGGAACGAGCAGATATCTTCGGTGGACATACGTTTGAGCAAGTCGTTGCCGAGCATGTCCGGCAGCTTCAGGTCGATAATCATGCAATCGAAAATCGTGCTGCGCAGCAAGTCGAGCGCATCCTGCGCCAGGCCGACAGCGGTGATTTCGATGTCCTCGTCACCAATCAGTCGGGCGATGCTGTCACGCTGCACATCGTCATCTTCGACCAGCAACACCCGTTTGACCTTCTGCGTCAGTTTGGCTTCGAGGCGGGCAAACACATCCTTGAGTTCCTCACGCGTGGTCGGCTTGACCGCATAACCGATGGCGCCCATGTGCATGGCGGCTTCGACGCGGTCTTCGACCGAAATCACGTGCACCGGGATGTGCCGGGTTTCGGCATGTTCTTTCAGGCGCTGCAATACCGTCAGCCCGGAATGATCCGGCAAGCGCATGTCCAACAGAATCGCATCAGGGATGAACTGCCCGGCCAGGTCGTAGCCTTCGTCGGCGCCGTGGGCTACCAGGCACTGATAACCCAATTCATGGGCCAGGTCGTAGAGGATGTGCGCAAAGTTCGGCTCATCCTCCACCACCAGAATGCAGCGAGTGGCGAATGGCGCCTTGTTGCGATCATCGTCGAAACGCGGAATGTCGACGTCGGCAATCCGCGGCACAGGCGCAGTAACCACGGCACTTTTCGGCATGACCACCGGCGTGGCTTTCATCGTCTCGACAGGCGCGTCGCCCGGCTCGACATAGTGCTGCGGCAACACCAGGGTGAACACACTACCCTGCCCAGGCATGCTGGTCACACTGATGGAGCCGCCCAATAACGTGGCCAGATCACGAGAGATCGACAAGCCCAGGCCGGTGCCGCCGTAACGACGATTGGAGGTGCCATCGGCCTGACGGAAGGCTTCGAAAATGCTTTCCTGCTGATCCGGCGCAATACCGATACCGGAATCGCGGACGATAAAGGCGATGCCATTGTCTGGCTGAGCAGCGACGCTCAGGTTGACCGTGCCCTTTTCGGTGAACTTCACCGCGTTGGACAGCAGGTTCTTGATCACTTGCTCCAGCCGCTGGCGGTCGGTGAACAGCGTCAGCGGTGCATCGGCCTGCAATTGCACCTGGAAATCCAGTTTCTTGTCCGCGGCCATCGGCTGGAACATGCCACGCAGGCCTTCCACCAGACGCGCAACATTGGTGTTCTCCGGACGCACCTCAAGCTTGCCGGCCTCGACCTTGGAAATGTCGAGAATATCGTTGATCAGGTTAAGCAAGTCATTGCCGGCGGAGTAGATCGAATCGGCGAACTTGACCTGCTCGGCGCTGAGGTTTTCCTGCGGGTTTTCCGCCAGCAGTTTGGCCAGAATCAACGAACTGTTCAGCGGCGTGCGCAGCTCGTGGGACATGTTGGCAAGGAATTCGGATTTGTACGTGCTGGAGCGCTGCAACTCTTCGGCGCGCGCTTCGAGCTCAACTTGAGCCAGATTCAGTTCAGTGTTCTTCAGGTCCATGGCATCGCGTTGCGCGACCAGGATCTCCCCCTGCCTGGCGAGTTGTTCGTTGGTTTGCTCCAGCGCTACCTGCTGGGTTTCCAGGTGGCCCTGGGATTCCTTGAGAATCCGCGACTGCTCTTCCAGCTCTTCGTTGGCGGTCTTGAGTTCTTCTTGCTGAACTTGCAGCTCTTCGTTGAGTTGCTGGGCTTCGGCCAGCACTTCCTGCAAGCGCTGGCGATAGCGGGCGGCCTCGATCGAGGTACCGATGTTGCCGGCAATCAATTCGAGCAGTTCAACATCGCGATCGGTCAGCGTGCGCAGGAACCCCAGTTCGATCACACCGTTGACCCGATCGTCGTCGCTGGTCGGCACCACCAGCACGCTGTGCGGCAAACCTTCGCCCAGGCCGGAGCTGACTTTGAAGTAGTCGCCCGGTACGTCATCAAGACGAATCAAGCGCCCCTGTTGCGCCACTTGGCCAATTATCCCTTCGCCACTGTAGATCTGCTGCTCAAGCGCTTCCTGTTCCCGGGAGAAACCGTAAGACGCGATGCGTTTCAGGCCACCATGATCCTCACGGACATAGATCGCCGCGACAGCCGTCCCTAAATATTGGGCGCAGAACTGCAGAATGTTGCGCCCCAACAGATTGAGGGATAACTGCCCCAAGACTTGCTCGGCCAGTTCGGTCTGACCGTTGCGTAACCAGGCTTGCTGTTCCAGGCGCCGGGCACTGGCCTGTTGCCCGGCGAGGTTGGCGCTGTAGCTTTGGGACAGTTTGAGCAAGTCCCGACGGCCAATGTAGGCCAGCAATCCGCTGATACCGGCCACGAACAGCAGATAAAGGGCGATGCTCCAAATCGTGGTTTGGCGCACTTCCTCGTTGCGAGTGGCGCGCAACTGCTGTTCCAGATCGATGACATTTTCGAATTGCTTGCGGATCTCATCGGTCAGACGCTTGCCGCGTCCGGCCTTGACGGCGCCACGGTAGTCACCGCTGGCGCGTTGCAAATCGATCATCGATTGCGCGTAATTAGCCCATTCCGTCTGCAAGGCCTGGAGCCGGCGCAGACGATCAGTCTGGACCGGATTGTCGACGGTCAATTCGAGCAAGGTATTGAGAGCGACGGCGATTCTCGGCTTGGCCGTCTCATAGGGATCAAGGAAATGTTCGTCGCCGCTAAGCAGGAACCCGCGCATGCCGGTTTCCAGATCGACGGTCAGCTTTATCGCTTCATTGGCATTATTGATCACCCGGTCGGTGTGCTGGACCCACTGGATCACCGACAGCAGGTAGCTGATCAGCGAAACGAAGAAAACCGCGCTGATAATGCCCATACCCAATGGCAGGCTGACGTTGCGGCTCAAGAGTTTACGGAATCGTTGCTCATCAACCGAGGACGCAGAGGTCATGGGGAAGCCTTGTCATACTGTTGAAAAGCATCGAGTCTGCCCCAAAACGGCCGAGCTCATCCATTTTTCTGACATGTTTTGCGGCAAAAGCCTGCATTTAGCTGCTCTGGGACAAAGGAGCGGCTATTCTGTGCGGTTCTTGTGCGGCTATTGTTTTTGTAGCGCGTCGGGAACTTGTCGTGATTCGTCACTTACTCATGCAAGAACCCGGCGGTTTCGATCGACCGGCAACCGCGAATTCAACCTTTGAGAGCCCCACTATGTCCACTGATGCCTCCACCATTCTAGTCGTCGAAGACGATGCCATCGTGCGCACGTTGATCGTCGATGTGCTGGAGGAACTGCAATTCCGGGTACTTGAGGCCGATGGCAGCGAGCAGGCCCTGGAGTTTCTCAACGACGAAGACCAGTACATCGACTTACTGATGACGGATGTGGGGTTGCCGGTCATGGACGGTCGGGAATTGGCGAAGCAGGCGCGCATGCTGCGTCCCGAATTGCCGATTCTGTTCGCCAGCGGCTATGCCGAAAGCATCGAGGTGCCTGACGGCATGTATCTCATCGGCAAGCCGTTTTCCATTGATCAGTTGCGGGACAAGGTCAAAGGCATACTCGTCCAGGCCTGACTTTTCTCGCACCCCGATTTTCTCCGCTCCCTACCCGTTTCAAGGAATACCCGTCAATGAGTCAGCCCCGCGCAACCAAAGTCCTGGTGATTGGTTACGTCTGGCCCGAGCCCCGCTCTTCTGCGGCCAGTGGGCATGTGATGCAAATTCTCGATACGTTCCTGCAGCAAGGCTGGGACATCACCTTCAGCAGCCCGGCCGGCACCGGTGAGCACCGTGCGGACCTGACCGCGTTGGGCATTCGCGAAGTGCCAATCGAGTTGAATAACAGCAGTTTCGACACCTTTGTCAGTGAACTGGCACCGGATATCGTGCTGTTCGACCAGTTCATGATGGAGGAGCAGTTCGGCTGGCGAGTAGAGAAACACTCCCCCGACGCCTTGCGCGTGCTGGAGACCTCCGATCTGCAAAGCCTGCGACATGCGCGGCATCAGCGCCTCAAAGAGCGCTTGAAGGCCAGTGACGACGCCAACGATTTCAGCGAGTTATTCGCCCCGGCATTGCGTGAAGAGTTCGAGCTCATGGCGGACACCGATCTGGCGAAACGGGAGATCGCCGCCCTGTATCGCTGCGACTTGAACCTGATGATCTCCGAAGTGGAGATTGAATTGTTGGTCGAGCAGTTCGGATTGCCGCAACAACTGCTGCACTGGTGCCCATTGATGGTCGAACCGCTGACCACCGCGTCGCCAGCCTTTGAAGACCGTGCGCATTTCCTGAGCATCGGTAACTTCCGCCACGCCCCCAACTGGGACGCCGTGCTCTGGATGAAAACCACGATTTGGCCGCTGATCCGTGCGCAGTTGCCAGAGGCGCAACTGCATATCTATGGCGCCTATACGCCGCCCAAAGCCACCGCCCTGCACAATGCGGCCCAAGGGTTTCATGTGATGAACTGGGCAGAAGATGCCTTGCAAGTCATGTCTGCAGCCCGGGTGTGCCTGGCACCGTTGCGCTTCGGTGCGGGTATCAAAGGCAAAATCGTCGACGCCATGCTGTGCGGCACGCCTAATGTCACCACCCCGATTGGCGCAGAAGCGATGCACCGCGAACAGCCGTGGCCGGGCGCCGTGACCCGAACTGCGCGTGAGTTCGCCGATTGTGCGGTTCGTCTTTACAAAGACAAAGACCTTTGGATGAGCGCCCAATCCAATGGGCAGATGTTATTAGCCGAGCGTTATAAGTCGTCGACACATGGCCCGGCACTGATCGAGAAGTTGTTGTATTGCCAGCAACACCTGGCACAACTTAGAAGGGATAACTTCACCGGCAGCATGTTGCGCCATCATCATCACAAAAGCACTCAATACATGGCACAGTGGATTGAAGCAAAAAACCGTATTCAATAAAAGCCGGACTTCATCCAGCAAACACAACAAGAACATCACCAATCACACACCTCGCATCAAACTGACCCTTGGCGAATAGAACTTAAATAATTATAAACATCCTGCAAGCGCCACTCCGACCACCTTACAACAAGTGGCGCTCCTTCTATTAATTAGATGCAAGGATGCATTAATGGACAACAACACTTCAAACAACTACGAGAATTATAACTGGATGGCCGCCACACCGGCCATTGACACCTTGTCGCTTCGTGAGTTGACACTGCCGGGCACCCATAATGCAGGCTGTGACCGGGAAGCGTCCTACGCGCTTCTTCCAGGCCCCAACTATCTGGCGTGTCAGGACGTCCCGTTTTTTTCCCAACTGAGCCGCGGTGCTCGGGCGCTCGATGTCCGATTGGTTTACCACGCAGACTCGGCGGGACTCGGAAAATTCCGTTGCCAACATGGCGACTATCTCTCTTCTCGCACGTTGGAAGATCTTGTAAGCGACATCAAAGCGTTTCTTGTGAGAAGCCACAATGAATTCATCGTCCTGGCTTTTCATGAACTGAAACACGGCAAGGAAACCTTTGACTTCAAATACTTCAACGACATGATGCTGAAACATCTCGGCGATCAAATGATACCTGCCGCAAACCGGCATCTGAGCCTGGGTCAACTCAAGGAAATCAGTCCATTACAACGAGTATTGGTCGCCGCCCCAAGGCACAATGACCTGGACTACAAAAGGTTTTGCGGAAAAATCGAACATAAATGGGTCAACCAAAATCTAGTCAATACCGACGACCTGCATAATTACATCGCCACTGTAATGAACAACCTGCCAGGTCAGTGGGAGCTTTGGTCGCTTTCCGCAACCTGTTACAGCGTGGGCGGCCCTAAAAGAATCCTTGAACATCTTGATTTATGGTTTGATCCAGAAAAAAGTGAATGGGCAGAAACATGCAACATTATCAACTTCGACTTTATTAAAGATTCGAAAATCGTTTCTTACTGCCGAACGGCAAACCTGAAAAAAGCCAGCAAGAGAATCTAATAACCATCGCGCCACTAAATAGCTATATTTGTGCAAACATTTCCGTGCCTGGCAATACTGCCACGCACTTCTATGCTGGGTCATGAAAGCCTTTAACTGAGGCGAATAATACGGATGTGGCACACCGTCACATCCGACACATGACTTCTTCGTCCCACGGATGGGACGAGGTCAACGACAAGGAACTGTCATGACCCACAGCACCACCATCACGTTCGACAAACAGAAATGGATGAGCAACGTACTGGATATCGATCGGTTGAAGCTGACCGACATTGTCTGGCCCGGCACGCACAATGCCGGCATGGACAAAAAAGCACCCAACTATGAAGTGATGGTCGGCAACTGGACAACCTGCCAGAACGATTCATTTGCCTGGCAACTGGCCAATGGCGCGCGAGCTTTCGATCTGCGGCTCGGCTACACATTCGGCCCCGTAGAGCCGGTGTTTTACTTTCATCACAATGGGTTTCAGTCCCATCGGATCCTCGATGAACTGATCGATGCGGTATCGACCTTCCTCGATCGAAATCCGGATGAATTCATCGTGCTGGACTTTCATCAACTCGGAATCGCGGGCAAACCTTTCGACTATCGGAAACTCAACGATGTGCTGGTGCGTCGCCTTGGGCTGCGAATCATCCCGCACAGCGACGCATTGAAAACTGTGGGTGAACTCAAGCGCACCAGTTCACTGCGTCGCATCGTCATGGCGGCCCAAGGCGCGTCAGGGCTGGACAGTAAATACTTCTGGCAGCGCATACCGCACAAGTGGCTCGAACAAACATTCACTGATACCAGCGAGCTACGTAGCCATATCGCTACGACCCTTGAAGATGCGCCCTACGAGACGTTTCTCTGGTCGCTGTCGGCGACCACCTATTCGCTATTGGGCGGCCCGCAGCACATAAAAAGCCAAATCAATGACTGGTTCAGTACAACGCGCGACTGGGTAACCCGTTGCAGCATCATCAACATCGACTTTTTCGACGAGTGCGAGATTGTCCGTTGCTGCTGGACCGCCTCCAGCATGAAAGCCGTGTATGGCCGTTCGTTGCATGAGCGGGCCTGAACGGTCAGCGTCGCGGGCTGGCACAGTGAGCCTGGAAAGAGGCATGATCAACGGGCGATAACAATAAAAGTGCCCTGATATGAGCCGACCAGCCAGAGTTACCGATCCTTCCTACGAATTGATGGACGACCATAACGGGTTGTCCATCATCTATCGTCAGCACGGCTTCCCCTGCCCTTTGGTGCGCTGGCATTTCCACAAGGAGTACGAACTGCACCTGATCGTCGCCAGCTCCGGCAAGGTATTCATCGGTGACTACATCGGTAACTTCTACCCGGAAACACTGTTCCTGACCGGCCCCAACCTGCCACACAACTGGATCAGCCAGGTCGCCGAAGACGAAGTGGTGCCCAAACGCGACATGCTGGTCAATTTCACTGACGAACTGTTTGAAAGCGGCCATCAGGTGTTCGCCGAACTCAAGACGCTTGCACCTTTGCTGGAGCGCGCTCAGTACGGCATCGAGTTTCGCTGCAAGCGCACGATCCGCCAGGCCATGACCTTGATGCAGCGCATCGCTGATACCAAGGGCATGACCCGGCTCGGGCATTTTTTCATTCTGCTGGAGTTGCTGGCGGCGTCCGATGACTATCAATTGCTGTCCGGTGCCACGACGCCGCAATTGGCCGATGAGCACAATATCGACCGCACCAACCGGGCGGTGGATTACATCTTTACCCATTACGCCCGGGAACTGCCGCTGGAAGAAGTCGCCGAGCACCTGGGTCTGAAGCCGACCTACTTCAGCCGAGTGTTCAAACAGGCCACCGGGCGCTGCTTCATCGAATTCGTCAATCGCCTACGTATCAGTAAATCCTGTGAGCTGCTGGCCGATGGCGACAAAACGGTGACCGATGTGTGTTTCGAATCGGGCTTCAATAATATTTCCAATTTCAACCGGCGTTTCCAGCAGCTCAAGGGCATGACGCCGTCGCACTACCGGCGGTTGGCGGTGCAGCGTTTGACTGAGCAAAACCACGGTTAAAAGCAAGATCAAAAGATCGCAGCCTTCGGCAGTTCCTACAGAATCACGCGATCCCTGCAGGAGCTGCCGAAGGCTGCGATCTTTTGATTTTCGGCCGTATAAACCTGTACGGATTCAATCGGGGTTAACCGCTAAAACACCGTCCTCTGCGCTTCTCGCATTGAACCCCAGTGCAAAAAAGTATCGGTCACAGTGCGATGGATGATTTGTCAGCCCATCGTTTGAAGGCTGTAATCAGTGCACATTCTTCCTGCCCTTCGGAAGACACAAAAACAATAACTGTCCTTCTGTAACCCGCCGGGTGCAGAAAAGGAGTGCATGATGCAACCTTCTGTAAAAGCTCTGCTTGCTCTCACCTGCATGACCCTCAGTAGCGTCAGCCTCGGCGCCCAGACCCTGACCATTGCCACCGTCAACAACAGCGACATGATCCGCATGCAAAAACTCTCGAAAACCTTCGAGGCCGAGCATCCGGACATCAAGCTCAATTGGGTGGTGCTCGAAGAAAACGTCCTGCGCCAACGCCTGACCACCGACATCGCCACCCAGGGCGGACAGTTCGATGTGTTGACCATCGGCATGTACGAAGCCGCGCTCTGGGGTGCCAAGGGTTGGCTGGAACCGATGAAGGACTTGCCGGCCACCTACGCCCTCGACGACGTATTCCCTTCGGTCCGTGAAGGCCTTTCGGTCAAGGGCTCGCTTTATGCTCTGCCGTTCTACGCGGAAAGCTCCATCACCTATTACCGCACCGACCTGTTCAAGGACGCCGGGCTGACCATGCCCGAACGCCCTACCTGGACTCAGATCAGCGAATTTGCCAGCAAACTCACCAATAAAGACAAAGAACAGTACGGCATCTGCCTGCGCGGCAAGGCTGGCTGGGGCGAGAACATGGCGCTGATCACCACCGTCGCCAATGCTTACGGCGCACGCTGGTTCGATGAGAAATGGCAGCCGGAATTCACCGGACCTGAGTGGAAGAACGCGCTGAACTTCTACGTCGACACCATGAAGAAGTCCGGCCCGCCGGGCGCGTCGAGCAACGGTTTCAACGAAAACCTGGCGCTGTTCAACAGCGGCAAGTGTGCGATCTGGGTCGATGCCAGCGTCGCCGGTTCATTCGTCACCGACAAGACCCAAAGCAAGGTCAGCGATCATGTCGGCTTCACCTACGCACCGCATGAAACCACCGACAAAGGTTCGGCCTGGTTGTATTCCTGGGCGCTGGCCATCCCGACCAGTTCCAAGGCCAAGGACGCGGCGAAAACGTTCAGCGCCTGGGCCACCTCCAAGGAGTACGGTGCGCTGGTCGCGGAAAAAGACGGTATCGCCAACGTGCCGCCAGGCACTCGCGCCTCGACCTACACCGAGGCCTACATGAATGCCGCGCCGTTCGCCAAGGTGACGCTGGAATCGCTGAAGGCCGCGGACCCGAGTAAACCGTCCATCAAGCCCGTGCCCTATGTCGGCATCCAGTTGGTAACCATTCCTGAGTTCCAGGCCGTGGGAACCCAGGTCGGCAAGCTGTTCTCGGCAGCGCTGATCGGCCAGACCACGGTCGACCAGGCCCTGACCGCCGCCCAGTCAACCACCGAACGTGAGATGAAGCGCGCCGGTTATCCCAAGTAACCATCCCCTTACCCTGTGGGAGCGGGCTTGCCCGCGATAGCGATGGATCAGTCATGAAGATGTGTCTGGTGTACCGGCCTCTTCGCGGGCAAGCCCGCTCCCACAGGTTTAGCGTCGATGTTGGGAATACCTACTGTCCTGAACATGTCTGCACTTAATCGGTTCTATCGCCATGAATATTTCAACTGTCAAAGCTCACATGGACATCCCCCAACCGGTGCGTAAAAGCCGGTTGACCAACCCCGGCTGGTTTCTGGTCAGCCCCTCGGTAGCGTTGTTGCTGCTGTGGATGATCGTGCCGCTGGGCATGACCGTTTACTTTTCAATGATTCGCTACAACCTGCTCTACCCCGGTGAAAACCAGTTCGTGGGGCTGGAGAACTTCAGCTACTTTCTGAGCGACTCGGGCTTCCTGCCCGGCGCCACCAACACCCTGTTACTGGTGGGCAGCGTGCTGCTGATCAGCGTGGTGTTCGGCGTGTTGATCAGCGCGTTGCTGGAGGCCAGTGAGTTTCTCGGTCGCGGCATCGTGCGGGTGATGTTGATCTCGCCGTTCTTCATCATGCCCACCGTCGGTGCGCTGATCTGGAAAAACCTGATCTTTCACCCGGTCTCGGGGATTCTCGCCTACATCTGGAAGCTGTTCGGCGCGCAGCCGGTGGACTGGCTGGCGCACTACCCGCTGCTGTCGATCATTATCATTGTCTCGTGGCAATGGCTGCCCTTCGCGATCCTGATCCTGATGACCGCCATGCAGTCCCTCGATCAGGAACAGAAAGAAGCCGCACGCCTGGACGGTGCCGGTCCCATCGCGATTTTCTGGCACCTGACCCTGCCGCACCTGGCCCGGCCAATCGCGGTGGTGGTGATGATTGAAACCATCTTCCTGCTCTCGGTATTTGCCGAAATCTTCACCACCACCAACGGTGGCCCCGGCTACGCCTCGACCAACCTCGCCTACCTGATCTACAACCAGGCGCTGGTGCAGTTCGACGTCGGCATGGCGTCAGCCGGTGGTTTGATCGCGGTGTTGATTGCCAACGTCGCGGCCATCGTGCTGGTGCGAATGATCGGCAAAAACCTGACAGACAAAGCCTGAGGCCTGCGCCATGACTCTTCAACAATCCCGCCGCCTGCAAAGCCTGCTGCTCGGCACTCTGGCCTGGGCCATCGCGATCCTGATTTTCTTCCCGATCTTCTGGATGGTGCTGACCAGTTTTAAAACCGAAATCGATGCGTTCGCCACGCCGCCGCAGTTCATCTTCACGCCGACGCTGGAGAACTACCTGCACATCAACGAGCGCAGTGACTACTTCAGCTTTGCCTGGAACTCGGTGGTGATTTCCTTCAGTGCCACTGCGTTGTGCCTGCTGATCGCGGTGCCGGCGGCCTACTCGATGGCGTTCTACGAAACCCAGCGCACCAAAGGCACGCTGCTGTGGATGCTCTCGACCAAGATGCTGCCGCCGGTGGGCGTGCTGATGCCGATCTACCTGCTGGCCAAGAGTTTCGGCCTGCTGGACACGCGAATCGCGCTGATCGTGATCTACACGCTGATCAACCTGCCGATTGTGGTCTGGATGATTTACACCTACTTCAAAGACATCCCCAAAGACATCCTCGAAGCCGCACGCCTGGATGGCGCAACGCTGTGGCAGGAAATGGTCCGGGTGCTGCTACCAATCGCCAAGGGCGGCCTGGCTTCCACGGTTTTGCTGTCGCTGATCCTGTGCTGGAACGAGGCGTTCTGGTCGCTGAACCTGACCTCGTCGCAGGCCGCGCCACTGACCGCGTTGATCGCCTCGTACTCGAGTCCTGAAGGTTTGTTCTGGGCCAAGTTGTCGGCAGTGTCGACCCTGGCCTGTGCACCGATCCTGATCTTCGGCTGGATCAGCCAGAAACAATTGGTCCGCGGCCTGTCGTTCGGTGCCGTGAAATAGCCCTCAAAGAATAAGCACAAAGGAGCGCCATCATGGCCAACCTGAAAATCAAAAATCTGCAAAAAGGCTTCGAAGGTTTTTCCATCATCAAAGGCATCGACCTCGAAGTGAATGACAAGGAATTCGTGGTGTTCGTCGGCCCGTCGGGCTGCGGTAAATCCACCCTGCTGCGGTTGATCGCGGGTCTTGAAGAGGTCAGCGGCGGCACCATCGAACTGGATGGCCGCGACATCACCGAAGTCAGCCCGGCCAAGCGCGACCTGGCGATGGTGTTCCAGACCTACGCCCTGTACCCGCACATGAGCGTGCGCAAAAACATGTCGTTCGCTCTCGACCTGGCCGGTGTGGCGAAAGCCGAAGTCGAGAAAAAAGTCGGCGAAGCGGCGCGCATCCTTGAACTCGGGCCGATGCTGGAGCGCAAGCCGAAGCAACTGTCCGGTGGTCAGCGTCAACGCGTGGCGATCGGCCGGGCGATCGTGCGCAACCCGAAAATCTTCCTGTTCGACGAACCGCTGTCCAACCTCGACGCCGCCCTGCGGGTGCAGATGCGCCTGGAACTGTTGCGCCTGCACAAAGAACTGCAAGCCACGATGATCTACGTGACCCACGACCAGGTCGAAGCCATGACCATGGCCGACAAAGTCGTCGTCCTCAATGGCGGCAAGATCGAGCAAGTCGGTTCGCCACTGGACCTGTATCACCAGCCGGCCAACCTGTTTGTCGCAGGCTTCCTCGGCACGCCGAAAATGGGCTTCCTCAAGGGCAAAGTCACCCGCGTCAACGGCCAAAGCTGCGAAGTGCTGCTGGACGCCGGCACCCGCATCACCTTGCCCCTGAGTGGTACCAACCTGAGTGTCGGCGGCGCGGTGACCTTAGGGATTCGTCCGGAACATCTGCAGCTGGCGCAACCCGGTGACTGCACCTTGCAAGTGACTGCCGATGTCAGCGAACGCTTGGGCAGCGACACTTTCTGCCATGTTCTGACGTCGTCCGGCGAAGCGCTGACCATGCGCGTTCGCGGCGATCTGGCCAGCCGTTATGGCGAATCCCTGAGCCTGCACCTGGATGCTGAACACTGCCATTTATTCGATGCCGACGGCGTGGCGCTGACCCGCCCACTGCGCGCCGCAGCCTGATTCGAGAGCATGCGATGAAACTGAATAAACAGAACCTCAACCGCCTCGCCCCCGAGGTGGCCCTGCCCGCCTACACCCTGAGCGATACCCGCCAAGGCATCGCGCACATTGGCGTCGGCGGTTTCCACCGTGCGCATCAGGCGTATTACACCGATGCCTTGATGAATACCGGCGAAGCGCTGGACTGGGCCATCTGCGGAGTCGGTCTGCGCGCCGAGGACCGCCGTGCCCGGGACGATCTCAAAGAACAGGACTATCTGTTTACCCTGTTCGAACTGGGCGACGCCGATGACGCCGAAGTGCGGGTCATCGGAGCCATCCGCGACATGCTGCTGGCCGAAGACAGTGCCGAGGCGCTGATCGACAAACTCGCCGATCCAGACATCCGCATCGTCTCGCTGACCATCACCGAAGGCGGCTATTGCATCGACGACAGCAACGGCGAGTTCATGGCGCACCTGCCGCAGATCCAGCATGATCTGGCCCACCCGAACGCACCGAAAACCGTGTTCGGTTTCCTCTGCGCCGCACTGGCCAAACGGCGCGCAACCGGTACTCCCGCGTTCACGCTGATGTCTTGCGATAACCTCCCGCACAACGGCGCCGTGACCCGTAAAGCCCTGCTGGCATTCGCCGCCCTGCGCGATGCCGATCTGCGCGACTGGATCGAGCGCCATGTCAGCTTTCCCAACGCCATGGTCGACCGCATCACGCCGATGACCAGCACCGAGCATCGTCTGCAACTGGCCGACAAACATGCCGTCGATGATGCCTGGCCGGTGGTCTGCGAACCGTTTGTGCAATGGGTGCTGGAAGACAAATTCGTCAACGGCCGCCCGGCCTGGGAAAAGGTCGGCGTGCAGTTCACCGACGACGTCACGCCTTACGAAGAGATGAAGATCAAACTGCTCAACGGCAGCCATCTGGCTCTGACCTATCTGGGCTTTTTGAAGGGTTACCGCTTCGTTCACGAAACCATGAATGACCCGCTGTTCGTGCGCTACATGCGCGCCTACATGGACCTGGACGTGACGCCGCAACTGGCGCCGGTGCCGGGGATCGACCTGACCGAGTACAAAAACACCCTGGTGGCGCGCTTCTCCAACCAGGCGATTGCCGATCAGCTGGAGCGAGTGTGTTCGGATGGCTCGTCGAAGTTTCCGAAGTTCACCGTGCCGACCATCAACCGCTTGATTGCCGATGGCCAGGAGACCAAGCGTGCGGCGCTGGTGGTGGCGGCGTGGGCGCTGTACCTCAAAGGCGTGGATGAGAATGGCCAGACCTATGCAATTCCGGATCCGCGGGCGGCGTTCTGTCAGGCGCTGGTGGCCGATGATGTGTTGATCACTCAACGAATGTTGGAGGTTGAGGAGATTTTCGGGACGGCGATTCCGCGTTCAGCCGAGTTTGTGGCAGCGTTCGAGTGGTGCTGTAACAGCTTGCGGGATGTTGGGGTGACGCGGACGCTGGAGCGGGTGCTGGCGTAAGAATGGTGGTGAACCTGCTGCCGTCTTCGCGAGCAAGCCCGCTCCCACAGGGATCGAGGTTGGTCACAGATCTGTGTTCCACCCCAGACCACTGTGGGAGCGGGCTTGCCCGCGATGGCGGACTGACAAACAACATAAATGTTAAATGGGCATTGTTATCGACCTGACGATCCAAGGATCTTCCATGGCAAACCAACAACTTTTCCTCGGCATCGACTGCGGCACCCAAGGCACCAAAGCCATTGTCCTCGACGCGCACAGCGGTCAGGTCCTCGGTCAGGGCGCCGCCGCCCACAGCCTAATCAGCGGCGCCAATGGTCGTCGCGAGCAAGACACCGCTCAATGGCTGGAAGCCTTTACCCTGGCCACCCACCGCGCATTGCTCGCAGCAAATGTAGACGGTCAGGCGATCCTCGGCATCGGCGTTTCCGGCCAGCAACATGGCCTGGTGCTGCTCGACGATCGCGGCCAGGTGCTGCGCCCGGCCAAGCTCTGGTGCGACACCGAGTCCACGCCGGAGAACGACCGTTTGCTCGCCCATCTGGGCGGCGAAAAAGGCTCACTGGAACGCCTCGGCATCGTCATCGCGCCGGGTTACACCGTGTCCAAGCTGCTCTGGAGCAAAGAACAACACCCGGAGGTATTCGCCCGAATCGCCCGCATCCTGCTGCCCCATGACTACCTCAACTTCTGGCTCACCGGCCGCAGTTGCAGCGAGTATGGCGATGCCTCGGGCACCGGTTATTTCAACGTGCGAACCCGCCAGTGGGACTTGCAACTGCTGCGCGACATCGACCCGACCGGACGCCTGCAAGCCGCGCTCCCGGAATTGATCGACGCCCACCAACCGGTCGGCACGATCCTGCCGAGTATCGCCGAGCACCTCGGCATCAACCCCAAGGCGCTGGTCTCCAGCGGTGGCGGCGACAACATGATGGGCGCCATCGGCACCGGCAATATAAAGCCCGGCGCGATCACCATGAGCCTCGGCTCCTCGGGAACGGTTTACGCCTATGCCGAACAAGCGAACGTCAGCCCGGATGCCTCGGTCGCGACGTTCTGCTCCTCCAGCGGCGGCTGGCTGCCATTGATCTGCACGATGAACCTGACCAACGCGACCGGCGCGATTCGCGAGTTGTTCGAACTGGATATCGAAGCGTTCAACGCCTTGGTCGCGCAAGCGCCGATCGGTGCCGACGGCGTGTGCATGCTGCCGTTCCTCAATGGCGAACGCGTCCCCGCCCTGCCCCATGCCAGCGGCAGCCTGCTGGGGCTGACCATGACCAACCTGACCCGGGCCAACCTGTGCCGCGCCGTGGTGGAAGGCACCACCTTCGGTTTACGTTACGGGCTAGACTTGTTGCGCCAGAATGGCTTACAAAGCCGCTGCATCTGCCTGATCGGCGGCGGCTCGAAGAGTCCGGTGTGGCGACAGATCGTTGCTGACATCATGAATACGCCAGTGATTTGTACCGAACAAAGCGAGGCCGCGGCCCTCGGCGCAGCGATTCAGGCGGCGTGGTGCAAATCCTGGGCAAACGGTCACGAAGACAGCCTGGCGGACTTGTGCGAGCGCTGCGTGAAGCTCGATCTGGCCAGTGAAACCTTACCGATTACAGAAAATGTGGCGGCCTGTCAGCAGGCCTACGAACGCTATCAACAGCATGTCGCAACCCTTTAAAGAGCGAGCAATTATGTATTTGGTGTGTGGCGAAGCGCTGTTCGATTTCTTCAGCGAAGATGATGCCAGTGGCCTGGCATCCAAAGTGAATTTCAAGGCAATTGCCGGCGGCTCGCCGTTCAACGTGGCCGTAGGTTTGCGCCGTTTGGGCGTGGACGCCGCGCTGTTCGGCGGGCTGTCGACCGATTACCTCGGCCGCCGTTTGCAGCGAGTGCTGCAGGATGAAGGTGTGTGCCCGGACTACCTCGTGGACTTTGCCGCACCGACTACCTTGGCGATGGTCGCGGTCGGTGCCAATGGCTCGCCCCATTACAGCTTTCGTGGCGAAGGCTGCGCTGATCGGCAGTTGAGCCTGGCGCATCTGCCAGAGTTGGGCCCTGAAGTGCGCGGGTTGCACGTCGGCTCGTTCTCGCTGGTGGTGCAACCGATTGCCGATACGTTATTGGCATTGGTGCAACGGGAAAGCGGCAAACGCCTGATCAGCCTCGACCCGAACGTGCGCCTGAATCCCGAGCCGAACATCGAGTTGTGGCGCTCGCGGATTGCCACGCTGGTGGAGCTGGCGGATCTGATCAAGGTCAGCGACGAAGATTTGAGTCTGCTGTACCCCGAGCAAGATCCTCAGCGCGTAATCGAAGGCTGGCTGGAGCATCGCTGTCAGTTGGTGTTCCTCACCCGAGGCGGCGAAGGCGCAACGGTGTTCAGCCGTGCCCACGGTTCGTGGTCGGTGCCGGCCTGTTCGGTGAAAATTGCCGACACCGTGGGGGCTGGCGATACGTTTCAGGCAGCGTTGATTACCTGGTTGACCGAGCAACAACTGGATTCGGTTGGAGGTCTGCAACAGCTGAGTCGCGAGCAAATTGACGCGATGCTCAGGTTTGCAGTGAGCGCTGCGGCGTTGACCTGCAGCAAGACCGGGCCGGATTTGCCGTATCGGCGACAGTTGGGCTGACATCGGCGCTCCCCGCCTCCTCTACTACGACAGGCCCTGATTTCAGGACCTGTCGGTGGACCGAAACAACAGACAGTCTTTTATATTTTTTAGATATATTTTTATTTCGATTTAAAGTTGTATCAGCCCAATCAAAAGACAAGCGGCCATTGACAGCTTTATATTCTTTACCTCAACAAGAATAGTTATAGCAATTTACGCTTACCACAAGCTCAAAACAAAATAACCACACAACACCAGCGACATATTAACTTTGTAAGCCTTTAACCTCCCCATCTGTCAGACAGCACTGTATTTGCTCGCATACAACCCCCATCCTATTGAATTAAATCAATAAAACAGACAGCCCTTGTATGTTTATGCCGGCAAAATAAAACTGCCGCTGAACGCAATATTGGTTTAATTAAAAACAACCAGCCAGTTACTTGACCACTACACGCCTTCAACTAATATCTTTTCCACGCACAGCTCAGGTAAGGATTATTGCTGTGCGCTCATCCTTATACCCCCACAACAGGAAAAGGAACTCCAACATGGAAAGTGTCGCTATCTCAGCTGCCCAAATTAACTGGAACGGCGGACAACGCATTACTCTCACCGCAGGAGATACAGCCACCTGTACCGCGCTTAGCCCCGGCCAGCTTTATGGCATCTTCATCTACAACTCGGCTCAAAATGACACCAATTCGACTGTCTCCGTGAACTGGAGCAACAGCCAGCCGCCCGTACCGATCACCGTGCCTGGCACCACGGCCAATGCAGGCCTGGCATCGTTGGGTTTTGTCTCGGGCACCGATACTCAAACCGTTTCGGTTTCACTGCCCAGCAACGCCGGTAACTCCCAGGTCGAAATCTGGCTGGGAAGTGTCAGCATGCCGACCAATACATCGGGGCTGACCAATTATCCGCTGCCGGCCGATGGTGAGCAGCACCCGTTCAACAAGTACACCCGTTACTATGCGGTACCCCCCTCGAAATGGATGAACCTGACGATTACCAGCACCATTACACAGTTCCTCTCCTGCCAGCTCCGTGAGGCGCAAGCGACCGTGTTTGTCGTCAATGAGACTTCAAACGGCCTCCTTGCCAATCAGGTCACCAACATTGGGCCTACTGCGGGTGCGGCTGGGAACGTAAAGATCGTTTATTCGCAGATTCAGAGCATCACCAATAATCTGCAAGGCGACGGCACGCAATGGGTGTGGATGGATGCTGACAGCCAGCAAGACTCTCAGAGCGCGACCATTTCCTTGCAATCGCTTTGAATTTCTTGGCTGAGTAACAAGGAAGGCCCCACCCTGTGGGGCCTTCCTTTATTTGTATTTGGTGCGACGGCCAATCGCCTCGAAAAATACCCGTATTCATTGCGCAAAACCTCGGCTATAGGGGAAAGCCTGATACCCGTCAGCCCCCGGCCCTACGGCATTTCAACCTTGATAATGGCACTTTAATGCTGCACCATCCGCTCCTGCTTTTTCAAAGGACGGAAATCAAGGCATGCTGGACGCAAACGCAACCCATATCTCCCTCACGCTCGAAGGCGTTTCCGTCGACCTGCAGGTCCTCAGCTTCGTCGGCCGCGAAGCCCTCAACCAGCCGTTCTGTTTCGACATCGAACTGGTCAGCGCCCGCCCCGACCTGAAACTCGAAGAGCTGCTGCACAAGCCCGGTTGCCTGACCTTTGGCGCCACCGGCCAGGGCAAAATCCATGGCCTGGTCTACCGCATCGAGCAAGGCGATTCCGGCAAAAGTCTGACCCGCTACAGCATCAGCCTGGTGCCGCAACTGGCCTACTTGCGGCACAACCACGACCAGCAGATTTTCCAGCATTTAACTGTGCCGAAGATCATCGCCCAGGTGCTTGAGGCGCGAGGCATTCTGGCCGACGCCTACAGCTTCCAGCTCGGCGCGATCTACCCCGAGCGCGTGTACTGCGTGCAATACGACGAATCCGACCTGCACTTCATCCAGCGCCTGTGCGAAGAGGAAGGCATTCACTTCCACTTCCAGCACTCGACCAGCGGCCACAAACTGGTGTTCGGCGATGACCAGACGGTGTTCCGCAAACTCGCGCCGGTGAGCTACCAGCAAGACTCCGGCATGGCCGCCAAGAAACCGGTGATCAAGCGCTTCAATCTGCGCCTGGAAACCCGCACCACCCGCGTCAGCCGCCGCGACTACGACTTCGAAAAACCACGAATCCTTCCTGAAGGCACCGCCAAAAGCGAATTCGCCCCGGACCTCGAAGACTACGACTACCCCGGCCACTTCACCGACCGCGCGCGCGGCAAGCAACTGGCAACCCGCGCCCTGGAACGCCATCGCAGTGACTACCGACTGGCCGACGGCAAAGGCGATGAACCGACCCTGGTCAGCGGCCACTTCATGGCCCTGAGCGAACACCCGCGCGCCGAGTGGAACGACCTCTGGCTGCTGCTGGAAATCGTCCACGAAGGCAAGCAGCCACAAGTGCTCGGCGAGAACATCACCAGCGACGTCACCGACAATAAAGATGACTTCCAGCAGGGCTACCGCAACCGTTTCCTCGCCACCCCGTGGGACGCGCATTACCGCCCTGCCCTCGAACACCCGAAACCCAAAGTATTGGGCAGCCAGACCGCCATCGTCACCGGCCCGCCGGGGGAAGAAATCCACTGCGACCAATACGGCCGCGTCAAAGTGCAGTTCCACTGGGACCGCGACGGCCAGGGCAACGACACCAGCAGCTGCTGGCTGCGCGTCGCCACCGGCTGGGCCGGCAACGCCTACGGCGGCATCGCCATCCCGCGAATCGGCATGGAAGTGCTCGTCACCTTCCTTGAAGGCGACCCGGACCAACCGCTGATCACCGGCTGCCTGTACCACAAGGGAAACGTCGTCCCCTACGACCTGCCGGCGAACAAAACCCGCAGCACCTTCAAAACCCTCAGCTCACCGGGCGGCAAGGGTTACAACGAGTTTCGTATCGAAGACAAGAAAGGCGCGGAACAGATCTACCTGCACGCCCAGCGCGACTGGGATGAAAACATCGAGCACGACCAGAAAATTCGTGTCGGCAATGAGCGGCATGACACGGTCGAGGCCAATGCGTTTAGCGAGTTCAAGGTCGAAGAACATCGCGTTACCCATCTCGACCGCAAGACCGAAGCGCGGGCTGATGATCACCTCACTGTCGGCGTGACTCAGCACCTGAAGGTGGGGACTGCGCAGTTTGTCGAGGCGGGTCAGGAGATTCACTACCATGCTGGGGAGAAAGTGGTGGTTGAGGGTGGCATGGAGCTCACAGCCAAGGCTGGTGGGAGCTTTGTGAAGATTGATGCGGGGGGCGTGACGATTAGTGGGGCTGAGGTGAAGGTGAATTCTGGTGGTGGGCCGGGAGCGGGTTCAGGTACCCAGGCATTAGGTCCATTGATCCCGTTAGCAGCTGCAATCGCGAGCGCCGGTCAACTTTTAGAACGAAAAACAGTTCTCGAGAAAACAGACCATGACTTGGATTTCTTGATTACTGATCAAAACACGGGTTTACCGTTGAAAAATTTTCCTTATGTCATCAAAACCTCTTCGGGCAAGAGCCTGGCGGGACGTACCAATGATGAAGGAAGAACTGGAAAAATAAAAAGTGCAGAAGCGGAAATGGCTGTGATTGAGGTGTATGACGACATCCCCCCTATCAATCCAGGATGGGACGCTTGATATGCCTAAATTGAAACCTTTGGCCACAAGCCAAAAAGCGTTGACTCCGGTAACCGATAAAACCCCGGCTTCAGTCGTGGTAGATGACAGTAAGCGTTTGAAGGAAATCAGGAAGCTGGTTGAAGCCAACAACAAGTCCTCGATTGATACAAACACTATCATTTGCCAAATCTACATGGAGTCCCGCTTTGACGCTCACGCAGGAGCCAAACAAGACGCGCGCGGGCTTATGCAAGTTCAGCTGGCAGGCGTAAAGCAAGTATTTAAATATCGAAAAAAGAAAGAGCTTGGTCATATGCCAAGCGACAAGCAAACCAAAGACACTTTTGATGAAGGGCAACGGCTTTACGCTGCGGGAAAGCTCTTTGACGAAGCAACAAACATACAGATCGGCACCGAGTACATGCAGTACTGGATAGATATATCCAGCTCAATTGAAGAGGCCTACAAAAAGTACCGAGGCCTTTCCAACGGGGTTTATTATAAAAAAATAAGTGCCTGTGCCGCCAAACTCGCAGCCAGTCCCGACTCAATGCAGGTACTCAGGGATAATATAAAGTGAAAAGCGCATGGCTGTATTTAATCACTATTCTGTCAATAGGGAACGCTTGTGCGGAGCCGCCCAAGTCAATTCTCCATTGCCCTTTGTCTGATGGGACACAGGTGTCTTTACTGGCCGAGTCAACCGCAGAGGGCCAGCGCTTATTTCTTGAGCTCGATCAGAAAACACAAACTGCATTTACAGACATGCCCGATACCGACTTTGTCGGGCAGGTGGTCCTGGCAAAGTGTGTTTCCTCCAGTTTTATATTTGCACTCAACTACGGCTCGCCATACTTGAAAGGTGTTGTTTTACGCAAAAACCCCGTCAGTCATTCGATCGAACGAATCGATTTTGCAGAGAAGTCCCTGCCCCGCTGGCTTTATCTTGGACAAGAGCAAATGCGGCTGGTCATTCCAAATATCGGGAACGAGGTCTCGGGAAAGTTTCTGGTCTATGACTATTTCGTAGGAAAAGGGCAACCAGAGGAAGCTGGTAGTGTTGATGCTCCGCCAGATACTCATGGGTTCAAGGTTTTACGCCTGAAATGAGCGCTTCATCCCATCGAGTGCATCACCGTCGGACATCTAGCTTCAAAGCCTACCCCACAGGAGGCAGGCTTAAAGGTACGGCGTCAGGCTGGGGCTTTCCATCCCATCATCCGTTGCTGTGCAACCTGCAACAGATCGCAACCATCCTGAGTCAGCAGGTAAAGCGCGTGGGTAATGTGCGGAATGTCCTGAACATCGCCGTGCTTGAAGCATAGGCAGTGGAGCGTTTCAAGTAACTGGCTGGAGGCCCGGATGCGCTGGAGAGCGGATTCGAGGATATCTTGGGGATTGGCTTCTGTGTCGATCACCAAGGGATTTGAGTCGGTAATGCTGCTTTTGATTGAACGATAGCGAACAGGAAACGGGTTGAACGTTGGCATAAGAATTACTCAAACGTTAGTTAAGTAACCGCCAGCACCGTGACCAAACGATGGAGGCGGACTGTGTACAGGCTTGGTCAACCGATAACCCGCAAATCGGCTCGCCCGAAGGCGTCCAGCACACAGCCGCCATAACAACGCACAACGAAGACAAAGATGTCCGTAGGGCGAATGATGGCACATATGTATGCGGGATATCAGGTGACCAAACCTGTTCGCTGATTTTGCAGCGATGCCAAACAGTAAACGCTGGTTGCAGGTCGGCGAAAGACGACAAGGCGCCCAAGCTTGTAGGAACCAGCCGAACCTCCCTCAGTTTTTTTTTACCTACATGAAACCTCTGTCAGAAACCTCCTCACGACAGGTAATACTGTTCACTTAAGCAATGCGATCTGTAGCAGCTGGCGAAGCCTGCGTTCGGCTGCGAAGCAGTCGTAAAATCAGCCATTGCGCTGCGTCAGGTACACCACTACAGCCGGATTCACGACTGCTACGCAGCCGAACGCAGCCTTCGGCAGCTGCTACAAAGAATGCGTCGCGGCTGAAATTGCTTAAGTGAACAGCGTTACCTCACGACAGGCGGCATACAACCCGGTTAACCATCGCTTAACCCCACGGTCCAAAACTTTACTGGACCGCACGCCCTCAGCTTTCTCTGACGCCCAGTGCGGCAGGTTCGACGTTCTTCAGTCGAACTGACCTTCCCTCTGCACTGGAGAAGCATCATGAACATGCGAACACTACTGATAACTACCGCCCTTGCCTGCACCGCGTTCGCAGGTTTCGCTCAGGCCAACGATACGTCGTCCTCCCAGGCAGTGCCCTATCACTACGGCATGCCGCTTCATGTGGGCAAAGTCGTTTCCCTGACTGAGCCATCGACGCTGGAATGCCAAGTCGTGACGGCTAACATGAAGTACATCGACAAGTCGGGTAAGCCTGCGGAAATTACGTACCGAAAACTTTCTGACGCGTGCAGTTATCAGAACTGACAGAAGATTCTGATTCGGTGTTTGGCGGTAGGCTTGTGAGGGTTCTGACGCTATGCTTCGGCGTCTCCCTCACTGCCGAAAGGATTCGCCATGCAGTTCTCGTTTCGCACGCTGTCGACATTCACCGCCGCCCTTTGTTTTCTGCTGGCGCTGGTCTGGGGTTTGATGCCGCAATGGTTGCTGGCGATCTGGAGTATCGAGTATTCGTCCGCGTCGGGTGTTATCGCCAGGCGCAGTGCGGTGCTGTTCGGCGCATTAGGGGTGATGTTCTATCTCGCACGGCAGGCACCGCCCTCGGCGGCGCGAAGCGCGATGTGCAACGGCTTTATGGTGGGGTGTTTCGGTTTGGCAGCGCTGGGCCTCGGCGAATGGCTCAATGGTCATGCAGGGCCGGGTATTTTACTGGCGATCCTGGTGGAATTGGCGCTGGGCCTGGGGTTTATCCAGACCCGGCGCGTGTCGCTCGAACTGGGTGAAAACGCCGGTTAATGGGCTTTTGACGTCGGGTGCAACAGCTGGCTGTGCGCATTGTGCGCAAGGTCGGTGCGTAACTCGGCTATCAGATTATTGATTTCCCGACACCCGTTGAGGTGATGGGCATCTATGCCGGTGACGAACAGGTCGAGATGGTCAGTCTCGCTGTCCGAATACACCTTGACGGTCATCGACAGGTCCGGCGACAGCGTGCATTGGCAGCGTTTCGGAAGAAAACTGCTTTCAACGATATTGCGTAGTTCCAAGGCAGAAAGAAACATGGCCACCCTCTCGGTATTGTGAGATTGCCAATCAAAAATCAATGTCGCTCGGAGCTCAGATCGCCCGTTCTTTTCGTCCGTGCGGGTTTCATCGTTCCAACGTCCGACCGTTTTCTTGTTTCAGCGCTGACTCAACAGGGATCGCGGTCAGCTCAAGACAGCTTCAGCATAAAACATGCCCAGAATTTCGCTCTGCACCTCGTCGGCGAATCAAGGATTGGCGGGGGTGGCTATAAAGCGACTCGTGCAAAATGCAAGAAAGGACTGTTTCCAACGCTGCATTTTGCATCCCCCCGATCTCGGATTTGCATTGACTGAGGACGGTAGTAAGAATGCGGCCCATCCATTCAGTATCCGCTGACCCCACACACACGCAAGGAGGCATCATGGGTGCTTTGCCGCTTAACACGACCGTCGGGCTGATAGTTGCCGTTTTGTCGTCCGTAGCCCACGCCGCAACCCTCGAAAACGTCGCGCCATATCCCAAGCCTGAGAGCGGTTTTACCCGCCAGGTCATTCACCTCGCCCCGCAACACCAGGAAGACGGCTATCAGGTCGAGATTCTGGCCGGCAAGACTCTGACCGTGGACTGCAACCGTCAGCACCTGGGCGGCAGGCTTGAGGAAAAAAACCTTGAGGGCTGGGGTTACCCGTATTACCGGCTGGAAAAAGTCACCGGCCCGATGAGCACGCTCATGGCCTGCCCGGATGGCAAGAGCAAAAAGGACTTCGTGCCGGTGGTCGGTGACGGTTTCAGGCTGCGCTACAACAGCAAGCTGCCAATCGTTCTCTACGTGCCCAAGGACGTCGAAGTACGCTACCGGATCTGGTCGGCGTCGAGTCATGTCGAGAAAGCTGTTCAGGAATAACCGGCCCGTCCCTCACGCCGGGGCGCCGCTCAACGCGGCGCGCTCCGCCACGTGCCGCAAACTGTCGAAATTGATGTTCGCTCCGGAATCAATGGCCACCAGGGTCTGACCCCGGGCGCCGGTTCGTGCCACGTACTGCTTGATCCCGGCCACGGCCAGTGCGCCGGAAGGTTCGGTGATCGAGCGGGTATCGTCGTAGATGTTCTTGATGGCGGCGCAGAGTTCGTCGTTGCTGACGGTCATTACCTCATCGACGCAGAACCGGCAGACCTCGAAACCATGGGCGCCGATCTCTGCAACGGCCACGCCATCGGCGAAGGTGCCGACGGTTGGCAGCACCACCCGTTCGCCGGCCTGTAATGCAGCCTGCAAGCAGGCGGAATGTTCCGACTCGACGCCGATGATGCGGACTTCAGGACGCAGGTATTTGACGTATGCGGCAATCCCGGCGATCAAGCCACCTCCGCCCACCGGAACGAAGATCGCGTCCAGCGGCCCTTGGTGTTGCCGTAGGATTTCCATGGCGACGGTGCCCTGCCCCGCGATCACGTCCGGATCGTCGAAGGGCGAGACAAAGGTGCCACCGGTTTGCCGTGCCAGGCTCAGCGCGTACTCCAGGGCAAACGGAAAACTCTCGCCATGCAGCACTGCATCGGCACCTCGGCTGCGAACCCCGTGCACCTTCAATTCCGGTGTCGTGCAGGGCATGACAATGGTTGCGGCAATCCCCAACTCACGGGCCGCCAACGCTACGCCTTGGGCATGATTGCCTGCCGAGGCCGTGATCACGCCACGAGCTTTCTGTTCGTCGCTCAGGTTCACCAGTTTGTTGTAGGCACCGCGGATCTTGAAGGAAAACGTCGGTTGCAAGTCTTCGCGCTTGAGCAGGATCTGATTGCTCCATGCCTCGGACAAGGCTGGTGCCGCTTGCAATGGCGTGCGCACGGCGAGTTCATAAACCGGCGCGGCGAGGATTTTTTTCACGTAGTGCTCAAGCAAGCTCTGCTGGGCGGGGGTGCTGCTCATGGTCGTCTCCTTTACGGTATCCGGGTTTACGCGGTCGGCGTAGGAGCTGCCGAAGGCTGCGATCTTTGCGTTTCAAGATCAAAAGATCGCAGCCTTCGGCAGCTCCTACACCGGTTGCGTGTGCCCGGTAAGCTCAAACCCAAGAGACAGAAAGTAAAAACCCGCCTCTAGGGCGGGTTGGGTGCTGCAGTCGTGAGCTAGCCCGCCAAATAAGGAATGGCGGTAATAATGCTTGGCTGGCAGCGCAATACGGTGGAAGTCATGGCTGGAAATTAGCCGGACGCTGATGGCAAGTCAATGGCCAATTTTCAAGGGCCGCTGTAGGCTGGCGATCTGCTCATTGTCCCAAGGAAGGAAACCATGAAGTCTGTCGCCCTGCCCCTCATTGCCTTGATCGCTTTCGCCGGCTACACCGTTTCGGTGATGCTGCAGGCCGAGCAGTCGTTGCTCGACTTCGGCATCAGCCTGATGTCGCGGCCAGATACCGCGCAGGTGGTGATCGATTTGTACCTGTTGGCGACGCTTGCCGGTATCTGGATGTACAAGGATGCGCGCAAGCGTGGGCAGTCGGGGTTGTCGGTGGTTCCCTATCTGTTGGTGACGGCGATTTTTGTGTCTGTCGGGCCGTTGTTGTACCTGGTGGTGCGGGGGCTTCAACGCCGCAAGAACTCCATCGATGCCACTCAACAAGCATGATCCGGATTTGGTCTGATTTTGAGATGGCTATCGCGAGCAGGCTCGCTCCCACAGGGGGCTGTGCCGGACTCGAAAGTTGGGCTCCCCAGATCAAAATGTGGGAGCGAGCCTGCTCGCGAAGGCGATCTGACAGCCGCCGAAGTCACCTCGCCAGGCGCTTGAGGCCAATCACCATCACTCCCGCCCCCAGCATCATCACCGTCAGAAACAACGGATAGGAAATCCACCACGGCGTGCCGGCGGTCATCATGCTGAACTCGGACATGCCGCCAATGCTCGCAATCAGGTTCAACGGCAGAAACACCACGTTGATCAACGTCAGTTTGCGCAGCAGGTTATTCATGCTGTTGTTCATCAGATTGCCCCGCGCATCGATCAGCCCGGAGAACACCGTGGAGTAGATTTCCGCCTGTTTGTAGCACTGGTTGTTTTCGATGATCAGATCGTCAATCAAACCAATGGCTTCAACGCTGAAGTGTTCCTTTGCCGCATGATTACGCAGCCGGGTCAGGACCGCGCCGTTGCTGTGAATGGCGTTGATGTAATAGATCAGGCTTTCGCTGAGGTTGAACATCTGGATCAGATGCTGGTTCTGCATCGAGGCATTGAATTTCTGCTGCAACTCCCGGGCAACCATCTTGATCACCTTGAGGTGCCCCAGATAGTGGTGAATGTTGTTGAACAACAGGTCGAGCAACACATCCAGTGGCGTCTTCAGTGACTGCCGCGTGCCGAGGCCGCTGAGCGGCGAGTCGTCGGTGGCGATAACCAGCAGACGCCCTGGGGAAAACAGCAAGCCGCAGGACGACACCTCGAAGGCCAGGCTGCCGCCGCCGGAGTAGTTTTCCGGGCGCTTCCAGATCAGGAACAGGTTGTCGGGGTGAAACTCGATGCGCGACACCTCGTCGGGGTCCAGGGCCGAGGCCAGAGCGTGTTCATCGAGCTTGAAATGGCTGTGCAACAGATCCCGTTCGGCCGCATCGGGGTTACTGAATAGCATCACCTCGGCGTCTAGCCGTTCGACCGCTTGCAAGCCGCCGTGGCTCAGATCAAAGCTCTTGATCATCGGCCGCTCACCAGGCCTGGCCGCGGCGCTTGAGCTCCAGCCGACGGACAAACTCTTCCAGCACCAAGGAATACAAATCGTCCTGCAAGTAGGCGTCTTCGATGCCGGCGTCCATGTTCGGGTTGTCGTTGACTTCGATCACCACCACTTTGTCGCCGGACTGCTTGAGGTCGACGCCGTAGAGGCCGTCGCCAATGAGATTCGCGGTTTTCACCGCCAGTTCAACCACCGCTCGCGGCGCTTCGTGAACCGCCAGGGTGCGGCATTCGCCGTTGATGTCCTGGCCTTTGGCTTTGTGGTTGTAGATCTGCCAATGGCCCTTGGACATGAAGTACTGGCAGGCAAAGATCGGTTTGCGGTTGAGCACGCCAATGCGCCAGTCGTATTCGGTGTAGAAGAATTCCTGGGCGAGCAGCAACACCGAGTGCTCGAACAGTTCGGCAGTCGCCTCGAGCAAGGCTTGCTGGCTTTCGACCTTGATGACGCCCTTTGAGAAACAACCGTCGGGTATCTTCAGCACCAGTGGAAATCCCAGACGCTCGCCTACCCGCTCGAAATCTTCCGGTCGTTCCTTGTAGAGGATTTCAGTGGCGGGCATACCCAGCTGATGGCTCTTGAGCAAATCAGTCAGATAAACCTTGTTGGTGCAGCGCAGGATCGACGCCGGGTCATCCATCACCACTAAACCTTCGCTCTCGGCTTTTTTGGCGAAGCGGTAGGTGTGGTTATCGACGCTCGTTGTCTCGCGGATCAGGAGCCCGTCGTATTCGGCGATTCGTGCGTAGTCCTTGCGTTCAATCAACTCGACGTCGATGCCTAGTGTCCTGCCGACCCTGATGAAGTTGTCCAAAGCCTTGGGATTGGAGGGCGGCAATGCTTCTTGCGGATCGTGCAGAATGGCCAGGTCATAACGGGCCAATCGCCTGGAGCGCGGCATGCGCCAGATCTTGCGACTGAAACTGTCGAGCGCATTAGCGAACTGATCTTCCTGATCGTCACGCAACTTATGCAAGGTGCCAAACTTTACACCTTCGATGTGCCAACCGTTAGTTCGACGAAACTCAACTAGCAATATCGGACAAGGAAAGGCTTCGAACAATTGTCGAGCCAGATCCTGTAATGGCTCGATAGTGGTTTTTCCGAAGTACAGTGTCAGGGTAAACCCTTCGGTATCGCTGTAAAGGTGATTGCTGAGGGCCTTTTCCAGGGTTTTATCCAGATCATCCAGGGCCAGGCCATACAGGGATTTTCGGGTCAGTTCGCTGATGGTCCGCACCGACGGAATAACCTTGTGCCCCCGCGCTTCTGCCAGCAGCGAGCAGTAATAACCGTGCCCGAGGTACTTGTAGCTGCGGCACAGGTTGATCACCTGAACCCGCTTGCCCTGCTCGTTGTCACGGGTCTGTTCGAGGTATTCCTGGGCGGTGACGATGTCTTCACTGGGGAAGTAGGAGGCCCAGTCTTCCTTGCGTTCGACGATGATCATCAACTGGCTGGAAGTTCTGATCGCGCCATTTAAATAGTTTGCAGAAGTTATTGCTGTGGGTAACGTTTGCTCAGATACTTCGCGCCAATGACCTTGTACCGCTGACATAGTGATTGATCCATTGAAGAACAAGACCTTTCCTATTAAGCACGAACTTTTTCGAAAGTCCCGTTTCGTTACGCAACTTTTACGGCGGTCAAATGAATCCTGTTTTTCGCTTGGCGATAGTTGAAGACATACCGGCACTGCTGGCACTTGAACAGCAATGTTTCACCACGGACCGGCTCAACAGTCGCAGTTTTCAATGGATGATCACTCGGGCTCACGGGCAACTGCTGGTGGCCCAACGTGGCGAGCAATTAGTGGGCTATGCGGTGGTGCTGTTTCACCGGGGTACTTCATTGGCGCGCCTGTACTCGATTGCGATAGTCCTTGATGCTCGCGGCAGTGGACTGGGCAAGCAATTGCTCGAACGTGTCGAGGCCTGCGCCATTGAGCATGATTGCGCCTACCTGCGGCTGGAAGTGCGCATCGACAATCCGTCGGCGATTGCTCTGTATGAGCGCAACGGCTATCGGCGTTTCGCGCTGATTCACGACTATTACCAGGACCATGCCGACGCGCTGCGATTGGAAAAACGTATCCTCCAGCACCGCGATTCACGCAACATCAAGGTGCCTTACTACCCGCAGACCACCGAGTTCACCTGTGGCCCGGCCTGCCTGCTGATGGCCATGGGCGCGCTGCAAGACGATCGAGCGCTGGAGCGTGGCGAAGAGCTGCAAATCTGGCGCGAGGCGACCACGGTGTTCATGACGTCTGGCCACGGTGGCTGCAGCCCTCAAGGCCTGGCGCTGGCAGCGTGGCGGCGTGGCTTTCGGGTGCGACTGCAGCTGAGCATGGCCGGGCCGCTGTTCCTCGACGGTGTGCGCGATGCGCATAAAAAAGACGTAATGCGCCTGGTACACGAGGAGTTCACGGCGCAGTTGCAAGCCACCGACGTGGAGCGAATGATCGGCGGACCACTGGATCTGCCACGGTTACTGCACGATGGCGGACAACCGCTGGTATTGATCAGCAGCTATCGCCTGACCCGTTCCAAGGCACCGCATTGGGTGATCGTCACCGATTGCGATGAAGAGTTCGTCTACTTGCACGATCCGGATGTGGATCACAGCCAGCATCGTCAGCCGATGGACTGCCAGCACTTGCCGGTCAGCCATGGGGAATTCGACAAAATGTGCAGTTTTGGGCGAGGCAAGCTGCGGGCGGCGGTGATTCTCTATGCTCCCCGGTGACCCCCCCTGTAGCAGCTGGCGAAGCCTGCGTTCGGCTGCGCAGCAGTCGTAAAATCATCCACCGCGGTGGCTCAGGTAGACCGAGGCCAGGATTGACGACTGCTGCGCAGCCGAACGCAGGCTTCGCCAGCTGCTACAGGGGGGTTAGTTACTTCAGGCCAAGCTTGTACAGCCCCCCGTCATCTTCATCGGTCAGTACATACAAATAACCATCCGGCCCCTGCCGCACATCGCGAATTCGTTTATTGAGCTCACCCAACAACCGCTCTTCGTGAACAACTTTGTCGCCTTCGAACTGCAGGCGAATCAGCTCCTGACTCACCAGCGCCCCGATAAATACGTTGTGCCGCCAGGCCTTGAAGCGATCGCTATCGTAGAAGGCCATGCCGCTCAGGCCCGGGGATTTTTCCCAGACATGGTGCGGGCCCACAGTGCCTTCGGCGGTTTCGCCTTTGGCTTCCGGGATCGGCAGGCCGGAATAGTTGATGCCGTGGGTTGCCATCGGCCAGCCGTAATTTTTGCCTCGTTCAATGATGTTGATCTCGTCGCCGCCCCGAGGGCCGTGCTCGTTTTCCCAGAGTGTGCCGCTCCAGGGGTTGAGGGCCGCGCCTTGCGGGTTGCGTTGGCCGTAGGACCAGATTTCCGGGCGAACGCCTTTTTGCCCGACAAAAGGATTGTCCTTCGGCACTTTGCCGTCCGGGTAGAGCCGCACGATCTTGCCTTGCAGTTTGTCGAGATCCTGCGCCGTGGGCCGGTCGTTGTTCTCGCCCAAGGTGATGAACAGATAACCGTCGCGGTCGAACACCAGTCGCGAGCCGAAGTGATTGCCGACCGAGAGCTTGGGCTCCTGACGGAAGATCACCCGGAAATCCTTGATCGCCGTCAGGTCTTCCGACAACCGTCCGCGGCCAACCGCCGTGCCGGCCTTGCCGCCTTCACCGCCCCCTTCGGCGTAAGACAGATAGACCATGCGGTCTTGCTTGAAATCGGGTGACAACACCACGTCGAGCAATCCGCCCTGCCCCTTGGCCCAGACCTGAGGCACGCCATTGAGCGGACCCGAGAGTTTGCCGTCTGCGCTGACCAGCCGCAGGTTGCCAGGCCGCTCGGTCACCAGCATCCCTTGGCGGTCGGGCAGAAACGCCAGCGCCCAAGGATGCTCCAGGCCTTTAACGATCGGCGTGAGCTCAAGGGTGCCCTGCTCACTTTTTATATCCTGTGTCGGCGCCGCGAAAACGGGCGCAGTGGCTGTCAACAACGCGCTGGCGCAGAAGGTGGCCAAGAGGGTTTTACGCAACATGCACGATTCCTTTTGTCGTCAAAATGGCTGGCAAGACCTCTGTCCTGCCGTTCAACGGTAGTTGCGGTTCGAGTCCCGGGGCGGTGGATTGGGAATGAACTTCGGTTGGCTGGTGGGCGCCGGTCGATCTTGCGGATAGCGGTTGCCGATCCCACCGTTATCCAGCGTTGGCGGTCGTGGCACAGGCACCGTGTTTGGGCCGCGAATCACCGGGATGCTCGGCTGGGTGCCTTGCATGCTGTTGGGATTGGCCCGGCGAATCGGGCTGTTGTAGGGATTGTTGTTGGTGCTGCCCGGCAGGTTCTGCGCCAGCAGCAAGGGCGAGGACGGCGATGCGGCGTCTGCCAGAGCCAAAGGACTTAGCACGCCACTCAATGCCATCGCGATGACGCCGAGCACACATCGGTTCATGAGGACCTCTCTAAATGAGCGTGCCACGCTTCATGGATGAATGAAGCCACGCTACGCCCAGGGTTCGGATTTGTTAACTAAAACCTCCTCCACAAGATGTAACACGAGTTAACCGCACCGCCGATCCGCCCGCAGGACCGGGCCGCCGCTGGCTGAAACTTTTGCCCTTGGCCACAGGTCACCAGAACATCAATCGACGAGATCACGACGATGGCACGGGCAATCTGGAAAGGCGCAATCAGTTTCGGTCTGGTGCACATCCCCGTGGCGCTGGTTTCGGCGACGTCTTCGCGCGGGATCGATTTCAACTGGCTCGACCGCCGCAGCATGGACCCGGTCGGCTACAAGCGCATCAACAAGGTCACCGGCAAGGAAGTCACCCAAGAGCACATCGTCAAGGGAATCGAGTACGAAAAGGGACGTTACGTGGTGCTCAGTGAAGAGGAGATTCGCTCGGCTCATCCACTGTCGACCCAAACCATCGACATTTTTGCCTTTGTCGGCAGTGAGCAGATCCCCCTGCAAAACATCGACACGCCCTACTACCTGGCGCCGGACAAACGCGGCGGCAAGGTCTATGCGCTGTTGCGCGAAACCCTCAGTAAAACCGACAAGGTCGCCCTGGCTCGCGTTGTGTTGCATTCGCGCCAGCACTTGGCGGCCCTCATGCCGCTGGAATCAGCCATGGTGCTGGTGATGCTGCGCTGGCCCGCCGAAGTGCGCAGCCTTGATCAACTGGAACTGGGCAGTGAAGTGACCAAGCCGGATCTGGCCAAAGGTGAGCTGGAGATGGCCAAACGGCTGGTGGAGGACATGAGTGCCGACTGGACACCCGAGGAGTACCGCGACAGCTTTGAAGACAAGATCATGGCGCTGGTGGAGAAGAAGGCGAATGAAGGCAAGATCGAAGATGTCGAAACCGTTACCGGTGAAGAGGAGCGCAAGACGGCGGATGTTATCGATCTGACCGAACTGCTCAAACGCAGTCTTGGTGGCAAGGGTAGCGGTAAAGCGACCAGTAAACCGGCCACCAAAGCCAAATCTACTGCAGAGAAAAAACCTACGAAACGGTCTAGTGGCTGACCGATCACAGTAGCATTCCTAAATTATGCAGTGAAAATACAGGCCTCTTCGCGGGCAAGCCCGCTCCCACAGGTTCGGCGGCGTTCGCTGAATTTGTATTCGACTCGGATACTGTGGGAGCGGGCTTGCCCGCGATGGAATCATGCGCCACAACGCAAAACTCAGATCAAAACAAAAATCGCCAGCAACCCACCAAAAATCGCCCACTTCTCCAGGTAGTAGCGAGTGCGGTTACGCTTCTTGAGCGCTTTGCCGCGCAGGCGAATCTTGTAGATTTTGGCGAACAAGCGGTTGATACCACCGACCTTGTCGCCGGCATCGTTCGGCGCTCCCGCAGCCGCCATCACCGTGCGGCTGAACCAGCGGTTGAACGCCGTCGCCCAGCGATACTTCATCGGCCGCTCAATGTCACAGAACAGGATGATGCGGTTCTGCTCAGTCGTGTTTTCGGCGTAATGAATGAAGGTCTCATCAAACATCACCGCTTCGCCATCACGCCAATGATAATTCTCACCGTCGACGTTAATGTAGCAACCGGCATCGTTCGGCGTTTCCAGCCCCAAGTGATAACGGTACGAACCGGCATACGGATCGCGGTGACGGACCAGTTTCGAACCCGGTGGCAGTTCGGCGAACATCGCGGCCTTGATCGAGCCGATGCTTTGCACCAGTTCAGTCGTGCGCGGGCAGAGCTTTGCGGCCGACGGGTGACTGTCGCCGTACCATTTGAGATAGAAACGTTTCCAGCCACTTTTGAAAAACGAGTTGAAACCAACGTCGTCGTACTGATTTGAACGCTTGATCTCCCCAGCCTTGAGCAGATTCAGGCCTTCGGCGCGAATCTCTTCCCAATGAGCCTGCAAAGGGCTCAAGTCGGGAAAGTCTGCCGGATTGAGATAAGGCTTATTGGGTGTTTTCGAAAACAGATAAAGGAAGCAATTGATCGGTGCCAGAAACGTCGAGTGGTCGCTCAGTTGACGGCCAAATTTGTGGCGCACCTTACCGCGCAAGTGAACATACGCGATGGAGATGACATAAATAGCGGCAATGATAAGTTTCACGAAAATCGTCACACGTCAGAAATGAACAAACTGGGTCCCGATGGCGCGTTCTTGAGTCAATGCCGGCGGTCGGCATGGGGTCGAAAGATGGCATTTTAGCCACACTTTGTAACTAATAGTTAACCTTCAACTGTGAAAATGTGTCCACGGATACCGCCAAAGCGCCGACGACCCAACATGGGAATGCACAGTAACGCGAACCGCCCACCCGATAGTAGCCACCTGCCACGCCACCATTCGTCGCATATGAAAATCTGGTGCGGAATACGCAACATGTCTGGCGTAGGCTTTGCACCGGTCGGACGTAGCAGCCCCGGAACGACGTAATTCTGACGCGGCGGCAATTAAATTAACACTTAAGGACTCCAGCGATACGCTTGGTCAGTCACCGGAGATGTAACGTGTCAACTCTCAATGAAATCGCAGCGAACCACGCGAGAATGGCTAAGGCAAAAGAAGAAGAGTCGACCGGACTGAATGAGCGGCACCTTCAAATAGTGGGAAGTTTCGAAATCCCATCTATCGATGAACAACAACACATTCCACTGCACCTCATTACTGGAGGGCAGGACAACCATCTCGGACAAGCCGCTGGCTACTTGCTCTGAGTCTCGACCTGGTCAGTCGCCGGCTTGTCGCACGCCGTTCAACGTGCGGCAAAGCCAGACTTTCCCGCTGAGCGACAAATAGTCATTGGCACCACTGCGACTCACAGGGGATTGCGTCGTTGTCGCCGTCCATTTTCATTCCTGGGCAATTTTTCAGAAAGTTTTTGGCCTCTGCGCACGAGGTCATCTGCGAACAATATTTTCGCCCATCACATTTGAATGGCGCTGAAACAGGCTTCGGCGCAGTCACGACTATAGAGACTTCTTTAGAGACTTCTTTGGGATTCGATAGTTGAACCGCAGCCCAGGACTGTAGTTCAGGGGAAAGCTTCCAAGCCAACAGACCAACAACAAGCATCACCAAAATCAGTTTCATTTTGATCCCATCCATGATGAGAGACTGTTTGCGTTCTCACGTTGCCTGCTTTCCAGCGTAACCCATTTATCCACTCACAGCGGGAGATGGCGGGTAAGAAGCGCGCCTTGGGTCATGGGAGTATCTGCGAGCCGCTATCGATCAGGTGATGGTTAGCGGTCATGACAAGGAAACGCCAGCGCGCCCGGAAATCCGGCCCCTGACGAAGAAGAATAGCCCCCTCCCCACCTTCTGCTGTCACGCATGGCATGGAGAGACGAGTCTGAATTGGTGCCCACCCTGACCAAGTGCTGGCCATTCAGCAATCCATCTGAAACACACGAGGCCGGGCAAGCGGTGCTGACTTTACCCAGAGCCACGCCAAGTGTCCCGAACACAACACTGAACAAAAATAACATTGAGGTGGCCTCTGAGTTTCCCGGCCTATCCAGGATGAGCCCTCCTCAGACAGACCCCGGTTCTGCACAAACCGTGGCCGAACCTCAAAGAAGCGTGCGACACGTTATCGCCCACCGTACAACTGCCGTCACACTTATGCGACAATATGCGCAATGTCTGGCATGAATCCCGCCTTTTTGCCCAACAGCTTGGACACAGCGTCCAGATGCTGCTCTCGACTTATGCGCGCTGGTTGAACTCTAGCGGTGACTGGGGAGAGATGGAGTGAATCTCCAGAATGTCCCAGGAATGGCCCAAGCGCCAAATGCGCAGCTCGCAACCCATTGATAGGTAAAGTAATTGATCTCCACAGCTAACATCACGATGCAGTTCGGCGCCAAGCCGCTATTCGAAAACGTTTCGGTCAAATTCGGCGCCGGTAACCGCTACGGCCTGATCGGTGCCAACGGTTGCGGCAAGTCGACCTTCATGAAAATCCTCGGTAACGACCTCGAGCCGTCCGGCGGCCAGGTCATGCTCGAGCCGAACGTGCGTCTGGGTAAATTGCGCCAGGACCAGTTCGCCTACGAAGAATTTACCGTGATCGACACCGTGATCATGGGTCACGAAGAGCTGTGGAAGGTCAAGGCCGAGCGCGACCGCATCTACTCGCTGCCGGAAATGACCGAAGAAGACGGCATGGCCGTGGCCGAGCTGGAAACCGAATTCGCTGAAATGGACGGCTACACCGCCGAATCCCGTGCCGGCGAGCTGTTGCTGGGCCTGGGTATCGGCATCGAGCAGCACTTCGGCCCGATGAGCGAAGTGTCCCCGGGCTGGAAACTGCGCGTATTGCTGGCGCAGGCACTGTTCTCCGATCCTGAAGTGCTGTTGCTCGACGAACCGACCAACCACCTGGACATCAACACCATCCGCTGGCTGGAAAACATTCTGACCCAGCGCTCCAGCCTGATGATCATCATCTCCCACGACCGTCACTTCCTGAACAGCGTGTGCACCCACATGGCTGACCTGGACTACGGCGAGCTGCGCCTGTTCCCGGGCAACTACGACGAGTACATGACCGTGGCGACCCAGTCCCGCGAGCAACTGCTGTCGGACAACGCCAAGAAGAAGGCGCAGATTTCCGAGCTGCAATCGTTCGTCAGCCGCTTCTCGGCCAACGCCTCGAAAGCCAAGCAAGCGACCTCCCGCGCCAAGGCGATCGACAAGATCCAGCTGGCCGAAGTCAAGCCTTCGAGCCGTGTGAGCCCGTTCATCCGTTTCGAACAAACCAAGAAGCTGCACCGTCAGGCGGTCATCGTCGAGCGCATGGCCAAAGGCTTCGACGGCAAGCCGCTGTTCAAGGACTTCAGCTTCCAGGTTGAAGCCGGCGAGCGCGTGGCGATCATCGGCCCGAACGGTATCGGTAAAACCACCCTGCTGCGTACCCTGGTCAACGAATTGACTCCGGATGCCGGTACCGTGAAATGGACCGATGCCGCGGAGCTGGGCTACTACGCCCAGGATCACGCTCACGACTTCGAAGACGACTGCAACCTGTTCGACTGGATGGGCCAATGGACCCAAGGTGGCGAGCAAATCGTTCGCGGCACCCTCGGTCGCATGCTGTTCTCCAACGACGAGATCCTCAAGTCGGTCAAGGTCATCTCCGGTGGTGAGCAAGGTCGCATGCTGTTCGGCAAGCTGATTCTGCAAAAGCCGAACGTGCTGATCATGGACGAACCGACCAACCACTTGGACATGGAATCCATCGAGGCGCTGAACCTGGCGCTGGAGAACTACCCGGGCACGCTGATCTTCGTCAGCCACGACCGTGAGTTCGTATCGTCCCTGGCCACCCGCATCATCGAGTTGAGCGCCGATGGCGTGATCGACTTCAGCGGCACCTATGACGACTACCTGCGTAGTCAGGGTGTTTTGATGTAAGACGGCTGCAAGCTTCAAGTGAAAAGCCCTGTCCTTGTGACGGGGCTTTTTTTATTTCAAATCCAAAACGTCTTGGTGCTGAGACCATCGCGAGCAGGCGATGTAAATGCTGAAGGCCTATGCTGACCTGCAATCCACATAGTTAGCCTGCTTCCTTTTATTCCCCTCCCACGCCATGATGCAGTTCTCCTACCGCCGCCCGCGAACGAGCTCTCATGTCTGTGCAGCAACTGCCTCCGCAAAGCTCAATGGCGATCACCCTGCAGATCGTCTCCATCGTTTTCTATACCTTTATTGCCTTCCTCTGCATTGGCCTGCCAATTGCGGTGTTGCCGGGGTATGTCCATGAGCAGTTGGGGTTCAGCGCCATCGTGGCGGGGCTGACCATTGGCTCCCAATACCTGGCTACCCTGCTCAGTCGGCCCATGGCCGGCCGCATGTCTGACAGCATTGGCACAAAACGGGCGATTGTTTACGGGTTGTCGGGGATTGCATTGAGCGGCGTGCTGACATTGCTGTCGACCCTGCTGCAAAGTGTGCCGTTGTTGAGCCTGATCATCCTGATCGCTGGCCGCTTGTTGCTGGGCATCGCTCAGGGGTTGATCGGAGTAGGCACAATCAGTTGGTGCATGGGCCAGGTCGGTGCCGAGCACACGGCGCGTTCGATTTCCTGGAACGGCATCGCCTCATACGGCGCCATCGCTATCGGCGCGCCGCTGGGCGTGGTGATGGTCGCTGAACTGGGGTTCGCCAGCCTCGGGATCGCGCTGTCGTTACTGGCCCTGCTGGCGCTGCTGTTGATCCGCAACAAACCTTCGGTGCCGGTGATTCGCGGCGAGCGCCTGCCGTTCTGGGCGGTGTTCGGGCGAATTGCGCCCTTCGGCGCGAGCCTGAGCCTGGCGTCCATCGGTTACGGCACACTCACCACTTTTATTACCCTGTATTACGTCAGCCTTGGCTGGACCGGCGCGGCTTATTGCCTGACGGTATTCGGGGTCTGTTTCATTCTGGCGCGACTGTTGTTCATCTCCAGCATCAGCCGTTTCGGCGGCTTCACCTCCGCCATTGCCTGCATGACCATTGAAACCGTCGGGCTGGTCCTGCTGTGGCTGGCGCCCTCGACGGGTTATGCCTTGATCGGCGCGGGGCTGACCGGGTTCGGCCTGTCGCTGGTGTATCCGGCGCTGGGAGTGGAAGCGATCAAGCAAGTGCCCAATTCCAGTCGCGGAGCGGGATTGAGTGCTTATGCGGTGTTTTTCGATCTGGCGCTGGCGATTGCCGGGCCGCTGATGGGCGCAGTGGCGTTGAATCTGGGGTATTCGTGGATTTTCTTTAGTGCGGCGTTGTTGTCGATAACCGGACTCGGTTTGACCCTGCTGCTGAAACGCCGGGCGATGGCCTGACACCTGCAATCCCCTGCTCGCGATGGCGGCAGGACACTCAACAAATCAGTCGCCAGTCAAACCGCTATCGCGAGCAGGCTCGCTCCCACATTATTGATCCGCTGTCTGCATGCCGGCGCGGGTGGGTTTGCCCAAGGCATGGGCGAAGAACCGTCCTGCTTCGGAAATCATGTTGCGATGAATGTCCTTGCGGTCGACGCCGTCGGCATCGGTGCACAGCGCCGGCATGGCGGCGATCTGTTCTTCGTTGCACGGCGCCAGGAACACGAAGTGCCCAGCCCCGGCCAGCAATTTGAAGTCCGGTGCGGTCGGCAGTTTGCGCGCAAGCGCTGCGGCGTTTTTGTCGAACGCCACCAGCTTGTCGCCATCACCGCTGTACAGCAGCACCGGCACATGCACATCGGCCAGGGTATGGCGGCCGAACTTCAGGCTCAGCGGCGCCATCAGCAGCAAGGCATGCACGCGCGGGTCTGCCACTGGCTGCAAATCATCACGATCGACGATCAGTTCGCCTTGCGTGTTGCAGGCATCGTGATCATCCGGGCGCTCCTGGCAATAACGGCGCAGGCGATCCAGATCCGGGGTGGCACCGGACAGGATCAACGCGGTCTCACCGCCCGCCGAATAGCCAATCACCCCGACCTGCTCGGCATTGACGAAGGGCGCGAGCATCCGGTCGCTGAGTGTCGCGGTAATGGCTTCGGAAATCTGGATCGGCCGACCATAAAGGTTGCTCAAGGTGCCGAGGCGGCTGTGGTCCTTGGAGTTGTCGCCGGGATGGATCACCGCCACCACCACAAAGCCCTTGCGTGCCAATGAGGTGGCGAGGTCGTGCAGGGCCAGCGGAGTTCCGGTGTTGCCGTGGGACAGCATCAGCATCGGGAAACGCCCGATGGCGACTTTGGTGTCTTCACCGGCTTCGACCGAGTAGCCCTCGAGCGTACTGGAATGTTCCTTTTCACTGGACGGGTAAAAGGCGATGGCACGCATCGGCTGCAAGTCCAGCGGATCAAGGAAGGTCATCTCATGGAAACCGACGCTCCAGTGAGGATGCGGCGCAGAAGCGGCGTGCACCAAACTCAGACTGCCTAGCAGACAAATCAGTAGCGTTGCACAAAGACGCACCATGGGATGCCCCACCTTATTACCTGACCGCAGATGTTAACCCTCGACTGCATAACCTGGGCCAGAAACTGATAACCGCCAGAAACAAAAAACTCCGTACCTGGCCATCACGATGACCAGAATACAGAGTTTCAGGGGTATTGCCCGAGCTGTTTACGACTTTACGCAAGCCTTACGCGGCAGCGAACAATTGCTCGCTGATGTGCGCCTGAGCGTCGCTCATGGCTTTGGTGCGCACTTCATCACCGTAGGACAGGCCATGGGCGCGGACGAACTCGATGTCGGTGATGCCGAGGAAGCCGAACAGCACTTTCAAATAATCTTCGTGCGCAACACCGGTTGCTTGACCGGCATGCAGACCACCGGCAGTCGAGACGATCACGACTTTCTTGCCGCCGCACAGGCCTTCAGGGCCGGCTTCGGTGTAGCGGAAAGTCTGACCGGCCACGGCGATGCGGTCGATCCAGGCCTTGAGTTGGGTCGGGATGGTGAAGTTGTACATCGGCGCGGCAATCACGACGGCATCGGCGGCGATGAATTCGGCCAACGCCTGCGCGCTCAGATCGGCTTCGTGCTGTTGTGCGGCGTTGCGCAGCTCAGCGGCGGTGCCGGCAGCGACCAGGGTGGTGGCGGAGAAATGGCTGATGGCATCGGCAGCCAGGTCGCGGTAAGTCACCACAACGCCAGGCTCGGCGGCTTGCCAGGTTTTGACGACTTCGCCGCTCAGCTGACGGGAAGCCGAGTTGTCACCCAGAATGCTCGAATCGATATGCAGTAATTTCATGTGGGATCTCCAAGGTGAGGATCGCCACCGGGCGATCTGATGGAGACAATCCTACCGACGAAACCAATAGATGATTAGTCGGCAACAATGCGATAGTTTGTCCCACTGATAGAACAGTCGAGCTTAAACCATGCAAGATCTCAACGACCTCTACTACTTCGCCAAGGTGGTCGAAGCCGGTGGTTTCGCGGCGGCCGGGCGTTTGATGGGGATTCCCAAATCGCGGTTGTCGCGACGCATCGCCGAGCTGGAAGAACGCCTGGGCGCACGCCTGCTGCAACGCACCACCCGCCAACTCAACCTGACCGCCGTGGGCGAGCGTTACTTGCGCCATTGTCAGGCGATGCTGCTGGAGGCCGAGATGGCCGACGAAGCGGTGGCCAGCATGTCCAGCGAGCCCCGGGGGCGCTTGCGAGTGTCGTGCCCCGTCGGATTGGCCCACGAAATCCTGCCCGGGGTGATCAGTAACTTCCTGGAGAAATTCCCTCAGGTTCAGCTGGAGATGATGTTGCTCAACCGACGGGTTGACCTGATCAACGAGGGCGTCGACGTCGCCTTGAGAGTGCGGGATCTGGGTGATGAAGATCCATTGCTGGTCACCCGCCGCCTGCGTCAGGCTCAGATGCTGATGGTTGCCAGCCCCGCTTTTTTGCTCGGCCGTGAAATAAATCATCCTGAAGACCTGAAAAACCTGCCCGTGCTCGGCGCTCTGGAAGCCGACCGCATGGTGCACATCCGCATGCTTGATCAACAGGGCAAAAGCTATGATCTGAGCCTGGAAGCGCGATTGGGGATCGACGATTTCATTGTGCGCAAAGCGTGCACCCTCAGTGGCCAGGGTTTTACCATGCTGCCCATGATGCATTGCGAGCAAGAGCTAAAAAACGGCGAGCTGGTGCAACTGCTACCCGACTGGTCATTGCCGGGCGGCTGGCTGCAAGCGGTCTACCCCCATCGACGCGGGGTGATGCCGGCAGTACGCGCCTGGATCGACCATTTGATCGAATCATTCAATGCTTGTGGGGACAGACTGTTATGAAAGCGGGACTAATGAGCGAAGAGGACGTCGCGCAATTCTGCCTGGCACTGCCCGGTGCGCGGGAGGATTACAAGTGGGGTGGCGTGCGGGTGTTTTCGATTGCCGGGAACAAGATGTTCGCTTTGCAGAACCTGCGGGGACAGTCCCTGGCTTTCAAGGTCGACAAGGACCTGTTCCTGGGCCATTGCGACCGGCCGGGCATTCACCCGGCGCCGTATCTGGCCCGGGCCCAGTGGGTCATCATGGAAACGCCCTACCCGCTGGGCACCGAAGAGCTTCAAGGCTTGCTGCAACGTTCCCACCAATTGGTGGTGAGCAAATTGCCCAAGCGCACGCAGGTCGGCTTGCTGCTTTAAAGTGAGTTAAAACAACGCAAACAGGTTAGCGCCAAGAAACAGCTGATCGATCCAGAACACCTGATGCATCAGCACGATGAGCCAGAACACCAACTGAAACGAGACTTTGCGGGTCTTGTGCCGAAACGCTTGCTGGGCCAGCAAAGCGCCCGGCCAACCGCCCGCCAGCTCCACCGCATGCAAGACGTTCTCCGGAGTGCGCCAACTGTCGGCGCGGGCCTTGTGCTTGTCGCTCCAGTACAGGAAAAACGCCAGCACGCTGACGATGCCGTAGGCCGCCAGGGGAATCACCGACACCCCGCGCAGCCACAGCGACATCGAGCCAAACAATGGCACTGCGCACAGCACAGCGAACGCCAGCAGTTTCAGCCGCAGGTTTTGAATGGCTCCCCCGGACTTGCGCCCGGGGTTGTTGCGTGCGGCGGAGTCACTCATGGTTTGACCGCTGTCCAGTCGACCCAGCCGAATTGCCAAGTGGCCAGGATCACCAGACCGAACGCAATGCGATACCAGGCGAATGTCGCGTAGCTGTGGCTGGCAATGAATATCAGCAGAGCCCGAACGGCAATCATCGCAAAGATAAACGCAGTAACGAAGCCAATGGCGAATACCGGAAAATCAGCCGGCACAAACAGATTGCGGTATTTGTAGCCCGAGTACACCGCCGCGCCGACCATGGTTGGCATGGCGAGGAAGAACGAGAACTCGGTGGCCGTCTTGCGCGACAACCCGAACAGCAAACCGCCAATGATCGTCGAGCCGGAACGCGAGGTCCCCGGAATCATCGCCAGGCACTGGGCAAAGCCGACTTTCAAGGCGTCTTTCCAGGTGATGTCATCGACGCTTTCAGCATGCACTTCATGCTGACGGCGTTCGGCCCACAACATGACGATACCGCCCACGACCAATGCGGTGGCCACGGTAATCGGGTTGAACAGGTACTCGTGAATCAAGTCGGCGAAAATCACCCCCAATACCACGGCCGGCAAGAAGGCAATCAACAGGTTCGCGGTAAAGCGTCGAGCGCTGGGTTGTGTCGGCAAACCGATGACCACGTCGAAGATCTTGCGGCGAAACTCCCAGACCACCGCCAGGATCGCGCCGAGCTGAATGATGATATTGAAGGCCATGGCCCGCTCGCCCCCAAAGTTGAGCAAGTCCGCCACAATAATCTGGTGCCCGGTACTGGAAATGGGCAAGAACTCCGTCAGCCCTTCTACAACGCCTAAAATCAATGCCTGAAAGGCCGTCCAAAGATCCATCAATCCCCCAAGAAGCAATGCCCCCAGGCATGCTCCGTTAATAATTTATAAGCGTTAACTGCGATCAACCTTAGCTGAATCCCCGCGCGCACAAGATCCACGCAAAACCGTAAAAATTGCGTGAAAAAAGACTTGGGCTCAGGTTTTTCCTTGCGGGGCCGAAATCCTATCAGACACGCCTCATTTATGCTGCCGCGTAATAGGACCTGAGTCGCATAGGCCCGATCGGCAAAGTGTGGTTGGATGCTGGCGATCGTTTATTACAAGAACAAGAAACCGGAGTAACAGCGTTATGAACAGCTTGCGCAGTGTGTCGATCAGCCGACGCTTGTGGCTCATCTTGATCGTGGCCGTGGTGATGCTATTGACGTTGGGCGTGTTGATGCTCAAGCAGATTCACGACGACCTCTATCAGGCCAAGGCCCAAAAGACCCAGCACGTGGTGCAGACTGCCAGTGGCATCCTCACCTACTATCACGGCCTGGAAACTGCCGGCACCCTCACCCGCGACGCCGCGCAAAAGCAGGCACTGACCGCCGTGCGCGGTTTGCGCTACGATCAGAACGATTATTTCTGGATCAACGATCTGACGCCCATCATGGTCATGCACCCGACCAATCCGAAACTTGAAGGCCAGAATCTCTCGACGATCCGCGACCCGGACGGTTTTGCGCTGTTCAACGAGATGGTCGCCATCGCCAAGGCCAAGGGTGCCGGCATGGTCGACTATCGCTGGCCAAAACCGGGCGCCAGTGCGCCGGTGGAAAAAACCTCCTACGTGAAACTGTTCGAGCCTTGGGGTTGGGTGATCGGTTCGGGCGTATACATCGATGACATGCAGGCCGAGTTTTATACTCAAGTCTGGAAGGCCTCTTTCGTGGGCCTGGTGATTGCCCTGATCATGGCGCTGCTGGTGATCATGATTGCCCGCAGTATCGTGCGCCCGCTCCAGGAAACCGTGAACGCCATGGCCAACATCGCCAGCGGTGAAAGCGACCTGACCCGCAGCCTCGATACCCACGGCCAGGACGAAGTCACGCAACTCGCCCGGCACTTCAACGCCTTTACCGCCAAACTGCGCCTGGTGATCAGTCAGCTGCAGGTGTCCGCCGGCGCGCTGGGCCAGTCTTCCAGCGAACTGGGCAACGATGCGGCGCAAGCCCAGCAACGCAGCCAGCAGCAGTCGCAGCAGATGGAACTGGTGGCGACCGCGATCAACGAAGTGACCTACGGCGTGCAGGATGTGGCCAAAAACGCCGAGCACGCGGCCAGCGAAATGCGCAATGCCGAGTCTCAGGCGCAACAGGGCCAGGTCAATATCGACGGCAGCCTGCAGCAGATCGACAAGCTGTCTTCGACCATCGATCAAGCCGTCGAAGTGATTCGTACGCTGGCCGACGAAAGCACGCAAATCGGCAGCGTTCTGGAAGTGATCCGCTCCATCGCCGAGCAAACCAACTTGCTAGCCCTCAACGCCGCCATTGAAGCCGCCCGGGCCGGCGAGCAAGGTCGCGGGTTTGCGGTGGTCGCCGATGAAGTGCGCCTGCTGGCCCAGCGCACCCAGAAGTCCACGGCGGAAATCCAGTCGATGATCGAACGCCTGCAAAGCCATTCCGAAGCGGCGGTCAAGGTGATTGGCGACAGCAGTCGTGCGTCGCAACTGACCATCGAACAGGCCGGCCTTGCCGGTGCCAGCCTGAATGCCATCGGTCAGGCCTTGCGCAACCTCAACGGGTTGAACGCTTCGATTGCCAGTGCGACCCTGCAACAGGCCCACGTGGTGGAAGACATCAATCAGAACGTCACCCAGGCAGCCGGCTTGTCCCACAGCACGGCACTGGCGGCCGAACAGTCGAGCGTGGCCAGCGTTCACCTCAAGGAACTGAGCGAACAGTTGAACGGGTTGCTGAAGCAGTTTCGGGTGTAACTCTTTTCTATACCCAACGCGGTCCCCTGTGGGAGCGGGCTTGCTCGCGAAGGCGGTGTGTCAGGCGACATCAATATTGACTGTGCCGCCGCCTTCGCGGGCAAGCCCGCTCCCACAGGGATTGCGTGTGACCTGACTGGCATTGGTAAGCGCCACTCCCCACTACAAGCCCATTTCCCACAATCCGGGTACAATTCGCCCCCCTCATTTTTACGACACCAAGGAACCTCCATGTCCGGGCTTGAACTGTTTGCCGCCGCCCTCGGCGTGATTGCCGTCTGGTTGACGGTCAGACAGAACCCTTGGTGCTGGCCGATCGGCCTGGTCATGGTGCTGCTGTATAGCTGGATTTTTTTTGAGGTGAAGCTGTATTCGGACATGCTGCTTCAAGTGATCTACGCCGGTTTGCAGATCTACGGCTGGTGGCAGTGGACGCAGGGGAGCGCGACTCATGGCAAGAGGCATGTCAGCTTGCTCGATGGAAAATCCATTGCGCTCGGGCTGGCCGTCGGCGCAGTCGGCAGTTTGCTGCTCGGCGCCGCGATGGCCCACTGGACCGATGCCGCCCAGCCTTGGCTCGATGCGGCGCTGACCGGGTTCAGCCTGGTGGCGCAATTATGGATGGCGCAAAAACGTCTGCAATGCTGGGCGCTGTGGATCGCGCTCGACATCATCTTTGTTGGCCTGTTCATCTACAAAGAGCTGTACCTGACTGCGGGCCTCTATGGGGCGTTCGCCCTGCTGGCGGTGCATGGCTGGCGGACATGGCGCACCGATCCGGCGTTGCGCACATGAAAGTGCTGGTGCTCACAGGACCTGAATCCAGTGGCAAGAGCTGGCTGGCCGCCGAACTGCAACAGCAATTCGGCGGTGCTCTGGTGGGTGAATACGTGCGCTGGTTCATTGAGCGGGAGGCGCGGGATACTTGCCCGGCCGATATTCCCGAAATCGCTCGCGGTCAGCTGCAATGGGAAGATGAAGCCCGCGCCCTTGGGCCGCCATTGCTGATTCTCGACACTCACTTGCTGAGTAACATGCTCTGGAGCCAGACCCTGTTTGGCGATTGCCCGGTCTGGCTCGAGCAAGCGCTACTGGCTCGGCACTATGACTTGCACTTGCTGCTGTCGCCCGAACAGGTCGACTGGACCGAAGACGGTCAGCGTTGTCAGCCCGAACTGGATGAGCGCCGGGCTTTTTTCAACGCGACGCAAGCATGGCTGGAGCAGCATCGACAGCCTGTTCAAGTGCTTCAGGGCGATTGGGCCGAACGCCGGCTTCAGGCATTGCAAGCCGTCGAGTTACTGCTCGGGCGCTGATCTTCCTTATTGCCCCCCAATCCATGTGTGCGGGCTTGCTCGCGAAGACGGCGGCACAGTCAATATTGATGTCGCCTGACACACCGCTTTCGCGAGCAAGCCCGCTCCCACAGTGATTGCGTTGATCTGATGGGCACTGGTCAAATACCCCAGCATTTGTTGCAGAATTTTTGCAAATACGTACGTTTCTGAAACACCCCTCCCCCCTCGGACAGCCCGTTTCAGCGCTGGTCATCGTCTTGTCATGCGATATGTTAAAGCGCTGATACATCTCGGCAAAAAGCTTGGATCCAGAGTGTTTACGATCTCTTATCACTTTGCCGTCCCGGCAGTCGTCTCAGACCTGAAACACCGCACTTCATCGATCCGCTAACCTCGATCGATAACCCTCTGAATCAAAACAATAATCAAAAACCGGCACAGCTTTCGCTCACTCCTTCACAACGCTGATTCAGGACCAGCCCACAACAAAGAAGGAATTGCCGCCGTGGGGACATTTGATAACAGCATCTATAGCCTCCTACTGATCGGATGCGCACTGGGCTCAAGTTTCAGCCTGCCCGTACAGGCTGACAACGGCATCATTATTATCAAACGTGATGTCCAACCGCGCATGGCAACGCGTCCGCCGGTGGCTCCCGACCCTAGTCCCACCACCGCCAATGCCAACCCGTCCAAACAAATCCTCAGGCAAACGAACGAGTTGAGCGACGGCGACTTTGCCAACGTCGCCAGCGGTGCAGGCATCTCCCGCCTGGTCACTCAAAACACCAACAACCTGGGCGGCAACCTCACCAATCAGACCCAGCTTTCCAACCTCCCCGCTGGGCGTTCGGGCAATTCGGGCAACGGTATTGCCAACATGGTCAATTCCAACATCCAGCAAGGCCTGGGTGCTCTGAAAGTCGTAACGGGAGACCGTTAAGATGAATCGTACACTGCTGATGATTGCCATGTTTTGCAGTGCATCGACCTTTGCCCAACCTCCCGTCATTAATAACGCTGAAATCGACGCTTCGGGCATGCAGTACCAGGGCAACCTCACCGTCAACCAGGCTGCCGGCGATTTGCAGCAACAGGCCAACGCCCGAGCCATCGCCGTTGGCCATGGAGCCAGCGCGACCACGCAAATTCGCCAACGGCTGCGTACGCAGGTCGACCCCAGGATCGATGCTCGATCCAGCATTCAAGGCGACTCCTTCAGCAACGGCAGTGGCGCTCTGGGCGTCAACCAGAGCGCGGGCGCCAGCAACCAGCAAGCCAATGCCCTGCGGATAAGCATCAGTACACAGCCGCAAAGTATCGACGACAGCGTCCTCATGCAGCAGAACGTGGCGCTGATCAACAACTCCGATCCAACTGACTCTGCACCAGGCAATCGCCAAGTCGCTACCAGCGATCAGGCCTTCACCGGTAGCCGTGGGGTGATCCAGTTGAATCAGAGCTCCGGGGTGGGAAACCGAACGGCCAACACCCTGAGCGTACGGGTCACGGATTGACCCAAACAGGTAGAAACAACACTTAACCTAAAATAAGTACGGAGAATCACCATGAAACCTTCGATGGCACTCAAGCCTCTGGTTTTCGCAATTGCTGCGGTCATGGCTGTTGCTGTACAAGCTGGGCAAAACGATCGGCGTGACAATGACCACCACCATGGCCACAACAATGGCCATCACACCCCTCCTCCAACAAAGATCCCTGTCTATGCGACGGCCAATGCGTGGGATAACCAGAGCAGTACCGACAACCGCATCCGTAACGAAGGGACGATTAACGAAGCTGAAATGAACAGCTCTGCCACAGGCGCCAGCGGCAACGTCGGCGTCAACGTGGCTGCAGGTAGCGGCAACCAACAAGACAACGCGTCCGCCATCGCCAATGCTGCCTCAAACTCCAGTCAGGACAACAGCTTCGTGTTCGGCACTGCCACAGCCACCGCCGACGTCACGCAATACAGCGACAATAACAGGGTCAACAACTTCGGCAGCACAGCCTCTGCCGTGATGAACGGATCGGGTAATGGCGGCAGCGGTAATATGGGTATCAACATTGCTGGCGGCGACCTTAACCAGCAGAAAAACACCATGGCAATTGCCAACACCAATGCCCCGCTCGGTAACGCAACAGCCACCGCCTCTGCCGATCAACAAGGTCCTGGCCTGGTAGTGAATAACAACGCCGATCGGACGTACCGCCTGGATACGATGACAGTTACCAACTCGGCCAGCGGTAGTTTCTCTCGCGATAAGTCATCCGAGGCTAGCGGCAGTAAAAGCGCTTCTTCAAGCTGGGACGCGAGCGGTTCCAGGAGCTTTGATGCCAGCGGCTCCAAAAGCGTTGATATAAGTGGTTCTCGCAGCAGTAATGCGAGCGGCTCTAACAGCAGTGATGCGAGCGGTTCAAGCAGCAGTAATGCGAGCGGTTCTTCGAGTGCTTCTTTGAGTGCTTCCTTGAGCGCTACTTTGGACGCTACTGCGGCGGCTTCCAGTTCCCGTACCTTCAATAATGGCAATGGCGATCGCACCCGCAGCAGGACTGCCGACGCATCGCTTAACGCATCGATTGACGCAACGCTTGACGCATCGAGAGACAGATCGTACGACAGATCGCGCGACTCTTCGTACGACAGATCGCGCGACTCCTCGTACGACAGATCGCGCGATTCCTCGTACGATAAATCGTACGATAAATCGTATGAGAAATCGTCCGCATCCTCGTACGAAAAATCGGGCAGCAAATCGTCCGAATCTGCGTACGACAAAGCGAAAAGCTACAGTGAAAGCAGCTCATATGATTTGAGCAACACCTATTCCTATCAAGTGCTGACTCCAACTGGCTGGGCCAACCCTGTGACCAACACTGCGACCCTGAACGGTTCGGTGAATGGTGGCAGTGGCAACCTGGGCGTCAACGTGGCTGCTGGCGTGGGTAACCAACAAAGCAACTCGCTGGCCATTTCCAACAACTCGTTCTAATTGCTGTCTCTGGAGGCCCCCTGACGGGGGCCTGTTTCAACACCACCAGAAGGCGTCTTTTCATGCGCATTATCGTCTTGGCATTTTTGCTTTGCGTGGCCAGTGTGATTGAGGCTGCGCAAATGCCGCTTTCCGTCCTGCCCGGTGGCGCGGTGGTGTACAAGCCGATCCAGAGCGTACGCGAGCGTAAATTTGCCGACCTGGTGCAACAGAAAACCGACTTCAGTTGCGGCGCAGCTGCGCTGGCGACCATCTTGCGCCAAGCCTATTGGCTGGACGTGAATGAAGAACAGATCATCGAAGGCATGCTGGCGCACTCTGATCAAGATCTTGTCCGCGTCCAGGGCTTCTCAATGCTCGACATGAAGCGTTACGTGGAAAGTATCGGCATGCGAGCCCGTGGCTATCGGGTAGCCCCGGAAACGTTGAGCGAAATCAGAATTCCGGTTGTGGTACTCCTTGATATCCGTGGCTACAAACATTTTGTGGTCATGCAAAAAGTCCATAAGGGCTGGGTCTATATCGGAGATCCGGTACTCGGTCATAAACGCTACAAAGTCGACGACTTTGTAAAAGGCTGGAACGGCATCATCTTTGCCATCATCGGTCAGGGCTACGACAAAACCAATGCATTGCTCGACCCACCCCAGCCACTGACCGCCAAGAACCGCATCAACACCTTCAGCCCGGTGCGAGACGCAGAGTTGATGGATTTCGGATTCATCCAAAGCGACTTCTTCTAATGACAAGGAGCACGACGCTCCGGGAGCATCCCATGAAGACTCCAATCTGGCTGGTCGTGGCTTGCCTGGCCGCCAGCCTGCCGACCCAGGCACAGACGTTCAAACCCATTGAACTGAAGGATCAGGAATTGGCGACCCTGCGTGGCCGCTATGTCATGCCGGGGCGGATCATCAGTTTCGGCATTGTCATGACCAGCACTTGGCAAAATGCCAACGGTGAAGTGATCGGGGCAACTTCCTCGATGCAAATTCAACAATCGACCATCAAGCCTCAGTTCTATGTGTCGATGATCGACGAAAAAGGTAATGGCTCAGCGCGTTCGCAAGGCACCGGTACCGTCACTGGCGGCAGCGGCCTCAACAGCACCGAAGGCGTCACTCAAGTCGTGCGTGCTGCCGGCGACCATAACTCTGCCTACAACAACGTTTACATCAACGTCACAAAGGCTAGCCAAGCGCCAGCAACGCAACAGCAGGGCCAGGCGTTGGCCGCAGGCTCGACGTTGGTCGGCGCCAATGGCGCAGGCTCGTTGAGCGTTGCCTCGACCGGTACGGGTGTGCAACTCAATATCGTGGCCAACAACAACCAAGGCAGTACCGTACAACGCCTGGCCCAGGGTGGGCTGATGCAGAACACGACTTTGCTCGGCGGTGGTAACCAGGTCAACAACCTCACATCCTTCAATGTCGTGCTGCGTGACAACGTGGCGACAACCGGGTCGCTGAACGGCAACCTGGACCAGCTCAAAGGTCTTCGCACCCAAGGATTCTGATCTACGCTCAGTCTCATCCGATGTAGTCAGAAATGGACGGCTAACCCATGCACCGATCGTTGACGTTCAGAGCTATCGTTTGTTTGACTAGCCTGGCCCCGACAACACTGCTGCACGCAGCAACGGACCCCCAGGTCGAAGCACTAAAACAAGAACTCATGGAGTTGAAACAGCGTTACGAAGTACAACAGAACGCGCTGATGGTACTCGAGCAACGCGTTCGCCAAGTCGAAGAAGCACCTGCGACACCTGCTCCCAAACGCCTGACCAAATCCCCCGCGCAAACGCCCAGGAGTGGCCAGACGGTGGCCGCCGGTGCGCCGGGAACCACGGGCAGTTCATACGGCCAATCGCTCCAAGAGGATTCGGAGCCTGCGCAAAGCGTTTCCAACCTGTATGACGAAGCCAGCGGCTTCTTCGGTGGTGGCAAGTTCAGCGTCGAAACCGGCCTGACCTATACGCACTACGATACCCGTGCATTGGTACTCAATGGCTTCCTGGCACTGGACGCGATTTTCCTCGGTAACATCAACCTCGACCGTATCAAGGCGGATAACTGGACCCTGGACCTGACCGCCCGCTACAACGTGGCACAACGTTGGCAGTTCGACATTAACGTCCCCGTGGTTTATCGCGAATCAACGTATTCCTCCGGTGGCGCCGGTGGTGCAGGCCCGGTGACGTCGGACGCAACCGTAACCCGCGACCCGACCATCGGCGATGTGAACTTTGGCGTTGCCTACAAGTTTCTGGATGAGTCGGCCAATCTTCCCGACGCGGTCTTTACACTGCGCGTCAAGGCGCCGACCGGTAAGGACCCTTACGGCATCAAGCTGGTCAATGACCCGAACAACGATAACCTCTCGGTACCCGAGGACTTGCCTACCGGCAATGGTGTCTGGTCGATCACCCCGGGGCTTTCGCTGGTCAAGAGCTTCGACCCGGCCGTGCTGTTCGGCAGCCTGGCCTACACCTACAACATGGAAGACTCTTTCAGCGACATCAGCCCTCAGGTCAACTCCAAGGTGCCCGGGGACGTGAAACTGGGCGATTCCTGGCAGGTCGGCGCCGGCATTGCATTCGCCTTGAACGAGAAGATGAGTATGTCGTTCTCGTTCACCGATCAATTCGCCCGCAAGAGCAAGATCAAGCCGGACGGTGGCGATTGGCAATCGATTTCCAACAGCGATTACAACTCGGCCAACTTCAACATCGGCATGACCTTGGCAGCAACCGATAACCTGACGATCGTTCCCAACCTGGCCATCGGGCTGACCGACGACTCGCCAGACTTTTCCTTCAGCCTGAAATTCCCGTACTACTTCTAAGAGTTCAGCGCAAATACCTGTGGGAGCGGGCTTGCCCGCGATGACGTCGGCAGATTCGACAATAATGTAACAGACATATCGCTATCGCGGGCAAGCCCGCTCCCACAAGGAGTCTCATGGAAAAGGCCCGCTGCGATGAATGTCGCAGCGGGCCTCTTCGTTTCACCGCGCCCTAGCGGATTTGGTGCTTATGCAGCAATCGGTAAAAAGTCGGCCGCGACACGCCCAGGACTCTGGCGGCGACGCTCAGGTTATCGCTGTGCCGGTTCAACACATCGCACAGCGCCTGACGCTCGGCGCGGGTCTTGTAGTCTTCAAGGGTGCCCATCGGCGTAGCGGTGATGTGTTGACTGATCAACCCCAGGTCTCGCGCCTCGATCTGCCGTCCTTCGGCCAGAACCAGCCCGCGCCGTACCCGGTTGGCTAACTCACGGACATTGCCCGGCCAGTCGTGCTTGCCCATGGCGATCAGCGCGTCCTCGCTGAAGCTGCGGGGACGACGGCCGGTTTCCTGGCTGTAGAAATGGGAAAAGTGGTTGGCCAGCATCGAGAGATCGCCATGGCGTTCGCGCAGCGGCACGGTAATGACTTGCAAGACATTCAAACGGTAATACAGATCTTCGCGAAAGAGTTTCTTCTCAATGGCCGCTTCAAGGTCGACATGCGTCGCCGCCAATACCCGCACATCCACCGGAATAGGCTGGTGCCCCCCTACACGCTCAATGTGTTTTTCCTGCAGGAAGCGCAGCAGATTGGCTTGCAGTTCCAGGGGGAGATCACCGATTTCATCGAGAAACAGCGTTCCGCCGTTGGCCGCCTCGATCCGCCCGACCTTGCGCTGATGAGCGCCGGTGAAGGCCCCCTTCTCATGGCCAAACAGTTCGGACTGGATCAGGTGTTCGGGAATCGCGCCGCAGTTGATCGCCACGAACGGTTTGCTGTGACGCTGGGATTGTCGATGCAGGGTGCGAGCGACCAATTCCTTGCCGGTCCCGCTTTCGCCGCGGATCAGCACCGGGGATTCGGTGGGTGCCAGTTTGCTCAGCAGTTTGCGCAGTTCGCGAATCGGTTTACTGTCGCCGAGCAGTTCGTGTTCAGGCTGATCGATATGAACGGTGCCCTGGCCGCGCAGGCGCGCCATGCCGAACGCGCGGCCCAGGGTGACCTGAACCCGTGAGACATCGAACGGCAGGGTATGGAAGTCAAAAAACCATTCGCAGACGAAGTCCCCGACATTTTGCAATCGCAGGACTTCTTGATTCAGCACCGCAATCCACTCGGTACCGCTACGGCTGATCAATTCCTTGACGGCTTCCGGGCGCTCCAGATGAAAGGGCTGCAATCGGAACAGGCCGACATCGCAGGTTCGTTCGGTGGCGTTTTCCAGGGTACAGCTGTCAACATCCCAACCCACGGCGCGTAAACCCGGCAACAAACGGTGACAGTCGTCGCAAGGATCCACTACTAAAAGACGTCGTAAGGCAGGCGCTTCGATCATGACTGTTCCTTGACGCCAAATTTTAGGAAATATTATTAAAAACAGTCATTTGGCGGGCTTCGTTGTAACACTAGCAAGATTTTGACGCAGGCTTGTATCGATTGCTTATAGGGCTGTTTGCTTATTAGTTATAAGAAATCACTTGGTTAGTTGCCTAACGAGTTGAACCTTTCATTCAGCTTTCAGAAACGGCCTGAATGTCGAATCAATCAAAGAAAGTTGAAATTTCTTTTGATTGTGTGTGACCCAACCCCCACTTGCGGGCATCAGTACAAGTAACCAGCCGAACGGTAAGCCCAACCGACGGCAGATCACTTGATTGGGCATACAGAGAGAAGATCCCATGAACGCCCCGCTCCGTATCAACGAAGCACTTTTGATTGCCGACCGCGCATTCCAACCCTTTCAATGCGTGGCCTGGGCACCACAAGACGGTAATGGCGAGCTCAGCCTGACCGTCATCGATCGCACTAACACCCGCATCAGCCGCAAACAAATTCCAAGCAGCGCCTATTCCGATCCAGAGCAACTCGAACACTTGCTGGAAGAAGCCCGTGCCGAGTTGAGCCAGGAAGGTTACACGCTGCAATCGTGGACCATGCCGCACTAAGCGTTTTCGCGGATTGCCGCCCGGCAATCCGCGCCCCCACTTCCTCTTAGTTGACGTTTTTTACTGTCAGCTGCGCGACACCACTCACCTTTTTCAACTTCTAATCTGCCATATTACTTGGCAGGCTTGGCAATGGTTCGAAAAGACATTGTTCTGGCACAAAACGCTCCTCCTCCGGCTCATGAAAACAGTTGTGCGCCGAGTCATTCAGGGATTGAATGTTTTGCTCAGGCAGTCGCCATCCGGGAACCGGGATTAAGGACGACTGGCAAGGAGATGCATGCATGTCACCCCAGACTGCTTTTGCCTTACCTGCAACCGTGAACGGCGCCGAACGGCTCGATTCGAATTTCGCTGGCACCGGCAAGACTCAAGTGTATTTCGCCGGCAGTCTCTCCAGCATGACCAATGGGGTTGCGATTGACCACGTTGGCCGGTTGTTGGTGGCGGCAAAGGTCGGTACTCCGGGCGGCCAACGCTTTGGCCTGGCCCGCCTGCTTGCAGATGGTTCGGCGGATCTGGCATTCGGCAAAAAAGGCAGCATCAGCGGCCAGTTCGCACTCGGCTTCGAGGCTATGGCTGGCAAGGTACGGGCATTGCCCAACGGGCACATTCTGGTGGCCGGCCTGCACTACGAGAATGCACACCGTACGTTGCCCGCCCTGGCGATGTTTGATCAGCAAGGCTGCCCGGTCCAGGGCTTTGGCGACAATGGACGTTGCGTGGTGCACCTTCCGGGTAATCTTTCCCTGGGTGCTCGCGACGCCTGGTTACCGCCCGGCGTGCCGAGCGCCGAAGCCTGTGATGTCTGTGTGCAGGACGACGGTCGAATCCTGCTGCTGACCAATCATTACTTCGAACCCACCGATCACGTCGGCATGCTGATACGACTCAACGCCGACGGCTCGCTGGACGACAGCTTCAACGGTCGCGGTTTCGTCATGGTTCGGCACTTGTTGATGAACACCTGGCTCAGCAGTCTGATGGTGCAACGCGATGGTCGGATCCTGGTGAGTGGATCAATCAATTTTCCCGAGGAAGGTCTGCTGGCGCGCTATCACCCGGACGGCCGACTGGATGACAGCTTCGCCGTGGATGGTTTCATGACCTTCAAGGCACGGGAGCACAGCGCTCAGATCAACCAGATCGTCCAGCATGAAAATGGCGACTTGCATTGTTTTGGCAACAGTCGCGAGCCGATGCTCTGCCTGTCTCTGAAAGTTCACAGTAATGGTCGACCCGATATTCATTGCAACGGTGGCAAGCCAAAGCTTTTAGGCGTCGGCCGCAGCAGTTGCCGCTGGACCGCCGCCGAGACTCAACCGGATGGACGCGTACTGACAGTTGGATCGATGGTCGGCGGGATTGAAGCCGATTTCATTTTTGCCCGATATTTACCCAGTGGGCAACTGGATCGCAGTTTTGCCAAGGGCATTGGCTGGTGTCGCACACGCCTGGGTCGCGGCTCGCATACCGCTACTTCATTGGCCATTCAGGCCGACAGCTGCATTGTCATAGGCGGCTATTCACTGGACGGAAACTGCCGCGCGATCGTCGCGCGTTATCAGTGTTAGGCCGATATCATTTGCCTGCACTTGATCTTCTGTTGCTCTTACGGCAAGTTGCGCGCTTCTTAATACAAGGAGTAGCCGATGTCCGGTTCAATGGCCCAGGCCTTCGCGCACAACTTTCTCGGGCACTCACCTCGTTGGTACAAGGCGTGTATTGTCGGCTTCCTGATTCTCAACGCCCTGGTGTTGTGGACGGTCGGTCCGGTGGCGGCCGGCTGGCTATTGGTGCTTGAGTTCATCTTCACCCTGGCCATGGCGCTCAAGTGTTATCCGTTGATGCCCGGCGGCTTGTTACTGATCGAAGCATTGCTGCTGAAGATGACCACGCCCCAGGCGCTTTATGATGAGCTGGTGCACAATTTCCCGGTGATCCTGCTGCTGATGTTCATGGTGGCGGGCATCTATTTCATGAAAGACCTTTTGCTGTTTCTCTTCTCGCGCCTGCTGTTGGGGGTTCGCTCCAAGGCGCTGCTGGCGTTGATGTTCTGTTTCCTGTCCGCGTTTCTGTCGGCGTTTCTTGATGCATTGACCGTGACGGCAGTAATTATCAGCGCCGCCGTGGGGTTTTATTCGGTGTATCACCGCGTCGCCTCAGGCCACGATCCACGCCAGGACGCCGAGTTCAGCGACGACCGGCATTTACCCAGCCTTCATCATGCCGACCTCGAACAATTCCGCGCCTTCCTGCGCAGCTTGCTGATGCACGGCGCCGTCGGTACCGCGTTGGGCGGTGTGTGCACGCTGGTTGGCGAGCCGCAGAACCTGCTGATCGGCCATGAAATGGGTTGGCACTTCGCCGAATTCTTTCTGAAAGTCGCACCGGTGTCGTTGCCGGTACTGGCAGCCGGTCTGGTGACCTGCGTGCTGCTGGAGAAACTGCGCTGGTTCGGCTATGGCACGCTGCTGCCGGACAACGTGCGTACGGTGCTGGCCAACTACGCCGCCGAAGACAACGCCGAACGCACTGCACGTCAGCGCGCGGCGTTGCTGGTGCAAGGGGCGGCTGCGCTGATTCTGATTGCCGGGCTGGCGTTTCACGTCGCTGAAGTCGGCCTGATCGGTTTGATGGTGATCGTGCTGATCACTGCGTTCACCGGCATTACCGATGAGCACCGTATTGGCAACGCGTTCAGGGATGCGATGCCGTTCACGGCGCTGCTGGTGGTGTTTTTCGCGGTGGTGGCGGTGATTCATGACCAGCAACTGTTCACGCCGCTGATCCAGTGGGTGCTGGCGCTGCCGGCAGATCAACAACCGGGCATGTTGTTTATTGCCAATGGCTTGTTGTCGGCCATTAGCGACAACGTATTCGTTGCGACCATCTACATCACCGAAGTGAAGCAGGCGTTCCTCGCCGGCGACATGAGCCGCGAACACTTTGAAACCCTGGCGATTGCGATCAATACCGGCACCAACCTGCCGAGCGTGGCAACGCCCAATGGTCAGGCGGCGTTCCTGTTCCTGCTGACCTCGGCGATTGCACCGCTGATTCGTCTGTCGTACGGGAGGATGGTGTGGATGGCGGTGCCTTACACCGTGGTGATGGGCGTGTTGGGCTGGTATGCGGTGAGCTACTGGTTGTAGCACCGCAATACTCACTGTAGGAGCTGTCGAGTGAAACGAGGCTGCGATCTTTTGATCTTAAAAAATCAAAATCAAAAGATCGCAGCCTCGTTTCACTCGACAGCTCCTACAGTCGATCATGTATTCAGTGTTTGAGGATGTATTGCTCAATCGCCTCGGCCGCGCCGTCTTCGGTATTGCCCCCGGTCACCACGTCAGCCTGACGCTTCACCGCCTCCTCCGCCTGCCCCATGGCGATAGACAATCCGGCCCGGTGAAACATCGCCGGGTCGTTGCCACCGTCACCCATGGCGGCGGTCTGTTCCAGCGGTACGCCGAGAAACTCGGCCAGTGTCGCCAATGCCTCGCCCTTGTTAGCCAGCATCGCCGTCACGTCCAGATAGATCGGCTGTGAACGCGAGACCTGCGCCTGCCCTTCGACCTTGGGCAGCAACTGCGCTTCCAGTTCGATCAACAGTTCGGCGTTGTTGCTGGCGGCGACGATTTTGTCGATATGCGCCATGTAAGGCTCAAAACTCTCGACCACCACCGGAGGATAGCCGAGGCCATGCTGCTCTCGAGGAACCATCGGGCCGTACGGATCCTTCAACAGCCAGTCGCCGCCACTGAACACCCAAACCTCAATGTCCGGCTGATCGGCAAACAGTGCCAGCGCCGTCAACGCTGACGTCGCCGGCAAATAATGCGCAACCAGCAAACTGCCGTCCGGGTTGACGATTGTGCCGCCATTGAAGGCCGCCGTCGGCAGATCGACACCCAGGGCTTCGATCTGCTGCAACATGGCTTTGGGCGGACGCCCAGTGGCCAGGCTGAACAGCACGCCGGCCTCGCGCAAGGCGCGGACTGCTTCGATCGTACGCTGACTGAGGCTGTGATCAGGGAGCAGTAAAGTGCCGTCCATGTCACTGAGCAGAAAACGGATGGGTTGTTGCGTTACGTCACTCACCGACGCTGTGCCAAACGCGGCCGTCACGGGTCAGCAGCTCGTCAGCGGTCTGTGGACCATCTTCGCCAGCCGCATAGCTCTGCACTGTTGCATCCTGCTCCCAAGCGTCGAGGAATGGCTGCACGGCGCGCCAGCCGTTCTCGATGTTGTCGGCACGCTGGAACAGCGTCTGATCGCCGGTCAGGCAGTCGTAGATCAAGGTTTCATAGCCGGTCGATGGCTGCATTTCAAAGAAGTCCTTGTAGGCAAAACCCAACTCGATATTGGCCATGTTCAACGCCGGTCCCGGCCGCTTGGCCAGCAGGTCGAACCACATGCCTTCGTTGGGTTGAATCTGGATTCGCAGGTAGGTCGGCTGCAACTCATCGACCTCGGTGTCGCGGAACTGCGCATACGGCGCCGGTTTGAAGCAAATGACAATCTCGGTATCGCGCGCGCTCATGCGCTTGCCGGTGCGCAGGTAGAACGGCACGCCGACCCAGCGCCAGTTGTCGATCATGACTTTGAGCGCGACATAGGTTTCGGTCGTGCTGTCAGGCGCCACGTTGGCTTCCTGGCGATAACCGGGCAGCGGCTCGCCACCAATCTCGCCGGCGGTGTATTGGCCGCGCACCGAGTTGGCTCGCGCTTCCTCGGTCGTCCAGGGGCGGATCGCGCCGACGACTTTGGCTTTTTCGCCGCGTACTGCATCGGCGCCAAAAGCGGCCGGTGGTTCCATGGCCACCATCGCCAATAATTGGAACAGGTGATTGGGCACCATGTCCCGCAGGGCGCCGGTGACCTCATAAAAACTGCCACGGGTTTCCACGCCGACGGTTTCGGCGGCGGTGATTTGCACGTGGTCGATGTAATGGTTGTTCCAGAAGGCTTCGAACAGGCTGTTGGAAAACCGGCTGACCAGAATGTTCTGCACGGTTTCCTTGCCCAGATAGTGATCGATCCGGTAGATCTGCTTTTCCGTCATCACTTTGAGCAAGCACGCGTTCAAGGCTTCGGCGGTGTGCAAGTCGGAGCCGAAAGGTTTTTCGACCACCACCCTTCTGAACGCTTCAGGGGTTTCTTGCAGCAATCCGGCAGCACCGAGACGCCGCACCACTTCGCTGAAAAAGCGCGGCGCGGTGGCCAGGTAGAAAATCGCATTGCCGGTGCCGCTGGCGGCGATTTTCGTCGCCAGTGCTTCATAGGTGCGTTCGTCAAGGAAGTCGCCCTGGACGTAGCTGATGTGCTTGGCCAGTTTGGCCCACAACACCGGATCAAGGGCTTCATCGCCCTTGCCGACCTTGGCCGCCACTTCCGCCCGAATGAAATCTTCGAGTTTTTTGGCGAAGGCTTCGTCACTGATGGCGTTGTGATCAACCCCGATGATCCGCAGTCCATTCCCCAGCAAACCGTCGCGACTCAGGTTGTACAGCGCCGGCATCAGCAGGCGCTTGACCAGATCACCATGGGCACCGAACAGAAACAGCGTGGTAGGCGGTGCGGGTTCTGCCTTGGATTTCCTGCGGATCACATGAGTCATTTTTTCGAAGTCTCCACGTGGCCGCCGAAGCCGAAGCGCTGGGCAGAGAGGATCTTGTCGCCAAAGGTGCCTTGCCCGCGCGAACGGTAGCGCGAGAATAGCGAGTTCGACAGCACCGGTACCGGTACCGATTGCTCCATGGCGGCTTCGATGGTCCAGCGACCTTCACCGCTGTCAGCTACTTCACCTGTGTAACCGTCGAGTTTCGGATCGCTGGCCAGCGCATCGGCGGTCAGGTCGAGCAGCCAGGACGACACCACGCTGCCACGACGCCAGACTTCGGCGATGTCAGCGACGTTCAGGTCGAAGCGCTGATCTTCCGGCAGGTTGGTGCTGGCCTTGGTCTTGAGGATGTCGAAGCCTTCGGCGAAGGCCTGCATCATTCCGTATTCGATGCCGTTGTGAATCATCTTCACGAAATGCCCGGCACCCGCGGGGCCTGCGTGGATGTAACCGCGCTCGGCGCGATCGTCATCGGACTTGCGATCCTTGGTGCGCGGGATGTCGCCCATGCCCGGGGCCAGGGTTTCGAACAGCGGGTCGAGACGCTTAACGGTCTCGGTATCGCCGCCGATCATCATGCAGTAGCCACGTTCCAGGCCCCAGACGCCGCCGGAGGTACCGACGTCGATGTAGTGCAGGCCTTTTTCCGACAAGGTTTTAGCCCGGCGGATGTCGTCTTTATAGAAGGTGTTGCCACCGTCGATAATGGTATCGCCAGCGTCGAGCAAGGTGCTGAGGGTGTCGATGGTGTCTTCGGTCGGTGCGCCGGCGGGCAGCATGACCCACACCGCGCGTGGTTTGGCCAGGCCAGCGACCAGGGCTGGCAAGTCGGCAACACCAGTGGCGCCTTCTTCAGCCAGGGTGTCGACAAAGGCGGTATTGCGGTCGTAAACAACGGTGGTATGTCCGTTGAGCATCAGGCGCCGCGCAATATTGCCGCCCATGCGGCCCAGTCCAATAATCCCGAGTTGCATGTTCCGATGCTCCCTACTACAAATAAATGTGTATCAAAGGTTATAGCCCAACGCGACTAATGAGGGTTAGTCCAGAGCGCTGGCACATAGTTTCCGGGCATTGTGCCCGATCCAGACTGATAACGTCGGGAATCGTCCCGAAGACACAACGACCATGAAAAATAAAAAAGTTCCCTTTGGGGGCAAAAGAAATCAGTATTGGCGCCGATAGTAAGTGAGCACCTGATTTCAGGGAGCGTACTTACAGTTGAGACAGCCATTTGCGAGGTGAGCAATGGGCACCATACACACAGCACTGCCAGCACAAACCCTTTACGTCACGATCCGTCGCGATGAACTGCGCCAGTTGAAAGACGAGCGTGACCAGTTGAAGCAGGAAGTCGCGCAATTGCGCCTGCTGACCCAAGGCAATCAGGTTCAGCCCTGGCCTGTGACCCAACGTGTTCCCCACGCCTGACCCCCTCGCTTGACTCGGAAGCAGCCACCGCTGTTTCCGACTCGCTGCACCCTGCCTGCTCCAGCAACTCACAAAGTTTTCACACCTTCTTGTCGATACTCCGGCTCATTGTGGCCGCTCGGTAACCGCGCGGCGCCCGTTCGTCTGCGACAGGGAAAGTGCCGACGGCCGAAGTAATTATCAGGCTGGAGTGCTGAATGGCTTTGTTTAAACGCAGCAAAACGTCTGCGAAAGGTTTTGATTGGGCAGGATTTCTCTGGTTATTTCTGTTCTTCTGGTATTTTTCCGGCATCACCCAACTACTGATTCAACTGACAGGCACTTCCGGTTTTACCGGGTTCCGTCAGGCCTTTGTGATGAGCGCCATCTGGCTGGCGCCGATGCTGCTGTTCCCTAAGCAAACACGTGTGATGGCCGCGTTGATCGGCGTGGTGCTGTGGGCCTGCTCGATGGCCAGCCTCGGTTATTTCTTCATCTATCAGCAGGAATTTTCCCAGAGCGTCATCTTCATCATGTTCGAATCGAACGTGTCTGAAGCCGGCGAGTACATGACCCAGTATTTTGCCTGGTGGATGGTGCTGGCGTTCCTCGCCCATACCGCGTTCGCGTATTTCCTCTGGACCCGCCTGCGTCCGGTGTACCTGCCACGTGGCCAGGCGTTGGTCGCGGCGACGGCGATTCTACTGGCCGTGGTTGGTTACCCGCTGATCAAGCAGACCGCGCACACCGGCAGCCTGGCGGGCGGCTTCGAGAAATTCGAAACCCGCATCGAGCCCGCGGTGCCGTGGCAGATGGCCGTGGCCTATCACCGTTACCTCGATACCCTGGCCGGCATGCAAGACATGCTTCACAGCGCCAGCAAAATTGCCCCGCTCAAGAACCTCTCCGATTCGATGGCCAATCAGCCAGCGACTCTGGTGCTGGTGATCGGCGAGTCCACTAACCGTCAGCGCATGAGCCTGTACGGCTACCCTCGGGAAACCACCCCGGAGCTGGACAAGCTCAAGGACCAACTGGCGGTCTTCGATAACGTCATTACCCCACGCCCCTACACCATCGAAGCGTTGCAGCAGGTACTGACGTTCGCCGACGAAGAAAATCCCGATCTCTACCTGTCGACGCCGTCGGTGGTCAGCATGATGAAACAGGCGGGTTACAAGACCTTCTGGATTACCAATCAGCAGACCATGACCAAGCGCAACACCATGCTCACGACGTTCTCCCAGCAGGCCGACGAGCAGGTGTACCTGAACAACAACCGCAACCAGAACGCCGCCCAGTACGATGGCGACGTGATCGAACCATTCAACAAGGCGCTGACCGATGCGGCGCCACGCAAGCTGATCGTTGTGCATTTGCTCGGCACGCACATGAGCTACCAGTACCGTTACCCGTCGACGTTCAACAAGTTCACCGACCGCAAAGGCGTTCCGGACGGCGTGCGTGACGATCAAGTGCCGACGTACAACAGCTATGACAACGCAGTGCTGTACAACGACTTCGTGGTGTCGAGCCTGATCAAGGACTACGCTAAGTCTGATCCGAACGGCTTCCTGCTGTACCTCTCAGACCATGGCGAAGACGTCTTCGACTCCGTTGGCCATAAAACCCTGGGGCGCAACGAGAGCAAACCGACAGCGCCGATGTACACCATTCCGTTCATGGCCTGGGCTTCGCCGAAATGGCGCGAAACTCATGACTGGAGTTTTGCCGGCGATTTGAGCCGGCCGTACAGTAGTTCTCAGCTGATTCACACCTGGGCGGATCTGGCAGGCCTGAGTTTCGATGAACTGGACCGCAGTAAAAGCCTGGTCAGCGACAGCTTCAAGCCTCGGCCATTGATGATCGGCGACCCTTATGCACGTAAGCAGAGACCGTTGATCGACTTCAGCCTGATGAAACCCAAGGGCGCACCTATCACGCCGGCAGTCGTTCAGCAGTAGTTTTGGCGCGGATCCTGTGGGAGCGGGCTTGTGTGGCGAGGGGGCTTGCCCCCGTTGGGGTGCGAAGCGCCCCTGGCATTTCAAAGTTAAACCGCATGTAAAGGATTTACGACTGCTTCGCAGCCGAACGGGGCAAGCCCCCTCGCCACAAAAGCTCCCTCGCCACACAAGCCCGCTCCCACAAGATTATGGATTGCGGACTAAAGCGCTTTGATCCAGAACAGCATCCGCCCGTGCGCCGGGTCGAACATGCCTGGCGAAAAACCGAATTTGCCGTAGGCCCCCTGAGCCACCGCATTGCCTTCCAGTACTTCCAGGGTGATTTTGCAGCAGCCGCGCTGGCGCGCGATGTCTTCGACTTTGTGCAGCATCTTCTGACTCAACCCCAACCCGCGAAACTTCGACACCACTGCCACGTCGTGAACGTTAACCAGCGGCCGGCAGGCGAAGGTCGAAAAACCTTCAAAGCAGTTGACCAGCCCTGCCGGCTCGCCGCCGACAAACGCCAGTACGCTGAAGGCATGGGGACGTTTGGCCAGTTCCCCCGGCAGTTGTTGCAACCTATCGGCGGGTAACGGGTGACCGCCGCCCATCGGGTCTTCGGCGTAGTGGTTCAATACAAGACAAATTGCCTCGGCATGCACCGGGTTGGTGTAGCTGGCCTGAAGCACAAGAATTTCTGCGGATTCCATTTCCACCCTCAATCACACAAGTTGCCCCAGTTCGCCTCTTGCGCACTGAAAGGTCCAGCGACCTTATCGCGAGTGCCGGGGTGCCGACAACCGGATCCTGTTGTGATCGTTCTCTCTCAAACGCCCCAGATCAATGCCTCGGTCCATCCCAGCTCGGCAAAATCCTCGGCCCTCAACGCCGACTCTCCGGCACAAAAAAATTCGTCCAGTTGCGGCGGCTTGACCGAGGTGCCACTGAGCATCGCGTGAACCTGCCCGCGATGATGAATCTGATGCTCGAACAAATGGGACAGCATGCGCAAACGGCTGTCATGTTGCGGGGTGTCGCGCGCGATGGTCACGAGCCGTCCGAGGTCTGCGTCGCGCAGTTGCTCGCAGTAGGCGATCAGTCGACGGTCCACCAGGGCTTGCTCGCGCTTGAGATCGGCGCTGTGGGTGAATGGCTCGTCTTCGTTGAAAAACACGTAGCAATCGGGATGCGGTACGTCACCGCGCAACTCCCGCTCCAGGGCATCCACATAAAACCAGTCGCAGGTCAGGATGTGATTGAGGGTCGCGCTGAGGCTGGGAAAGAAACTGACTCGCGGCGCCGCCAGTTCGGCCGGGCTTAGCTGAAGCCAGGCCTTGGCCAGTCGGTGATTGGCCCAGGCGTTCTGATAGGCCATGGTCAGCAAATGGTGGGACAAGGGCTGATTCATGTTCGCTCCTCCCGGATATCAAGCCTCGGCGAAACGTTGTAGCTGCATTTCCTGCAGACGACTAAGGGTGCGACGAAACGGAAACTCCAGATAGCCCTCGGTGTACAACGCCTCCATCGGCACCTGCGCTTCGAGGTACAGCGGCACCTTGCGGTCGTAGCATTCGTCCACCAGGGCGATGAACCGGCGCACGCCATCGTCATGCACCGACAACTGCGGCAACTCGCGATCACCCGCCACCACCCGTTCGACGCCGTCTTCAGTGCCGCGGGCGATGCGCCCTTCGCGTTTTTGTGCGCTGAGGTTGGGCACGTCGCTCAACAGAATAGCGCTGAAGGTGTCGCACAGGGCCATGAAGTCCATGGCGGCAAATGGCTGCTCGCAGAGCTCGGCGTAACGGCACCAGAGCACGGTTTGACTGGCCTGCATCACATTGACCGAACGGTAGCCGATCTTGACCGGATCGCTGGACAGCGACTGGCCGACGGTCAAGGCCTTGAACACCTCGCTCAAGGCGCCGGGCTGACCCGGGACATTTACCCAGTAACGCTGCAGACCGGCGCCAGGGTGCAGGCGATGATCTTCCCCGCCATCCACCGCAATCACCTGCATGTGTTGCTTGATCGCGGTAATGGCCGGCACGAATCGGTCACGGTTGAAGCCATCCGCGTACAGCTGATCCGGCGGCTGATTGGAGGTGCAGACCACCACCACGCCCTGCTCGAACATCACCTGAAACAAGCGCCCGAGAATGATGGCGTCACCGATGTCGTTGACGAACAGTTCATCGAAACACAGCACGCGCACTTCCTGGCTCAGTTCACGGGCCAGGGCTTTCAACGGGTCGGCGGTACCGGTCAATTGAAAGGAGCGCTGATGCACCCAGCCCATGAAATGATGAAAGTGCTGACGTCGGGCCGGAACGCGCAGGTTTTGGTAGAACTGGTCCATCAACCAGGTCTTGCCCCGCCCAACCGGGCCCCAGAGGTACACGCCGCTGATGGGCGTGTGGTTTTCATGCAAGGCTTCGTGGCATTTTTGCAGCGCCCACACGGCATGTTCCTGGGCTTCGTCCTGGACGAAGCCCTTCTGTTCGATGGCGTGTTGCCAGGCGCTTAAGGGAGAGTCGACATTCATGCGCGGCAGTATACGTCTCTGGGGCTGCTGGTGAAGCCTGGGCCGTAGCAGCTGTCGAGCCTGCGAGGCTGCGTTCGGCTGCGCAGCAGTCGTCAAACCAGAACCGGCGGTACATCAGGCATACCGCGTCAATCGGATTCACGACTGCTGCGCAGCCGAACGCAGCCTCGCAGGCTCGACAGCTGCTACATAGGCCGGTGGTTACAGCGAGATATCCAGCCTGGCAATCTTGCCCTGCTCATTGAGGCGGAACATGTAGCGCAGTTCCAGCGGGCTGCCGGGAAACGTGCCGGAGATCAGGTTATGCACCAGCACTTTGCCGGTTCGCAGCTGAACGTCGAGCACCTCGACCCGGGGCTGATAACGTTGTGCGGTGTCTTGCATCCATTGGGCGATGGCTTGCGTGCCGACCTGATGCTGCCCTTCATCGAACACGTTGGCATCCTCAGCGAAAAAACTGGCAACCCTCGACGTATCGCGAGCATTGGCAGCGGCAATGTAGGCGGCGATGGCGGGGGCCAGTGAAGAGGCTGGATTGGACATGTTTACGGCTCCTTGTGAGTTGATTCTGGAGCCATGCTAAAACAAGCCTGTGTCAGTTCTTGTCAGGAGTGAAACGCCCTGCTTCGTCGAGTTGCATCTGCTTGCGCCAGGTGCGCAACAGGTCGCTGCGTCGACCCGGATAACGTTCGCCCTGCTCACTGGCAGCCGAGATCCGGTCGGTGCGAAAGGTGCGATAGGCACTGCGCAATTCACACCAGGCGACGATGATCCGCACCTCGTTGAGAAAACCCAGGGCCAGTGGCCAGATCAGCCGCTGACTCGGCACCTGATTGGCGTCCGCGTAATCGATGTGCAGCTTGGACTGATCGCGGATGGCTTGGCGAAATACATTCAAGGGCACGGCATTTTGCGGATAGCCATAACCCGGAGGGCCCGGCAGTACTGTGGGATTGCGCAAGGCCTCCTGGGCGGCGGGGTCGAGTACCGCGGCGATTTTTGCCAAGGCATCGGCCGCGGCTTTGCCCAAGACCTCATCGCCACGCTGATCGACGTAGCGCAACCCGAGCACAATAGCTTCGGTCTCATCGGCATTGAGCATCAAGGGCGGCAGGAACAGACCGCTGCGCAACACATAGCCGATCCCCGCCTCGCCAAAGATCGGCGCGCCGAGGGCGGTGAGTTCCGCGATGTCGCGGTACAGCGTGCGTTCGGAAATCTCCAGTTCGCTGGCCAATGTCGCGGCAGTCACCGGACGACTTTTGCCCCGTAGCACTTGTAACAAAGTCAGTAAACGGCTGGTTCGCGACACGGTCGGCAGGCTCTTTCCTGAAAAAGTCGTCGGAGCTTAGCAGAGGCTGTTGTCAGAAACTGGCAGGAGCGATAAGACCTCGCTCCAATGGCCGGACATAGATCAAATGTGTGCGGGCTCTGTGGCGAGGGGGCTTGCCCCCGTTCGGCGGCGCAGCCGTCGCAAGATCAGCGCGTCAGGTGTGTCTGAAGGAATGTCGGGGGCCGCTTCGCAACCCAACGGGGGCAAGCCCCCTCGCCACAGGTTTTGTGTATGCCCCTCTGTACCGTTTAGCGTTGCCCTCACTGCCCGCGGCTGGCATCCTGCGCCTCCATTTTCTGACCCGGCCCCGCCTTTCGGCACGCAAACCACCATGACCGCCTCTGAAAAAGCCCTTGCCCCACGCAACAACGATCTGATTTACGGCCTCGACGATCGCCCTCACCTGACCGCCACGGTCTTCGCCGCCCTGCAACATGTACTGGCGAGTTTCGTTGGCATTATCACGCCGACGCTGATCATGGGCAGCGCCCTTGGCCTGCAAAGTGAAGTGCCTTATCTGATCAGCATGGCGCTGTTCGTTTCGGGGCTGGGCACGTTTGTCCAGGCGCGGCGGTTCGGCCCGGTCGGTTCCGGCCTGTTGTGCCTGCAAGGCACCAGCTTCTCGTTTATCAGCGTCATTCTCAGCGCCGGTTTCATGGTCAAGGCGCGGGGCGGCGGCACCGATGAAATCCTTTCGACGATTTTCGGCGTGTGCTTTTTCGCCGCGTTCATCGAAGTGGTACTGAGCCAGTTCATCGGCAAGCTGCGGATGCTGATCACCCCGGTGGTGACCGGCACCATCATTACCCTCATGGGCCTGTCGCTGATCAAGGTCGCCATGACCGACATTGCCGGCGGTTTCGGTGCGGCGGATCTCGGCGCGGCCAGCCATCTGGCGCTGGCGGCACTGGTGCTGGGAACCATCGTGGTGTTGAACCGGGTGGATGTGCCGTTCCTGCGCCTGGGCGCGATCGTCATCGGCCTGGCCCTCGGTTATGCGGTCGCGTGGTTCATGGGCCAGGTCGACTTCACCAGCCTGCCCGCCGTGCCGCTGATGAGTGTGCCCGTACCGTTCAAGTACGGTTTCTCATTCGACTGGGTGGCGTTTGTGCCGGTGGCGGTGATTTTCCTGGTGTCGCCGCTGGAAGCCGCCGGTGACCTGACCGCCAATTCGATGATTTCCCGGCAGCCAGTCAAAGGCCCGATCTATATCCGCCGGATCAAATCCGGGTTGCTGGCCGACGGTCTCAATTCGGCGATGGCTGCGGTGTTCAACAGCATGCCAATGGTGACCTTCGCTCAAAACAACGGCGTGATTCAGCTCACCGGTGTGGCCAGCCGTTATGTGGCGTTTTTCATCGCCGGCCTATTGGTGGTATTGGGGTTGTTCCCGATGATTGGCGCGGTGCTGCAATTGATGCCAAAACCGGTGCTCGGCGGCGCTGAACTGGTGATGTTCGGCACCGTGGCAGTGGCCGGGATCAAGATTCTCGCCGAGGCAGGCCTGCATCGGCGCAACATGCTGATCGTGGCGATTTCCCTAGGCATGGGCCTGGGCGTCGCGGCAGTGCCTGAAGTATTGCGCGAGTTGCCGAAGGCGCTGCACAACATCTTCGAATCACCGATCACTGTCGGTGCGTTGTGCGCTATCGTGCTGAATATCTTCCTGCCCGAAGAATTCATCGAGCTGGAAGAAGACGAGTTCGATCCGGAAGCCTCGGTGCTTCAGGTGATGCAGAACCCGGATGTTGCGGCCAAGGGTGAACCCGTTTCACCTGCAGCTGTCGCACAGTTGAACCGTGCGTAATGCTCAAGAGCCGAGCCACGAGCGGCTCGGCCTTTTTCTTTACGAGAACCTGTCCATGCGCAGATTGTTCGCCCTGTCTCTGTCCCTCCTGTTGCTCTCCCTGAGCGCCTGCTCCCTGTTCCCTCATCGCGATCCGCTGAACATCAACGTGGTCGGTATCGAGCCGCTGCCAAGCCAGGAACTGGAAGTGCGTTTTGCGGTAAAACTGCGCGTGCAGAACCCCAATGAAACGGCGATCGACTACAACGGCGTGGCCCTGGATCTGGAGGTGAACGGTCAATCACTCGCCTCCGGTGTCAGCGATCAATCGGGCTCGATCCCGCGTTTTTCTGAAGCGGTGATTGTGGTGCCGGTGAGCGTTTCGGCCTTCTCGGTGCTGCGTCAGACCCTCGGGCTGGGACAGACGCAGACACTGAACAATATGCCTTATGTGCTTCGGGGCAAATTGGCCGGTGGCGTGTTCGGCACGATGCGTTTCCTTGATCGCGGCAAACTCAGCCTGCCGGGACCGACTACCGACACGTGGTAATACTCACGGCTCGGCCCGCGGTTTAACCGGATCGATCACCTGGGTCACACAATGTTTGAGGCCTTCTACGTGCCAGTTGGCCCACAGCCGACTTTTGCCGGTGCTGTCTTCATCCGGCTCTATCGCCAGCCAGTTTCTTGCGGCGATCAGGTAACGTCCTCGGGCACCGATGGGTAACATGGTTCCGGTGATGCCGTAGTCGATCTGTTCCTGTTCCTTGCCAATGGACTCCAGAAATTGCACTGCCAGCACTGGCGGTGCAGGATGCACGACCCCGGTCGAAATCAATTGGTAAATCAATCCTGAACCATCGTTGCGATGCCGGGACAACGTCGATTCGATCACGCAGGCCCCCGCCACATGAACATCACCGGACACCAGCGTAACCTTGCATGACTCGGCATGGGCGAAATCCAGCAACCGCATGATCAACCGTTTGCGTTCGTCTCGGTGAGGCAGGCTTCGCCAATGGTCGCGCAAATCGTCCTCGAGCTCCTGTTGCCCCGAGATCAGGTCCAGTGCCTTTTCGGCCGCCTGCAAATCAAGGTAACCCACGGGAATACTCGACATCAGCAGCAAGTGCTTATGCCCCTTGACCTTGCTCAGCCAGGCATAAATCGCATCCCAACTGACGGGCGAAATGATCCGGGTCGACCGAGCCGGCGGAGTCGTCAAATCCGGTGCACGCTCGCTGCGCAAGTCGGGAACCAGCAATGCCAATTCACCCAGGCCGGTAAACCCCAGGTGAAAGCCATCAGCGGTGTCAGGAATCGCACAGGGATGTGTATCGGCGGACGGTTTGAGGTGCGGATGAGTCTGGATCAGTTGCTGCTGGAAAATCCTGAAATAGCGTTTGGCCGTGGCAAACAGCCCCTGGAACACCGGGCTTGAATGCAGTATCTCATCGTAGGAACCCCAGCCATCGATGATGTCATGGTCATCCCACATCATTACCGTCGGAACGGCGCTGAGCAGCTTCGCGACCTCAGGTTGTTTCCAGCGCTCCAGGTAGAGTCTGGCGAAGAACTTGTCCAGATCGGCTTCGATCACCTTGCTGTAGACCGCCTTTCGACGGTCGGCGAAAGGCTTGGCAAACCATGTTTTCATCGACGACACATTGCTGCGCATATCGTCGCTGTAAACCTGATCGCCCCCCATCAACAACAGGTGATAGGGCTTGCTTTGATGAGCCCCCCACATGTGTTCCCAGCGCTCGTTGTTCCGGTCCACCTTCTCCATGTCCTTGGGGTCCGAGAAACCGTTGCACGACACATAGGCCATGCGCGGCGACTGACCCTCGGCCGGAACGACAAAGTTGGCCTCCGCGCCCTCTATCTTGATCGTGTAAGTAGTGGCGACAGCCTGGTCTTGCAGCGCTTTTAAATCGATGCGCCAGACGCGGTACTGAGGATTGAGCAACGGGATATCAGCGGTGGCCAGCGGTTTGCCGGCAGTGATACCGCCGGGTACTTTTACGCTGGGTGATATCGCGCCCAAGGGTAAAACCACTAGAGCCGACACGTTATAGACATTACTGTTGATGCCACGAAACTGCAGAATCGGGCCGAGTAACAAACTCATGGACAGTCCATCCGTTGACAGGGGTGTGAACGCCTAGAGACTAGACGACAATCGACGCTGCGCATGATGCGCAGCACCCGTCCCTACAAGGAGGTCAGCCACGATGCACGCCGCTCCAACGCTCTACACCGAACGACTGATTTTGCGCCCGCTGGAACTGGCTGATGCCGAGGCCATCCAGCAACAGTTCCCTCACTGGGACGTGGTGCGTTATCTGAACGTCCTGGTGCCGTGGCCTTATCCCGCCAACGGCGCGTTGACTTATCTGCGTGATATTGCCCTGCCGGCGATGGCCCGTGGCGAGGAATGGCACTGGTCGATCCGCTTGAAGTCGGCCCCCGATCAACTGATCGGCAATGTCAGCCTGATGAATGAACAGGACAACAACCGCGGCTTCTGGCTGGCCCCGCAATGGCAAGGCCAGGGGTTGATGGGTGAAGCCAGTGCAGCGGTGACCGAGTACTGGTTCGAAACACTCGGCCGGCCGTTGCTGCGCGTGCCGAAAGCGGCGCCGAATATCGGCTCGCGCAAACTCTCGGAACGTACCGGCATGCGTTTGATACACACCGAAGAGGGCGACTTTGTCAGCGGGCGATTCCCGAAGGAGCTCTGGGAGATCACCCGCGAAGAGTGGCTTCAACTGCGCTGAAGATCCAATGTGGGAGCGGCGGTACGACGATTCGACTTGCTCGCGAAAGCGGTGTGTCAGGCGACATCAATGTTGACTGTACCGCCGCCTTCGCGAGCAAGCCCGCTCCCACATTAGTTATGCGTTGAACCGGACGCCCGGTTTGGCCCGTTCATCCACCGTCAACTCAAACACGTCCGGGCGCGCGTAGTGCCCGACCACGTCGTAGTCATATCGGGCGCGGATCAGGTCGTCGGTGTCGATTTCGGCGGTGAGCAAACCCGCCTCGTCACGCAACGGCCCGGCGAGAATGTCGCCCATGGGCCCGACAATCACGCTGCCGCCGGCAATCAACGGGCGCTCCGCCGGCCAGTTGGCGATTTCCACGCCCAAGGCTTGCGGTGAAGCCTGGACCTGACAGGCGCTGACCACAAAGCAGCGTCCTTCATGGGCGATGTGGCGCATGCTGACCTGCCACATTTCCCGCTCGTCCACGGTCGGCGCGCACCAGACCTCCACGCCTTTGGCGTACATCGCGGTGCGCAGCAGCGGCATCATGTTTTCCCAGCACACCACTGCGCCGATTCGCCCGACCTGGCTGTCGATCACCGGCAAGGTCGAGCCATCGCCCTTGCCCCAGATCAGTCGTTCGGTACCGGTGGGCATCAGTTTGCGGTGCTTGGCGACCAGCCCGGCCTGCGGATCGAAATACAACGCGGTGCAATACAAGGTGCTGCCCGCGCGCTCGATCACGCCGATCACCAGATTGGCGCCCGTGCGTGAGGACAACCCGGCCAAAGCTTCAGTCTCCGCACCGGGCACGTCGATGGCGTTGTCGAAATATCGCGCAAACGCTTCACGACCTTCCGGCAGTCGATAGCCGAGTTGCGTGCCGAAGCCCTCGCCTTTTGGGTAGCCGCCGAGCAACGCTTCAGGCATGACCACCAGTGCGGCGCCGGATTCGATAATGGCGGCTTCCCAGGAGAGGATTTGATCGAGGGTATCGGCCTTGCCGCCGGGCAAGGCGCCGATTTGCAGGGCAGCAACGATGGACTTGGGCATCGCGGTGACTCCGTCAGTAATGAGGTGTTGCTCATTCTCCGGCGCCACAGGATCATGAATAAAGCCCGACTCACTGCTGAATGATATGAACCAAATGAATATCGCGACCGTCGATCTCAACTTGCTCAAAGTCTTCGAAGCCCTGCATGAGGAATCCAGCGCTAGCCGTGCCGCGCTGCGTCTGGGCGTGACGCAGTCGGCGGTCAGCGCGGCATTGCGCCGATTGCGCGAGGTGTATGGCGATCAGTTGTTCGTGCGCACGGGTCGAGGTCTTGCGCCGACGCTCAAGGCCAATCAGTTGAAACCGGTGGTCAGCGATGCGCTGAACAAATGCCGCCAGAGCCTGGCGATGGTCGATCCGGCGGCGAATCATTACGACGGACGCTCGGTGACGGTGGGTTTGTCGGATGATTTCGAAATCGCCTACGGGCGACGATTGATTGACGAGATCGCTGATCGCGCGCCGAAACTGCGGCTGATCTTTCGCCAGACCCATAGCCAGATTGTCGCCCGGGCCTTGATGGAACGCAGCATCGATCTGGCGATCACGGCCGGCGGATTCGCCGAGCGTTTGCTCAGTCGTCAGGTGCTGGGTGAAGGCGATTACCTGTGCCTGGTGGACCCCCTCAGTCTGGCCGAGGGACAGGAAACTCTCAGCCTTGAAGCGTTCGTCGCCCGTGAGCATATTCTGGTTTCATCGGGCGGTTTTATCGGGATTACCGATGAAGGCCTGGCGGCGTTGGGCCTGAGTCGGCGGGTATGCGCGTCGACCACGCACTTTGCCGCGTTGCCGCACTTGCTCAAGGGCAGTCAGGCAGTGGCGACTATTCCAGCCCATGCGGCTCGAAGTATCGCCGCGCTCAGCGGACTGGCGCTGCTGCCCTGCCCTCTGGCGCTGCCACGCTATCCGATCGAACTGGGCTGGCGTACCAGCACGCAGCTCGATCCGGTGGTGCTGAAAGTGCGCGAGGCGATTATCGCGACCTTTTCTCACCCGTATGAGCTGGCGAAGCCTGCGATCTTTTGATCTTCGGCAATTTCGAAACTGTCAGTGCTGGAAGCTTATTTAGCCGCCATCAGGCGATTGACTTCACTGCGCACCATGTTCGCGAATTCCGGGGGCGACATGCCGTCAAGTTCGGCGCGGACCCACTCGGCCCATTTGCCTTTGCGCTTGGCGCGCTCACCGAACAACCGTGCGGCTTCGCCCTTGGATTTACCCAGGTTGTTTTGCCAGAGTTCGAACAGACGGGATTTTTCATCTTCAAGCGCCGCGCGCTCGGCAAGGGGTTTGTCGGCCAGATTGAAGCTCATGGAAGATACCTGCTGCGTAAAATAGGCGACATCTTACACTGTAGGAGGAAATGTCCTGCCCTGGATTTTTCTTCAGGGAGGAGTCGCCACGCAAAATTGCTGCAACTTTTGCCATGGCGCCAGACTCCATTGTTCACTGCCCATTTACCTGCAAGGAGTACTCCAATGGCCCGCAAAATCATCGATCAAGTCACCGAGGATCAAATCAAGGATCAGGTCTTCAGCGAACTTCAGGCCCTGATCGAAGAGTCGGAAAAACTGCTCAAGAGCAGTGCTTCACTGGTCGGTGAGGAAGCGGACACCCTTCGTGGGCAAATCGCCCAGAAGCTCCAGCAGGCCCGGACTTCAGTCTCCAGCGTGCGTGACCGGGCCAAACCCGCAGTCGAGGCCAGCGAAATCTACATCGGCGGCCATCCCTGGCAAACCGTGGCCATCTCCGCCGGATTCGGTTTGGTGGTGGGGCTGTTGTTGGGACGGCGTTAAGCCATTGTGGTGAGGGGCTTTTGTGGCGAGGGGGCTTGCCCTCGTTGGGTTGCGAAGCGGCCCCAAAACTGTTTCCGCGGTGAATCAGCTAGAGCGGGTGTGCAGGTTTCACGACTGCTTCGCAGCCGAACGGGGGCAAGCCCCCTCGCCACAAAAGCCCGCTCCCACATTAGGGATTGCGTTTGAGTTCAGAGCCCGGCCAATTCTCGCAGATTTGCCAGCGTCTGAGCATCGAGCGCAATGCCTTCGACCTTGGCTTTGGCGCGCTGCCGGTGACGTCGATCACCCGGTAACCGCTTGAGCCCCACACCGTGCATCTGCCGGACCAGTTCTTGACTGCGCTCGGCAAAGTTCTGCCCCGCCGACTTGCTTGGATCGATCACGATCAGCAGTTGACCCGTCCAGGGTGTTTTCGCCCCTGGATGGTTCGACCAGTCGAACTCGAAAGAAAAATTGCCCCCGGTCAACGCCGCCGCCAACAACTCCACCATCATCGACAGCGCTGACCCCTTGTGTCCGCCAAACGGCAGCAAGGCGCCGCCCTCAAGGATCGCTTTCGGGTCCTGGGTCGGCTGGCCGAGGCTGTCCACGCCCATGCCCGCCGGCAAACGCTCGCCTTTACGCGCAGCGATCTGTACATCGCCATGGGCAATGGCGCTGGTCGCCAGGTCGAAAACGATCGGATCACCGTTGGCCCGAGGGGCGGCGAAGGCAATCGGGTTGGTCCCGAACAGCGGCCGATCGGCACCGTGCGGCACCACGCAGGTCATGCTGTTGACCACGCTCAGTGCCACCAGCCCTTCATCGGCAAACGGCTCGACGTCTGGCCACAAGGCGGCGAAATGATGGGAATTGCGGATGGCCAGCACCGCAATGCCGGCGCTACGGGCTTTCTCCACCAACAATGACCGCGCCGCCGCGAGGGCCGGTTGGGCAAAACCATTATCGGCGTCGACCCGGACGAAACCCGAGGCCACGTCCTCGACCACCGGCACCGCCTGACCATTGACCCAGCCGCTTTGCAACGTCGACACATAACCGGGAATGCGGAATACACCGTGGCTGTGAGCACCGTCGCGCTCGGCGCCGGCGCAGTTGAGAGCCAGGGTTTTGGCGACATCGGCTGAGGTGCCGTGGCGCAGGAAGATTTGCTCGAGCAACGCCGTCAGCGCTTCGAAGGACAGGTTTTGCGAAACCGCAGTAGACACATGATCGTGTGGCGCAGACATCTGAAGCTCCAGAGTAATTATTGGAGGGGGCAACAGCGTATGAAAACGAACCGATTAACAACGGGCGACGAGTAGCCTGTCAACCCTTCGCTTGAACCGGTGCATCTGATCAGAACCAATTGAGCCGAAAAGCCGCTTTGGCGCATGTTTGCACAAACATCGGGTGGCCATGCGGTAACTATCTACCACCTTCGACTCACCCGCGACTTTTAGTCTTGAGCCTCAACCCGCTGGCGCATTCAACCGCGCCCTGAACGAGACTCGACGATGCCCACACCTCCCACTCCGCTGTTTTTCCCCGAGGCCCTGCACGCACCCGGCCACTGGAATGATCTGGGTAAAATCCATGGGCTGACGCGCAAGGATTTCGAATGGCTCAGTCATCTGGAACTGGCCAGCCAAACGTTACGCCTTCAACAGACACCATCCATGTTCGCCGAAAAAATTTTGCTGAAGTCGGACGCTCTGGACCCCATCCCTTTGGCGGGCAGCTTCGTGTTGAGCCTCACCCCGAATGACAAGGGCGAGATTCTCTACACCCCGTACGCTGGCATAAAGAAGTTCGACAGCCGCGCAGCCTTGACCGAACAGCTTAATAGTCAGCTGAACAGCGTGACCGAGGACGACGACCTGCTGGCCTTCATGTCGTTGTCTGCGCGCAAAACGCTGGCAGCCGCGACCTCTATTCAAGTGAGTTTTCAGGCCATCGAAGGTGAAATATTCGAAGACCAGCGCACCGTCATCACCGAGTACCAGCGAGTGAACGAGCAGGCCATGCTGGACGAGTTGGTCAAGTTGCCAACGCTCACCTCGCTGCTCACTACGCTGCTTGATGAGTTGCTGCAATCACCATTCCCGGGCCTTGATCAAAGCCAGACCCGACTCAACTTTTATTCCGTTACACCGGCCAATGACGGCAACCAGCAAAGTGCCTCGAGCCGCTGGATCAACTCCATGTCCTTGAGTGACGCCGTGCTGTCGTACTACCGCCATCAGCGTTGGCCGAGCGGGCAGTCTCACGAATTTTCCCATCCGGAAAAAAAGTCGACGAGCATCGACCAGGGCCACTGGGAAACCGCTGTAAAGACCGCCTCCAGCAAACTGATAAGCCTGCTGTCCGGAAAACTGCAGCACTACTGGGACTCTGCAGCTGCCGACGGTGCTTCCCGTCGCGACTTTTTCAGCCGAGCCATCCGGGAAAAGGCGCGTGCCGAGTTTCTGATCAAGCGCGAAGCCGACATCATCGACCCTGAACAGAGCCAGGCCCTGCACCAGCTGATTCAGCTGAGCGCCGGCACGCCTTCGACACTCAGCCTTGAAACCGTGCGTCTTTGGGAATACGAGGCCAACTACGTAGAGCTGGCGGGTTCACTGATGATCAGTCATTCCTCGTCCAATGCCTTTCTTTACACACCCGCTCAGGGGTTACAGGTTCTGAAAGACCATCAAGACCTCAAAGACACCTTGCTGAGCAAATTCAGCGCGGTCGGCCACGAAGATGAGCTCTACGGTCTCCTGAGTCTGGACGAACGTAACCGGTTCATCGGCTTCAATCACCCACAGGTTTCCGGCGAGGTGATTTCAGGGTCGATATTCAAAAAGCTGTTTGAGGCGATCATTACCAAGCAACTGCAAAACATGGAATACGTTCTGCAGGTTTACCGCCACAGCGACGGCACCGTGAACGTCCATGCCTTGTTCGACAAGGCACTGGATATACGCTCAATGATCAGCGATCAATTGCTGACGCTTAATGTTCAGGGACGCTGGAGTACCCGGCCGGTGTTGTCCGGCAAACAATTGCCATCCTTGGTGCTGGCAGACAAGGCAGCGGCTTTCGTAAAAACCTTCAGCGATGTCAAGTCGCTGCTCAGCGCGGAATTTGCCTCCCAGCCGATCGAATCCCTGGCGCTACAAAGCGTTTATCTGGAGAAACTTAAACCCCGGATAGCCCATGCATTTTCGGTAGGTTTGCGCGGGGAAGCCAGCCTGCGGGTGCTCAATACAACACTACGGGAAGCCGATCGGGCCATTGTCAATACAGTGTTCGATCCGGACAAACCGGATCGAGGAACGCGCCTCGCCCTCAAAGGTTTCAGGCCTGACGCCTATTCGTTGATTCTTGAGCATTCCGGACAAAGGAATGTGCTGCCTCTGGCCAATTGCGTGTTGTTGACCGAACGTGGCGGGCTCGATGTTCAGCATTCGGGCCGGGCGATTCTGTGGACGCCTGCGGCCGGGCTCGAAGTTTTCGCGACAGTCAGCAGCGCAACGACGGAACTGAACCGGCGCCTGCTCGACGACAACAAACGCCTGGAGTTGCTGGAAAACCTTACCCCTGCCCAACGCAGATTCCACCAGAACTATAAGCTCAACTCGTTGCGACTGATTGAAGGCCATGTGTTGCAGCGCCTTGCGCAATCCTCCATCGAGCACTTCCTGGCCTGTTGTGAACACCTGCGCAGCCAGAAGCTGGACGATGCGCAGCAGATCAAAGCGTTGAAAAAAATGACCCAACGGGTCATCGACACCAACTTGCAAAGAGCCACGTTGCTCTCGCAAGCCATCACCCGACAGCAGTCTCTACCTGCATGGCTTGGAATGGCCCCAGTCGAAGAACAGCAGCTGCACATCGAATTGCTGGAGCAATACCGCAACAGCGTCACCGACGACAAGGACTACTTGCACGGGATCCAGACCCTGACGGCCTATGTGCATGACCGATTAGTATCATTGATTGGCAGCCGATTCCCTGGAACGCAACTTGACCCCGACCAGATCAAAATCACGCCCAACCTGGCCCTGGCCGGGCCGTCGCGTAGCTTGACCGAATTTGCCCTGAACCCTGTCAACGCGGCTCAAGTCACCGGATTCAAGATCGCCTCGAACGCCTCTCAGGCCCTTCCCGCAGGCCTGAATGAGGACACCGTGCGCCAGCTTGTGCGGTCGCTGAATATCCAGAGCGATTATGCAAAGCGAGTGACCGATGCATTGACCAAGGCCGGCACCGATGCCGACAGTCGAATGCAGCGTTTTATTCAGCAACTACCGTGGCAGCTGCTGCAACACGCTCATGCGCTGAAACTGCAGCAACGTCTTTCCGGCAGGGCCTTTGATTTGATCTGGCAGGTTCTCGATATGCCGGACGCGATCGCCCGCGCGGTTGTAACAGGTGCCCACGCCATCGTCAGGCCACTGGAAATGATCAAGACCGCAGGTGTCGCAGCGGTGAAAACCCTGGGCCTGTACCTGATCGGCCCCGGTGCCGGACATGACGGGCCGCAAATCCTCTATGCGCCTTATCACGCAGGTTCCATATTCACCGAGTTCGTGAACGAGGCCAGCGTTATCTCAGCGATCAATACGCCAGGGCCACTCCAGGAACTGATCCTTCGCAGGCTTCCCGAGGCTGAACAGTCTTTGTTCGGCAACTTGTTCAAATCCACCGTAGGGCAACAGAGCGAAATCACCCTCGCCTCCACCCCCATCAGCGGCAACCTGCTTGCACAGTTGTTCAACGATAACGTCAGCCTTCTTTCGAAGATGCTCGGCAGCCACTCCGAAATCACCGGCCAGGCAGAATGGGAAGCCGCCAAAAACCTGTTCAGCTCTGGCATCAGACTGATTTCGAGCCTGTTGCCGGGCAAACTCTCCTATGTTCAGTTTCTGTGGCAAAGCTACAAAGACTTCAAAGACTCCGCCGAAGCGCTGCAGGATCATCACTGGAAACAGGCATTGCAGACGTTTATTGCCGGTGCCGCGCAAATGGTGTCGCTGGGACGGTTGTCGCTGGAGTCTTCTATCGAGTCGGCGCCAGCAACGGCCACCTCCCCACCTGTTGCCCAGCCGTTGGTTGTCCCGCAATGGTCGCAAGTAAAACCGACAGCACCGACGCGCACGGCATTGCAGCCTTTCGAGACCACTACTGTGGCGTTGAAGGATCTGACCAGACGCACGACTGATGGCACTTATCTGGAGGCAACCAGCAAACGAACCTACGCCCCGGTCGGCGGAAAGGTATACCGCGTAGTGAAAACCGGGGCGATCTGGCGAATGATCAACGACCAACAACAGGGCCCCGCGTTGCTGACAACGCCGGGCAAACAACTGGTGATCGATCCGGACTCGCATACGATTCACTACGGCAAAGCCCTGTCGAAAATGCACAACCAATATGTTTCCAGTCGCGTAGTCAACAGCGTACTGAATATCGAAGCGCGGGGAATGGAAGACATTCGGACAAAACACCCGGAAAAAGCACGCATGCTCGTGCAAGCCATCGATCTGGCTCGCTACTACGCGTTTAACAGTCTGCATAACCTGGTGCAACTCAGACACCTGAACCCGGGAACGCGGCTGGATACCTTTCTTAAAGCCTTTTTTGATACTGGCAGTATCGACGCCAGTGTTCTCGACAAGATCAAAAAAGTCATCGCTCCAATTTGCAAGGCACTGGTAGACCCAAACGAGGACTTGATGAATACCGAGCATTTTGTGGTCGGTTCAAACAAAGACTGGCTCGACAGTACGATCGCTTTTGTTGTGAATGACGATGCGCAGAGGCGTGTGCATTTCACTGAGAGGTTTTTTGACCCGAAACTCGATTGGTACAAGTACTGTTTGACTGAGCCTTTCGACGTTGACGACCACTCCCGGGCCGCGACCCTGATTCATGAGTTTTCCCATCTTTTTTCAAAAACCGTGGATATTGCGACGGTTGAGGCAAGGCGTCCGTTCACCGACCTCATCGCCACCGTCACCGGTTTCGGTGTGGTAACCAAACAGACGCAGCAGGATTTCCAGCGACGAGCATTGTCCCTGGCCACCCCGAGAGAAGAACTGTTTACGCGCTGGAACGAACCATTGCAGTCATGGATCAGCCTGGACTCGATTGAGGGGTTGGAGCATGTGGCTAAGGACATCCTCAAAACGACGGGCTGCACGACGATGGAAGAAGCTCGCAACGCCTTCCTCGATCCACGGAATGCGAGCCAGCGCATCGACACCATTTTGCGCAATGCCGACTCGGTCGCTCGCTTGATATGTGAAATGGGTCGACAGCTGGATCCGGTGCCAACCCCATAAACGGTTTGACTTGAAGCACCTAAAATCAGGCGCAGGTCACCCCGATCTGCACCTGCTTTTCTCGTCCTGGACAGGGATCATTCCTGCTGACCTTGACCATTTTTTCACTCCAACTATGGATACTTCCCGGCGACGCTCTGTTTGCAGGGCGCGCGGGTGAAAAATAAGTCGCACTTTGATGGGCAATTGCCATGACGGTTGTTCTCGCAGACTTCCCCTCAAGGTTAGAATGCAGGAAATCAGGATGAGTCAATGACCGACCACTCTCTCTCGCAAGCTCAATACGACGCCATCACCGATGCCGCTGCGCACTGGTGCATGCGTCTGCACGCCGTTGACTGCACGGCCGAAGAACGCCAGGCGTTCGAGCAATGGCGCAATGCTCATCCTCTGCATGCCTTCGAGTACGAAGCCATGCTGGAGATCTGGGATGTTGCGGGCGACTTGCCTCGTCCCGAATCTCCCGCGCCGGCTGTTCGCGGCAAACCGACAATGCCTTGGCGCACTTTCGGCATTGCCGCCACCGTCTGCGCCTTGGCGTTGCCGCTGGCGGCCTATACCGGATGGAACCTGGGTTGGCTGCCCAATGCCTATCAGCATTTCGAAGCGACCGACAATGTTCGTCAGGTCACGCTGAGTGACGGCAGCCAGGTGGAGCTGAACCTGGGCAGTGAACTGACGTTCAGCAATTACAAGGACCAACGTCGTGTCACGCTGAAAAAAGGCGAAGCCTTCTTCAGCGTCAGTCATGACCTGCAGCATCCGTTCATTGTCAGGGCTGCCGATGGCAGGATTCGCGTCACTGGAACCCAATTCAATGTCTGGATGTATGAAGACCAGGTACGCGTGAACCTGATCGAAGGTTCTGTGCTGGTGACCAGCAACGGTGCCCTGCCCGGCGAGGGTTCACGTCTCGAACCTGCCATGCAGGCACGTTACCGACACGGCGACTTCACGCCGCAAATCAGCCAGACCTCTGCCAACGACCATTCGCTGGCCTGGCGCAGCGGCAAACTGGTGCTCGATGATCTGACGCTGACCGATGCCCTGCCCTTGATCAATCGCTATTTGAACAAGCCAGTCATGATCGCCGACCACAGTACCGGCTCGATTCGCCTCGGTGGTATCTACAACATCAAAGAGCTCAACAGCCTGGTGGCTTCGTTGCCCAAGGTGCTGCCGGTCTATCTGACCCGCAACAAGGACGGCAATCCGGTCCTCAATTCGATCCCGCAACAAACCCCAAAAAGCTGAAGGCCGCCACCCTTGCGGGGTGCGGCCTTCACTTTTGATTCAAACGCTGTCGCGATTACTGCGCGGCGATCTTCCCTGCTTTTTCATCCTGCTCGCGGATCGTCTGAGCCTGGTACTGCGGATCGGACGTGATCTGCTGCTCGGTGAACGGCAACACACTCAACTGTTTCTTCGAAAAGACCAGTGTCTGGTCCCGGGAGTACTTCGACGCCGGGTCACTGGACAACGAGAATGCCAACAAACCCCGAGCTTGCGGCCCCTTGTCATCGAAAGTCACCACCTGCAAATAGCTGGTGCCACTGACGACTTCGCGCTTGCCGTCGGTTCTCGGCACGCTCTGGATCGCGTTATACACACCCAGCGTGCCCGGCCCGCCGTGGATCGGCGTTTGCTGCCCGCCGCTGCTGACCACCTGGATATCGCCCCAGCGGCTATCGGCTTTCAGGCCAAGGGTTTTTACCTTCTCGACCGAGGCCAGCATCGCCGCCCGAATCGCTTTGGCGACGTCTGGCTGTTCAATTGCCAGACCACGTGGTGTGTTTTGCGGATCCTGCGGGTCGAACGCCACACGCCAGATGCCAGGGATTTGCTGTAACGGCACCATGACATTCTGAAAATGCACAAAGCCCAGTCCACTGTCCAGATTCACCCGGCGATCCCAGGCCTTGAGGCTGGCACACAACGGCGTAAGCATCGGCGCATCGACGCCGAGGTCCGCGGCACAGAATTGCAGCAGATCCGGCATCACTTGGGCCGCCTGATACACCTGATCGTCCATCACCATGTGTTGCAGATCTGCCGCAGCGACAGGGCCGGCCTTGCTCAAGGTGCCCAGACGCTCCAGTGCGAAACGCGAACGCAGCCCCAACGGCTGATTGTCCTGACTGATCAACGGCGAGAAACCGGTGAGCGGTTGTGCCGGGTTGGCCATCCAGGCCGAATCATTGGAATGCTGCACAAAGTCTTTGCGCAGCAGTTGCGGCAACTTGTCTGCCGCATAAATACCTTTTTGCGCAGCGTTCGGGTCGATGTCCCAGGCACAGGCGCTGTTGGAACCGTCGAGCAGGATCATCTGTAATCCGGCCCGAGGATCGCTGCACTTGGCCAGCTTGTCGGCATTGACGTTCGGCACCACCGACAGGTTCATGTAAAGCGTCTGCCCCTGATCGTCCACCGCCAGGGTATTGACCCATGGAATCCCCTGAATCTTGTGCACCGATGCCTGCAAATCCTTGAGGCTGGCGGCACGGTTCATCGCATACCACTGCTGCAAGACCCGGTCGTTCTCCAGGTTGGCATCGCGCAGGCTGTAGGCGAACTGGTTGTTCCAGTCCAGCTTGCCGGGCCATTGCACAATCGGGCCGAACTCCGAGCTGTAGACCACATGGGAAATCTGCCGAGTCTGGCCATCGGCTTGCTTCACGTTCACCGCCAGCGTCTGCTTTTTCATTGGCAAGGACTTGCCATCCAGCAGGTAACGGGTCGGATCCTTGGGATCGAGTTGCAGGCGATACAGCGTGAAGTGCTTGGACGAATCCACCGTGTGGGTCCACGCCAGGTGCTGGTTGAAACCAATATTAATCATGGGCAGGCCGGGCAACGCGGCGCCCATGACGTCCAGTTTGCCGGGAATGGTCAGGTGCATCTGATAGAAACGCATCCCACCGACCCACGGAAAGTGCGGATTGGCCAGCAGCATCCCGCGACCGTTGAACGAACGTTCACTGCCGACCGCCACGGCGTTACTGCCACGATCCAGAGCAAAGCGTTGCATGCGCGAAGCCGCCAGCTGGAACGACACCGGTTCGCCCGCCACATGGGTAACGGCTTTCGGCGGGGTAGCGCCGGCCAATGCTTCGGCAAACTGCCCCACGCCGCCTTCGACCAACAGACGTCGGGTCAACTTGACCAAGTCCTGCGCGGTAATCGCGCGCACCCATTCACTCTGGCATTGCTGCGGCAAACCCTGCGCTCGACGCTCTGTCAGCGAACGGTTGTAACCCGCCACGTAACCATCGATGAGCTCGCGGACTTCCGGTGTTTGCGCCTGCCAGAAAGCGGCGACGGCCTGGGGGGTGTTCAGCCAGTTGAAGAACACATCGCTGGCCAGGTTCCCGCGCTCTTCGATCGTAAACTGGTCCGGGCCGAAATACCGGGAGCGCTCGCCATTGACGGTGACGATCTCATTGGCCAGCAAGCACAGATTGTCCTGAGCGTAGGCATAGCCAATGCCATAGCCGAGCCCGCGCTCGTTGTCGGCACGAATATGCGGCACGCCGAAACTGGTTCGACGAATCTCGGCCGTCGCCTGCTCTGGCTGGCTGCGCGCATTTGCTGCAAGACTCAGCCCCAGAAACACACCCGCAAGGCTCAACCTGGTTAACTGCCTGGAAATAATCACGCTCGCTCCTGATCGAAAAGACGTATGACACGCAATGCGCCTCCCCTTAAAACGAAGCAAACAGCAAAAATTTAGGACGTCCCCACGCCCAGCTCACGGGCCGCTGACGTAACCGCGACAAATTTTCTACATGTGGGTCTTCATTATTTGCCTGGCTCGTTCGTCATATTGATTGAGAGCACCCATCACATTTTTCCGGATCAGGCTCTGAAAAGGAGTTTTTGCATGTACAACCCGCAACTGCCAACGGACGGTAGCCATGCGCCAAAGACCAGCCCCCTGGGCTCAGGCGTTTTCAATCAACAAGCCGAACGCCACGGCAACGAACGGATCAGGTTTCTGCTCAAGAGTTTTGGCCTGCGCACCAGCCTGATTCGTCTGAAAGTCATCGACGCCTTGCTGACCGCCGCCGAAAGCGACCGCAGCCTGGGGGTGCGTGGCGTGCACAGCCACTTGCTGGACCTGGACATTCCCCTGTCCTTTCTCAGTGTCCGTGAAGTGTTGAAACGCTTGTGCGGTGAAGGCGTGATCACCCTCAATCCGGACAAAAGCTACAGCCTGCATCCACAGGCCGCTGCTGTCCTTTACAGCGAACAACCCGGCCAGGGGGCGTCGCTCAAGGCTTGACCTTGCGACGCATTACGCCATTGATCACCACCACGAGCACCGCCACGCCAATGGCGATGTACTGGAACAGCTGCTCTGTGATGATCCCTGCGTTTTGCAGCCAGGAAAGGCCGAACATGATCCCCAGTACTACCAGGGAGATCAGAATCGAGTATTTCAAACGTTGCGACTGGGTCATTGCGGGTTCCTGAACCAAAAAAATGTATCCGGCTTGTATCCGATTGCATACCAAGCCCCTACCGCACTGCGGGAATGAGGGGCTGCAAACGGGGTCTCATGTTACAGCCGATGAGGAGTTTTGACTTCATTGCGGCGATAACCATGAGGATTTTGAAATGTTCCGTCGAATCACACTGCTGATTCCCCTGCTCGCTCTCCTGACCCTGAGTGGCTGCATCGTTTTCCCCCACGGCGGCTGGTATGGCGGCCACCATTATGACCGTGGCGGACCTGGTTATTATCAACATCGATAATATGGAACTCGCTCAGGCGCTTGAGTCTTTTCTATAGAAACCATTGGCCGACTGCGCACAGAGTTCCACCATCCAGTCGACGAACACCCGCACTCGTCGGGACAATTGGCGATGAGGAGGATAGAGCGCCGTCAGCGGCAAACCCGGTGGCGGCACGTCCCTCAGGACCTGGATCAAACGCCCCTCCTTCAGTTGGCGGGCAACGTGATAATACGGGGTCTGGACCAAGCCATATCCCGCCTCGCACGCCGCCAGATAGCCATCGGCGCTATTGACCGAAACGTGCTTGGGCAGGTCGATCAACCGCAGCTGATCATCGAGTACAAATTCCAGTCCAAAGCGTTTGCCGGTGTCATTGGAAAAGTACTCCACCATCTGGTGCCCCTGCAGATCCTCCAGACACAGCGGAGTCCCGCAACGCTGCAAGTATTCCGGGCTCGCACAGGTGACCTGGTCCATCACGCCCAACGGCCGTGCCACCAGTGAGTCGTCCAGGGTCGAGCCACCTCGCAACACGCAATCGATACCTTCGCGGATCAGATCCACAGGCCGGTCATTCAAACCGATTTCCAGTTCGATCAATGGATACTGGGCAGTGAACTGCGGCAATGCCGGGATCACGATCAAACGCCCCACTCCCGCCGGCATATCCACTCGCAGCAGACCTTTGGGGTTTTGGCGAGCTGCGCAAAACACGGCTTCGGTTTCCTCCAGATCCGCCAGCAACCGCACGCAACGCGGGTAATAGGCAGCGCCATCGAGTGTCAGGCTGATCTGCCGGGTGGTACGTTGCAGCAGTTGTACGCCCAGATGTGCTTCAAGTTGCTTGATCAGAATGGTCACGGAGGCGCGAGGCATTTGCAGGCTGTCTGCCGCTTTAGCGAAGCCGCCCAATTCGACAATTCGAGTGAACACGCGCATGGCGTTGAAACGGTCCATTGCTTTGGCTTACCGGCTAATTATTTAGAAATTACGAATAGTGATAGCAGTTTTAGCCGGTTTATCTTGTTTCTGTCGAGGTGAACAATAGGATTTCAATTCACAAGGGAGCTGATTTCATGCAAACACGACAACTGGGCAAAAACGGTCCGCAGGTGAGCGCGATCGGTCTGGGCTGCATGGGCATGACCGACTTCTACACCACCGGCGTGGACACCCGCGAAGCCACGGCCACGTTGCACCGCGCGCTGGAACTGGGGATCAACCTGCTGGACACGGCAGATATGTATGGCCCACATACCAATGAAGAGTTGATCGGCAAAGCCATTGTCGGCAAGCGCGACCAGGTGTTTCTGGCCAGCAAGTTCGGCATTGTCCGCGACCCATCCAATCCCGGTGCACGGGGCGTCAACGGGCGACCGGAATACATTCGCGATGCTATCGACGGCACCCTCAAGCGCCTTGGCGTGGAAACCCTGGATTTGTATTACCAGCACCGCATCGATCCGCAGGTGGCCATCGAGGAAACCGTCGGCGCCATGGCAGAACTGGTGAAGGCCGGCAAGGTGCGTTACCTGGGATTGAGTGAAGCCTCGGTCGCCACGCTGGAGCGAGCGAACAAGGTTCATCCGATCAGCGCACTGCAAAGTGAATATTCGCTGTGGAGCCGCGATCAGGAGGAGAACGGTTGCCTGGCTGCGTGCCAGCGCCTGGGTGTTGCCTTTGTGCCGTACAGTCCGTTGGGCCGGGGTTTTTTGACCGGAGCCCTGAGAAGTCCGGATGATTTCGCCGCCGACGATTACCGTCGCTTCAGTCCACGTTTTCAAGGGGAAAACTTCGCAAAAAACCTGTTGCTGGTGCAGCAGGTGCAGGCCCTGGCCGCAGACAAGGGTGTGACGGCGGGCCAGCTGGCGTTGGCGTGGGTCTTGGCCCAAGGGGATTACCTGATCCCGATTCCAGGCACCAAACAGCGTAAATACCTGGAAGAAAATGTGGCGGCACTGGACGTGAAGTTGAGCCACGAAGAATTGCAGGCCCTGGAAGCGATATTCCCGGCCCATGCCACGGCAGGCCTGCGTTATCCGGAAGAAGTCATGAAGTTGCTTGACCGATAACACGTGCCCGGCCCGTTCGATGGTTCGAGCGGGCCAGCGCTGCCAAAGATCACGCCTTGGCGTTAACACCCTTGTCATTAGGTACCGTCGTACCGTTGCCCTTGCCATAGGCTTGCAAGTTCTGCAGTACGTAGATCGCCGTCTTGTATTCCGGGATCAGGCCAATGGCGTACTTGTCACCCTTGATGCTGTTGTTCTGAATGGTGTCCAGTTGCGTGGCGAAATACTCCAGTGCATTGAACTTCGCATCCGGGTCTTTCTGTACGCCAAACCGGTCAAACTTGTCACCGGCATTAAGCAAGGTCATCGAAGTAATATCGGAAATCAGGCCTTTGCCTCTCAAGAAGGCACTGAGATTGCCCAGTTGCCTGGCGGAGACATTTTCCGGATCGAAACCCTTGATGTTCCTGTGCAGTTTCTGTTCATCCATTTTCGCCGTGCTCAGCGCATTGGGATTGCTTCCCACCAGCGCCAGCATCTGCTTGACCCTGGCGCTGTGGGTGACAGGCTTGCCGCTGCCGGTATCCTTGACCAATAAACCTGCTTTGCTCGTCCAGGCACCTGTGTATCCGATTGTCATGACCGGGCTCCCGACTGTGTGACGGGATGCCGATCATCCAAAACACACAGACGTCCTTGTGAGGCGACCATAAAAGTTCCTTGTTTAACCGAGTTAAGTGCGGGCGAGTATCGATGCGCGCTCTAACGTCACCAACAAATATTTCCATTTTTTACAATTCTTGTACATTTACGATACATACCAAAAAAGCGCCTTGTTTTATGGGACTACACGAACTCTTCGATATGGGTGCAGATAACTAATCAAGCCTTTATGTACGTCTTGGTTAGTTTGTTTGTATCGGTGGTGCCGGGCAAACTAACTTACTGGCGCTAAAAGTTCGTTGATCGCAAGCTGGCATGTCCCCCTGTGGCGAGGGAGCTTGCTCCCGTTGGGGCGCGCAGCGGCCCCGAGTCTGCCATTGTGGGGAGCCAGATCGAATACGAACGTCTGTTTTGCGACTGCTTCGCAGCCGAGCGGGAGCAAGCTCCCTCGCCACAATGATTACCAACGCTGTATTACTTCGAAACAATCCCCTGTCTCTTTGTTGGGTAAACGGGTCAAAATGCATCTTTTTGGCCACAACCCGAGACGAGATCCCCATGCGAACCCACCTGCGTCTGGCCGCCCTGAGCGCCCTCTTCATCTCTTCCCTGGCCCAGGCCGCCGACCTGATCCCCATCGAAGTTCACCGCGACGCCAACTGCGGTTGCTGCAAAAAATGGGTCAGCCATCTGGAAGCCAACGGTTTTAAAGTTGAAGACCATGTCGAAGCCGACATGAGCCAATTCAAGCAACAACACGGCGTGCCACCTCGCCTCGCGTCCTGCCACACTGCCCTGATCAATGGCAAATTCGTTGAAGGCCATGTACCTGCCGATCAAGTACTGGCCTTGAGCAAGCGTGACGATCTGTTGGGTGTTGCCGCCCCAGGCATGCCCATGGGCTCGCCCGGGATGGAAATGGACGGCATGAGCGATGCCTATCAGGTGATCGGCCTGAAAAAGGACGGCACTGACGTGGTGGTGGCGGACTACCCCGCCCATTGATGTTCGGCGCATACATCGGGCTGTTTCTCGCGGCGTTCGGTGCCGCGACGCTACTGCCACTGCAGTCCGAAGCGGTGCTGGTGGGGCTGTTGCTCAGCAACCAGTATTGGCTCTGGTCGCTGCTGGCGGTCGCAACGCTGGGCAATGTGCTGGGGTCGCTGCTGAACTGGTGGCTAGGGCGCGGCATCGAGCGGTTTCACGACCGGCGCTGGTTTCCGGTCAGTCCTCGCCATCTCGAGCAAGCCCAAAAGCACTATCAGCGTTACGGCCACTGGTCGTTGCTACTAAGCTGGGTGCCGATCATCGGCGACCCTCTGACGCTGGTGGCTGGCGTCATGCGCGAGCCGTTGGGGCGTTTCCTGATGATCGTGACACTCGCCAAGGGCGCCCGCTATGGTGTGTTGGCCCTTGCTACGCTGGGGTGGATGGGTTGAACGATCATGCAGGGCCGTGACCTATGTTTAATCTCACCCTAATCATGCCGATCCAGCATCGGCAGATTTCCTGTGGAGCTCACCCATGTCGCGCATTTTCTCCCGCTGGTTACCGGGCCTGCTGCTGACGGCGGCACTACCGGTTCTCGCCCAAGCCCAGACCCAGACCCAGGCCGAAACGCCGGAATACGGTCCGGAACTTCAGGGTTTCGAGTATCCCTACACGGTCAAGCACTTCGCCTTTGAGTCCCAGGGTAAATCCCTGCAGATGGGTTACATGGACATTGCCGCCCAAGGCAAGGTTAACGGCCGCAGCGTGGTGCTGATGCACGGCAAAAACTTCTGCGGCGCCACCTGGGACAGCTCGATCAAGGCGCTGAGCGAGGCCGGTTACCGGGTCATCGCCCCGGACCAGATCGGCTTTTGCACCTCCAGCAAACCGGACCACTATCAATACAGTTTCCAGCAACTGGCAACCAACACCCAGCTACTGCTCAAGGCCTTGGGCATCCAGACCGCCACCCTGCTCGGCCACTCTACCGGCGGCATGCTCGCCACCCGTTATGCGTTGCAATACCCCGATCAAGTCGAACAACTGGCGCTGGTCAATCCCATCGGCCTGGAAGACTGGAAAGCCCTCGGCGTGCCGTATCGCACGGTTGATCAATGGTACGAACGTGAGCTGAACGTTACGGCGCAGGGTATCCACGACTACCAACGCAGCACCTATTACGATGGCCGCTGGAAGCCGGAGTTTGATCGTTGGGTGAACATGTACGCAGGCCTGGCCAAAGGACCGGGCAAAACAGCAGTCGCGTGGAACTCGGCGCTGATCTACGACATGATCTTCACCCAACCGGTGTACTACGAGTTCAAGGACCTGAAAGTGCCGACCCTGCTGCTGATCGGCACCTCCGATACCACGGCCATCAACAAGGACATCGCACCACCCGAGGTCAAGGCGAAAATCGGTCATTACGACGTACTCGGCAAGCAAGTGGCAAAACTGATTCCACAGTCGACGCTGATTGAATTTCCGGGCCTTGGCCACGCGCCGCAGATGGAGGAACCGGCCAAATTCCATCAGGCGTTGCTCGACTGGCTGAACAAAACCAATCCCGTTCGTTGATGAGGTAAGGCTGATGGCGGTGCAGATTGCGGTGATCGATGACTGGCAGGACGTGGCTCGCGACGTGGTGGACTGGTCGGTGCTGGACAGCATCGGTCAGGTGAGTTTTATCCATGACTACCCGGCCGACAACGAAACCCTGGCCGAACGGCTCGGCGCATTCGAGGTGATCTGCGTGATGCGCGAGCGCACCCGGTTCGACGAAGACCTGCTGCGCCGCTTGCCCACACTCAAACTGCTGGTCACTGGCGGCATGCGCAACGCCGCCCTGGACCTGAAAGCCGCCGCTGCGCTGGGCATTCAGGTCTGTGGCACCGACAGTTACAAACATGCCGCCCCCGAACTGACCTGGGGGCTGATCATGGCCGCGACCCGCAACCTGGTGGCCGAAGCCAACGCCTTGCGCGCAGGTCAGTGGCAACAAGGGTTGGGCGGCGACCTGCAGGGCAAGACCTTGGCGATCCTCGGTCTGGGCAGCATCGGTCAACGGGTCGCCCGGTTCGGGCAGGTGTTCGGCATGCGGGTGATTGCCTGGAGCGAAAACCTGACCGCCGAACGGGCCGCCGAAGTCGACGTCACCTATGTCAGCAAGCAGGAACTGTTCGAGCAGGCCGACGTGTTGTCGGTCCATCTGGTGCTCAGCGAGCGCAGCCGAGGGCTGGTGGACGCTCAGGCACTGGACTGGATGAAACCTACGGCATGGCTGATCAACACCGCCCGCGGGCCGATTGTCGATGAGTCGGCATTGATCAAGGCACTTCAGAAGAAACGCCTGGCGGGCGCGGCGCTGGATGTGTTCGAGCACGAGCCGTTGCCCCGTCACCATCCCTTCAGAACGCTGGACAATGTACTGGCCACGCCTCATGTCGGGTATGTCAGCCGACAGAATTACCAACTGTTCTTTTCGCAGATGATCGAGGACATTCAAGCCTGGGCAGCTGGGGCGTCGATTCGGATTCTGAACTAGGACTGCGTTATCGTTCATCGTGGGCAAGCCTCGCTCCCACAGGATTTGTATCGACCGTAATACCGTGACCGACACAAATCCTGTGGGAGCGGGCTTGCCCGCGAAGAGGCCCTAAAACTCACCACACCTCCCCAAATTCTTCGCACCACAATGGCGCACATAACCTCCCATCACGCCCGATTATCGTGACCTCCCGGTCCCGATTTGACCCGCACCAGAAAATAAACCTGCACTTCGTCGGTGCGTCTCCCCGCAAAGCTCTATGCCTGTACCCTCTTTTGACCGATTGTCGAACAATTTCACCCGTTGGCCGCCCCCGCTCTAAGTTCTGGCCTAGACTGATTTTCGCGGAGTAAAACCGGCTGGTCATTCGGTGAAAATAATCGAAACTTTTGGTGCTGGCCTCGTGTCAGGTTAAAGGTAGGGCCACAGCGACTGGTGCATTCCTTGCAACAGCCACTTCACCCATTCTGCTTCAGCGCATGGGCAGCACTTGCTCACCGATGCGTAGCGCGTTTGCGCCCGGCCACAGGATTTGGCCACGAACACCGTTTGTGCCAGGCCTAGAATTAGATCAACAACACGGGAGATTCATATGATCAGTGCGGCTTTAGATATCCAGGGAGAACGTGCTCATCAGCAGGTCGGGGAAACGAGCACCGTCGGTGTCCTCAATGCCAAATCGGTCAACATGCCGACCCCCAAGACGCTGGCACCGGTAGCCAGTCAGAATCCCAACAAGAAGAGAGTCCTGTTCGTCACCTCGGAGATGGCCGACCTGGTAAAGACCGGAGGTCTTGGCGACGTTTCCGCCGCACTTCCCCGGGCCATGGCGCATCTGCACGATGTGCGTGTGTTGATCCCCGGTTATCCGCAAGTGATGAACAGCGAAAACCCGATTCATATCATTGGTGAACTGGGCGGGCACGCAGCATTGCCGCCCTGCAAGATCGGGCGCATGGACATGCCCGACGGCCTGGTCATTTACGTGTTGATCTGCCCTGAATTGTACGAGCGCGAAGGTTCACCCTACGGCGCCAACAACGGCCGCGACTGGCCGGACAACCATATTCGTTTCGCCCGGCTGGGCCTCGCAGCGGCCGACATCGCCGCCAACCTCGCACAAATTCACTGGTGCCCGGACCTGGTGCACGCCCACGACTGGCCCGCTGGCCTGGCACCGGCCTATATGCACTGGCGTGGCCAACGCACCCCGACCCTGTTCACCATCCACAACCTGGCATACCAGGGCGTCACCAGCCTAGGCTCGTGCCCGGAACTCGGTATCCCCATGCATGCCTTGCAACAGGAAGGCATGGAGTTCTACGGCAAGATGTCGTTCCTCAAGGCCGGCATGGCTTACTCGAGCCACATCACCACCGTCAGCGCAACCTATGCCCAGGAAATCACCACGCCAGCCTTCGGCTGCGGCCTCGACGGTTTTCTCGCCGCCAAGACCCAGCAAGGTCTGCTCAGCGGAATTCCCAATGGCATCGATGAAAGCTGGGATGCGGCGACCGATCCGCACCTGTTCCACCCGTTCGGCATCGGCGATTGGGACGGTAAAGCTGTTAATGCCATGCATGTTCGCAGGCTGTTCGACCTCGAAGACTCCGAAGGTCCGCTGTTCGCCGTGGTTTCGCGGCTGGTCTACCAGAAAGGCCTGGACCTGACCGAAGCAGTGGCCGAATACATTGTCGACAACGGCGGGCAAATCGCGATCATCGGCCGTGGCGAACCGGAAGAAGAACAAGCCATGCGCGAACTGGCGTTGCGCTTCCCCGGGCAAGTCGGCGTGCACATCGGCTTCAATGAAACCGACGCCCGACGGATGTTCGCCGGCAGCGATTTCCTGCTGATGCCTTCGCGTTACGAACCCTGCGGCCTGAGCCAGATGTACGCCCAGCGCTTCGGTTCATTGCCGGTGGCCCGCAATACTGGCGGCCTGGCCGACACCATTGAAAACGGCGTGACCGGTTTCCTCTTCGACGAATCCACGGTAGAGAGTTATCGCGAAGCCCTGAGCCGCGCGTTCAAGGTGTTCGCCTTCCCCGGCCTGCTCAACGCGATGCGTTGCCGAGCCATGGCGGCGCCTTTCAACTGGTGCCAGGCAGTCGAACCCTACGCCGAACTCTACGAACAACTGGTAGCTAAAGCGCTGGGAAAATCGGGCAGACAGTAAGAGGCTTTCAACGATGCCGTTACGGACCCTTGAGACCTGGCCCCACGGCGCAATCATGCTGGACGCAGAACACACGCGTTTTGCCTTGTGGGCGCCAGATGCGTTTTTCGTCAGTCTCGAACTGGAAGATGGACAATCCCTGCCACTGCTGCCTCAGGCCGATGGCTGGTTTGTGATCAACACCCGCTGCCCCGCGGGTACCCGCTACCGCTACAACATCGATGGCGAGCTGGAGGTGCCGGACCCGGCCTCCCGCGCGCAGGCGGGCGATATCAACAGCCACAGCGTGGTGGTCGATCCCCTCGCCTATCGGTGGCAACACAGCGCCTGGCAAGGTCGACCGTGGAATGAAGCGGTGATCTACGAACTGCACGTTGGTGCACTCGGTGGTTTCAGCCAGGTTGAGCAGCATTTGGAACACCTGGTCGAGCTGGGTATTACCGCCATCGAACTGATGCCGCTGGCGCAGTTCCCCGGCGAGCGTAACTGGGGCTATGACGGGGTTTTGCTTTACGCACCTCAAGCCTCCTACGGCTCGCCCGAACAACTCAAACACCTGATCGACACGGCCCACGGCCATGGTTTGGCGGTGATTCTCGATGTGGTCTACAACCACTTCGGCCCCGACGGCAATTACCTGCACCGCTACGCCAAAGGCTTTTTCCGCGAAGACAAACACACCCCGTGGGGCGCGGCGATCGACTTCCGGCGGCGCGAGGTGCGCGACTTTTTTATCGACAACGCGCTGATGTGGTTGCTGGAATACCGCTTCGACGGTCTGCGCCTGGACGCGGTGCATGCCATCGAAGACCCGGACTTTCTTCAGGAGTTGGCGCAACGGGTGCGGCGACAAACCGATCCGGCGCGACACGTGTGGCTCATGGCGGAAAACGAGCACAACCAGGCCAGTCTGCTGGAGCAAGGTTTCGACGCGCAGTGGAACGACGATGGCCATAATGCCCTGCACGTTCTACTCACGGGTGAAACCGATGCCTATTACGCCGATTATGCCGAGCAGCCCACCGAACAGCTCGCCCGCTGCCTGAGCCAGGGCTTCGTGTTTCAGGGCCACATCACCCGCGACGGTACAGCGCGCGGTGAGCCGAGCGGTCACTTGCCTCCTACAGCCTTCGTGCTTTTTCTGCAGAACCACGACCAAATCGGCAACCGCGCCTTTGGCGAGCGCCTGCATCAACTGGCCCATCCTGATGCCCTTTACGCCGCCACCGCGTTGCTGCTGTTGTCGCCGATGATCCCGCTGATGTTCATGGGCGACGAATTTGCCGCCGAGCAACCGTTCCTGTTCTTCACCAGTCACCACGGCGAATTGGCGGAACTGGTGCGCGAAGGACGACGCAACGAGTTCGCAGCGTTCAGCGCCTTTGCCGATCCGCACAAACGCGAGCAGATTCCCGACCCGAACGCGACGCAGACCTTCGAAGCTTCACGGCCGAAACTGACCACCAGCCGCCAATCGCCGATTTACGCTCTGTATCGCCAACTGCTGCAGATCCGCCACCGACACATCATCCCGCACCTGCCCGGCGCCCAGGCGCTGGGCGCGCAGGTACTGGCCGAGGGCGCGGTGACGGCGCGCTGGCGGCTGGGCGATGGCAGTCAGTTGCGCATTGACCTGAACCTCAGCGATGCGCCCGTGGTCCACACCCCACAGGCCGACGCGACATTGCTGTTCGAACACCCGCCACAATCGGCCGGTCTGTTGAATCAGGGCATGCTTGCCCCGTATTGCGCGCTAGTCAGCCTCACGGCCGCAGCCCCTTTGCTACCCCCGGATGGAGAGCGCCCATGAGCAATGCGCAACTGGAAATACTGGCCAGCCGAGCAGGCCTGGCCGTCGACTGGATCGATGCCAATGGCCGTCCACAGAAAGTGACCCCGGCGGTGTTGCGCTCGGTGCTGGCCGGGCTTGGCCATCCCGCCGGCACCGCCCAGGAAATCGACGCCAGCCTGTTGCAACTGCAAGAGGTGCAACAAACCCGGCACCTGCCACCGCTGCTGACCTGCGACGTGGGCGTCGGCCTTGACCTGGCCCACTACTTCGAACCGCAAACCCCGTGTGAGATCCATCTCGAAGACGGCTCACGGATCAACTTGAAGCTCGATGACAACGCTATGTTGCCCGGGCTGGTGCCGGTAGGTTATCAGCACGTCAGCATCGACGATCAATCCTTCACCCTGGCGGTGGCACCCCAGCACTGCTACAGCGTCGGCGACGCGGTTGACAGTAAAAACCCGCGCGCCTGGGGCCTGAGCGTGCAGTTGTACTCGCTGCGTCGCCCCGGCGATGGCGGTTTCGGCGATACCCAAGCCCTCGAAGATCTGGCCCGGGTGGCCGGCGAACGGGGCGCCGAAGCGTTGGCGATCAGCCCGCTGCATGCGATGTTCAGCGGCGACACCCAGCGTTACAGCCCTTACTCGCCGTCCAGCCGTTTGTTCCTCAATAGCCTGTACGCGGCGCCCGGAGCGATCCTCGGTGAGCGCGCCCTACGCACCGCGATCGACGCCACCGGCCTTGCCGCTGAGCTCAAGCACCTGGAAAAACTGCAGCTGATCGATTGGCCCACCGCCGCCGAAGCCAAGCACCGCTTGCTCGAAGCCTTGTACGAAGGATTCACCCACGGCGAACACCCCTTGCACCCGGACTTCAGCAGCTTCCGCCATGCCGGTGGCGAAGCGCTGGAAAATCATTGCCGCTTCGAAGCGATCCAGGAAGCCCGTGCGCAGCGCGGTGAAAGCCTCGACTGGCGCGAGTGGCCCGAGCAATGGCGTGACCCGCGCAGCACCGCCCTGGCGCATTTTGCCGAAGAAAACTCGACCCGTATCGGTTACTACGCATTTTGCCAATGGCTGATTGCGCGCAGCCTGGAGCGCGCCCAGGCCGCCGCCCGCGGTGCCGGCATGGGCATCGGCCTCATCGCCGACCTGGCCGTTGGCGCTGACGGCGGCGGCAGCCAGGCCTGGAGTCGTCAGGACGAATTGCTCGCCTCACTGACCGTGGGTGCGCCACCGGACATCCTCAACCGTTCCGGCCAGGGCTGGGGCATTTCCGCGTTCTCCCCCGAAGGTCTGGTGCGCAACGGCTTTCGCGCGTTCATCGAAATGCTGCGGGCCAACTTCGCCCATGCCGGCGGCCTGCGTATCGATCACGTCATGGGGCTGCAACGACTGTGGGTGATCCCCAACGACGCGCCGCCCAGCGACGGTGCCTACCTCTATTACCCGGTGGACGACCTGCTGCGCTTGCTGACCCTCGAATCCCATCGACATCAGGCCATCGTCCTCGGCGAAGACCTCGGCACCGTGCCCGAGGGTCTGCGCGAGAAACTCATCGCGCGCTCGATTCTCGGCATGCGCGTGCTGCTGTTCGAACAGGACAATACTCACTTCAAGCCGATTCTCGACTGGCCGGACAACGCCTTGGCAACCACCAGCACCCATGACCTGCCGACGCTCAATGGTTGGTGGCATGGCCGCGATATCGACTGGAGCGCGCGCTTGAATCTGGTCGACGCCCCGGGGGAAATCGAATGGCGCCAACACCGTGAACGCGAACGCGAAGGTTTGCGCCGGGTGCTGAGCGAGGACCCGCAGAATTTCCGCGAAGAGTCCCACGAAACCGATCAGGTGCTCGACGCCGCGATTCGCTTCCTCGGCCATACCCGCGCGCCGCTGGTATTGCTGCCAATGGAAGATGCCTTGGGTATCGAACAGCAGGCCAACCTGCCCGGCACCACCGACACCCATCCCAACTGGTCCCGCAGGCTGCCCGGCGACAGCGAAGCCCTGCTCGATGATCCGGACGCCGCCCGGCGCCTGGAACTGCTCGCCTGTGCGCGACTTCAGGCGGCCGAGCGTGACCAATGAATCAACCGTTCATCCAACCGCTGCGGGCGACTCTGCGGCTGCAATTTCATAAAGGTTTCACTCTGGATCAGGCGGTGCCGCTGGTGCCGTACTTCGCCAGCCTGGGCATCAGCCACGTCTATGCCTCGCCGCTGCTCGCCGCCCGCGCGGGGTCCATGCATGGCTACGACGTAGTGGACCCGACCACGGTCAACCCTGAACTGGGCGGCGAAGCGGCATTGCGCCGTTTGGTCGGTGCATTGCGCGAACAGAACATGGGACTGATCCTCGACATCGTCTCCAATCACATGGCCGTTGGCGGTGGCGACAACCCTTGGTGGCTCGACTTGCTGGAATGGGGGCGCCTGAGCCCTTACGGCGAGTTCTTCGACATTCAATGGCACTCGCCCGACCCGTTGATGGAAGGCCAATTGCTGCTGCCGTTTTTGGGCAGTGATTACGGCATCGCCCTGCAGGACGGCACCCTGCCCTTACGTTTCGATGCCCGGCGCGGTGCTTTTTATGTCGAGCACTACGAACATCACTTCCCGATTTGCCCCACGAACTACGGCGAACTGCTCAAGGCCGATGATCAATTGAATGCCGAGCAGGTCGAGCAGCTCAAATCCCTGGCAGACCGCTTCAGTACCTTGAGCTACCAGACCGACGCGCACAGCCTGGCGGTTCCGCTAAAAACCGAGCTGCATGAACTCGCCAGCGATCCGGCCATTCTTCATGCCATCCAGTACACCCTCGGCGCGTACGACTCGCTCACCCCCGAAGGTTTCCAGCGCCTGCATAACCTGCTGGAGCGCCAGAGTTATCGCCTGGCCAGCTGGCGCACCGCGGCGGACGACATCAACTGGCGGCGCTTTTTCGATATCAATGAACTGGGCGGCCTGCGCGTCGAACGGCCGGCGGTGTTCGAGGCGACCCATGCAAAAATCTTCGAGCTGGTGGCCGAAGGTCTCGTCGACGGGCTGCGCATCGATCACATCGATGGCCTCGCCGACCCGCGTGGTTACTGCCGCAAATTGCGCCGCCGAGTCGATAGCCTGGCACCGCAGCGGCACCTGCCGATCTACGTCGAGAAGATCCTCGGCGAAGGCGAAACCCTGCACCGCGACTGGTCTGTCGATGGCAGCACCGGTTACGAATTCATGAACCAGTTGTCGTTGCTGCAACACGACCCCGAAGGCGCCCAGACCTTGGGTGAACTCTGGAGCCGGCACAGCGAACGGCCCGCCGATTTCCGTCAGGAAGCACAACTGGCGCGCCAGCAGATTCTCAATGGCTCCCTCGCCGGGGATTTCGAAAGTGTCGCCCACGCCCTGTTGCAAGTGGCCCGGGACGATCTGATGACGCGGGATCTGACTCTCGGCGCAATCCGGCGGGCCTTGCAGGAACTGATCGTGCACTTCCCGGTGTATCGCACTTACATCAGCCCGCTGGGCCGAAACTGCGCCCAGGACGAGGTGTTTTTCCAGCAGGCCATGGACGGTGCAAGGCAAACCCTTGGCGAAGCCGACTGGCCCGTGCTCGATTGCCTGTCCGGCTGGCTCGGTGGCCAACCCTGGCGCAAACACCCGGTGGGCCGCCCACGCAAACTGCTCAAGCATGCGTGCGTGCGCTTCCAGCAACTGACCTCACCGGCAGCGGCCAAGGCGGTGGAAGACACCGCGCTTTATCGCTCGGCGGTGCTGCTGTCGCGTAACGATGTCGGCTACAACACCGAGCAGTTCAGTGCGCCGGTTTCCGACTTCCATGCTGCCTGCGTCAATCGCCTTGCCGAATTCCCCGACAACCTGCTGGCCACCGCGACCCACGACCACAAACGCGGCGAAGACACCCGCGCGCGGCTGGCGGTGTTGAGCGAGCGCAGCGCCTGGTATGCCGAACAGGTCGAACACTGGCGAACCCTGGCCGACGAATTGCGCACTGAACCCGGCGCACCCTCGGCGGGCGATGAGCTGATTCTCTATCAAGCGATCCTCGGCAGTTGGCCGCTGGAGCTTCGCAGCGATGATCAGGTGGCGCTCGAGAACTACGCCCAGCGCCTCTGGCAGTGGCAACAGAAAGCCCTGCGCGAAGCCAAGTTGCAAAGCAGCTGGAGCGCACCCAACGAGGGATATGAACAGGCGACCCATGGGTTTCTCGAACGCCTGCTGCTCAGCCCCGAAGGCCAGCCACTGCGCACGGCCATCCGTGCGGCGGCGCAGAGCATCGCCGCCCCGGGCGCGTTGAATGGCTTGGCGCAAACCTTGCTGCGAATGACCGTGCCGGGGGTACCGGATCTCTATCAGGGCAATGAGTTCTGGGACTTCACGCTGGTCGATCCGGACAACCGCCGGCCGGTGGATTACGTCAGCCGTCAGCAGGCCATGCACGTACGATTGGACCTGCCCTATCTGTTGGCGAACTGGCGTGACGGGCGCATCAAGCAAACCTTGATCGCCCAAGCGTTAAACCGACGTGCCGAGCATGCCGGGCTGTTTCAAAAAGGGACTTATCAAGCTCTTGAAGTCCTTGGCAGCCAGGCTCACCGGGTACTGGCGTTTGCTCGTGAATGGCAGGGAAAACGGGCTATCGTGATAGTACCGATACGCTGTGCCGAACTGCTGGAAAACAGTGCCGAACCACAGATTGACGCGCCACTCTGGGGCGATACACGGGTCAAGTTGCCGTTCGCCGTCCCTGAAGAAAATCTGAAGGGACTTTTTGCAAGCGTCATAGTCACAAAACACAGGGAACTGTTGGTCAGCACCGCGCTGGGGAATTTCCCGGTCAATCTCTTTATCCAAACTACCCAAGCTTGAGTTCAGTTCAGGAGCATTGCGATGAGTACCGACGATAAACGCATCCGCGAATTTGCCTATCAAATCTGGGAGTCCGAAGGGAAACCCGTGGGCCAGGAAAAACGCCATTGGGAGATGGCCTGCAAACTGGCCGAAGCCGAAGCACTGGCTCCCGGCAAGTCATCGAAAGCGACCGGCAGCAAACGCGTCGGCACCAAGTCCACGGTCGGCAAGCCCGACGGCAAGCTCAATGCCAAAGGCGTCGAACCCAAAACCAAGGCCAAAGCCAAACCCTCTGCTTCGACAGTGACCCCGCTTGGCGAAAAAAACGTCGAGAAAAAGCCACGCGCTGCGCGCAAACCGCCAACGACCTGACGCGCTTATCGCCTTGCCTCGCTTGATTTGTGGCGTGTCTCTCGCCTCCGAGGGCGCGCTCGCCCTCGAAAAAAACCAGAGCCACGGTTCATCGCAGTCGAGTACCGTCACCCCATGCAGGAGCAACTATGAGCAGTCCAAAGAAAACCGCGCCCGAACCTCGTGCCGAGGCTTCGCGAATCCGTGAAGGCTTGCCCTTCCCGCTAGGCGCGACCTGGGATGGCCTGGGGGTCAATTTCGCGCTGTTTTCTGCTAACGCGACCAAGGTCGAACTGTGCATCTTCGACGATTCCGGCGAGGTGGAACTCGAGCGTATCGAGCTACCGGAATACACCGATGAGATCTACCACGGCTACTTGCCCGACGCCCACCCGGGGTTGATCTACGGCTATCGCGTGTACGGTCCTTACGACCCGGCCAACGGTCATCGTTTCAACCCCAACAAGCTGCTGATCGATCCCTACGCCAAGCAATTGGTCGGTCGATTGAAATGGTCCGAAGCGTTGTTCGGCTACACCATCGGCCACCCTGACGCCGACCTCAGTTTCGATGAACGGGACAGCGCGCCCTTCGTGCCCAAATGCAAAGTGATCGACCCGGCTCACACCTGGGGTCATGACCATCGTGTCAGCGTGCCGTGGGATAAAACGATCATTTATGAAACACACGTACGCGGTATCAGCATGCGTCACCCCTCCGTCCCCGAGAACCTGCGTGGCACCTTCGCCGGGTTGATGGTCGATGACGTGCTGGAACACATCCGCAAGCTCGGCGTGTCGACCGTGGAATTGCTACCCATTCATGCCTTCGTCAATGACCAGCATCTGCTACACAAAGGCATGACCAATTACTGGGGTTACAACAGCATCGCGTTCTTTGCCCCGGACCCACGCTACCTGGCCAGCGGCAAGATCGCCGAGTTCAAGGAGATGGTCGCGCACCTGCACGAGGCCAATCTGGAAGTGATCCTCGACGTGGTCTACAACCACACCGCCGAGGGCAACGAACAAGGCCCGACCCTGTCGATGCGCGGCATCGACAACGCCTCTTACTACCGCTTGATGCCCGACGACAAGCGCTACTACATCAACGATTCCGGGACCGGCAACACCCTGGACCTGAGTCACCCGTGCGTGCTGCAAATGGTCACCGACTCCCTGCGTTACTGGGCCACGGAAATGCATGTGGACGGTTTCCGTTTTGACCTGGCGACCATTCTTGGCCGCTACCACGACGGTTTCGATGAGCGTCACAGCTTTCTCGTGGCCTGCCGTCAGGACCCGGTGCTGCGTCAGGTGAAGATGATTGCAGAAGCCTGGGATTGCGGCCCCGGGGGCTATCAAGTCGGGAACTTTCCGCCGGGTTGGGTTGAGTGGAATGACAAATTCCGCGACACCGTGCGCGCGTTCTGGAAAGGCGACGACGGCCAACTGGCGGACTTCGCCAGTCGCATGACCGCCTCCGGCGAAATGTTCAATCAGCGTGGCCGGCGGCCGTATGCTTCAGTGAACTTCGTCACCGCCCACGACGGTTTCACGATGAACGACCTGGTGTCGTACAACGACAAACACAACGAAGCCAACGACGAAAACAATCAGGACGGCAGCAACAACAACCTGTCCTGGAACCATGGCGTCGAAGGCCCGACCGACGATCCCGAGATCAACGAGCTGCGCCAGCGGCAAATGCGTAACTTCTTCGCCACGTTGCTGCTGTCCCAGGGCACGCCGATGCTGGTGGCCGGCGATGAGTTCGCCCGCACCCAGGAAGGTAATAACAACGCCTATTGCCAGGACAGCGAGATCGGCTGGGTCAATTGGGACCTGAGCGAAGACGGTAAGGCGCTGCTCAAGTTCGTCAAACGCCTGATCAAGTTGCGCCTGGCCTATCCGATCCTCCGTCGCGGGCGCTTCCTGGTGGGCAATTACAACGAAGACATCGGCGTCAAGGACGTGACCTGGCTGGCCCCGGACGGCAGCGAAATGTCCACCGAACAATGGGAGGAAGGCCACGGTCGTTGCCTGGGCATGCTGCTCGATGGCCGCGCCCAGGAAACCGGCATTCGCCGCAAGGGCGCCGACGCGACCCTGCTGCTGGTGGTCAACGCCCACCATGACATCGTCAACTTCCTGCTGCCGGAAGTGCCTGACGGCGGTTTCTGGACCTGCATGATCGACACCAATCAGCCGTCGATTCGTGGCCAGGAACGCTTCGAGTTCGGTCACGAATATTCAGTCACCGGCCGTTCGCTGCTGCTGTTCGAATTGCAGCGCGAAGAGGACGAGTAAAAGGGACCTTCAGGGGTGAGCCGTAATGCCATCTGTAGCAGCTGCCGAGCCTGCGAGGCTGCGTTCGGCTGCGCAGCAGTCGTCAAACCAGAGCTTGCGATGCATCAGGCAAACCGCGTCAGCCGGATTCACGACTGCTGCGCAGCCGAACGCAGCCTCGCGGGCTCGGCAGCTGCTACAAGGCGTGCATCGCTGCCGAAATGGATTTCGGTGACTATTTGCGACATCTGACACAGCCCGGATTAAAAAAACCGTATCCGACCAAAGGCTGAGGCGACGAATAGCGTTCCATGAGCAATACTCTGCCCGCAGCAATCCAGGGTTCGGAGCGCTGCAATTGCTATTTACCCCGCCTTCACGGGTCTGCCAGGCTTGCTCCCTTGCAAGTAATGAGCATGACTGAGGGCAAGACAGAACAAGGAAGTAGCGCCTATGAAATCGGTTTCCATCACTGAAAACAGTTTGCCAGCGCAGATCTGGAACAGCGCCCCGCAACTGGACAATATCCCTGTCATCAATACCGAAACGCTGGTCCCGGCCGGCGCTCGCGCGGTAGTCATTGCGCCGCATCCCGGTGATGAAGTGGTGACCTGCGGCGGCCTGCTGCAGTTGCTGTGCTCCCTCGGCCATCCTCTGCAATTGATCTCGATCACCGACGGTAGCTCCAGTCATCCGGGGTCGCGGCAGTGGTCGGAAAAACGCCTGAGCGTAATCCGCCCCCAGGAAAGCGTCGAAGCGTTGCGCCGGCTCGGGTTGCCGATGCACAGCCTGAAATGGATTCGCGGCGGCTTCACCGACAGCGGGCTGGGCGAGCGGGAGTCTGAGTTGACCCAATTCATCGTCCGCTACCTGCGCCCTGGCGATGTGGTGTTCAGCACCTGGCGCGAAGACGGTAACGTCGACCACGATGCCGTTGGCCGGGCCTGCGCCAGGGCAGCGGCTTTGGTCGGCGCGACGCTCAACGAAATACCGATCCGGGCCTGGCATTGGCCGACACGCGATCACGGGCTGATCCCCTGGCATCGCGCACGCAAGGTACGCCTCGACAACTGGACCGTCGCGCGCAAAAGCCACGCCACCTACGCCTACGCCAGCCAACTCGACGGCGAGCCGGCAATCGGCATCGCCCCAATGCTGCCCCCGGTGATACTGGAGCGCATGCGATTGCCGTATGAAATTGTGTTTGTCTGAAACCCGACCGGGCTCTGTAGCAGCTGTCGAGCTTGCGAGGCTGCGTTCGGCTGCGCAGCAGTCGTCAGTCCAGCATCTATGGTTTGCCTGACACACCGCGTCGCCTGATTTTACGACTGCTGCGCAGCCGTACGCAGCCTCGCAAGCTCGACAGCTGCTACCAGGTTGCCGTGAATGTGTTGTTACAAGACACATCACGCTGAACTGCTCGCCCGCGTATCAGTCGCATGGAAACAGCAGCCCTGATTCAGAGGAGTGAACGTGACCAGCGATGCCGAACGACAGGCCGTCGAATCAACGCCACCGAACACGCCTCCGGCGATTCATCGACTGAGAGTGCTGACGGTCAACACCCACAAAGGCTTCACCGCCCTCAACCGGCGTTTCATCCTCCCGGAACTGCGTGAAGCGGTACGCAGCACGTCGGCAGACCTGGTGTTTCTGCAGGAGGTAGTCGGTGAGCACGACCGGCATTCTTCCCGTTACAACGATTGGCCACAGACCTCGCAATACGAGTTCCTGGCCGACAGCATGTGGAGCGACTTCGCTTACGGTCGCAACGCGGTCTACCCCGACGGCCACCACGGAAATGCCCTGCTGTCGAAATACCCGATCCGCGAATTTCGCAACCTCGACGTCTCGATCACCGGCCCCGAGCGGCGTGGGTTGTTGCACTGTGTGCTGGATGTGCCGGGGCATGCCGAAGTGCATGCCATCTGCGTGCACCTGAGCCTGTTGGAAAGCCATCGACAACTCCAGTTGCAGTTGCTCTGCCTGTTGCTCGAATCGCTGCCCGATGACGCCCCGGTGATCATTGCCGGCGACTTCAACGACTGGCAGTTGCAAGGCAATGCCGCCCTCGCCCAGCGCGATTACCTGCATGAAGCCTTCGAACGCCATCATGGCCGGCCGGCGAAAACTTACCCGGCGCGTTTTCCCCTGCTGCGCCTGGACCGGATCTACCTGCGTAATGCCACCAGTCATGAACCGCGAATACTCGGCCACAAACCCTGGACGCATCTGTCGGACCATTTACCGCTGGCGGTGGAAGTGCGTCTGTAACACCGTCAAATGGCAGTCGCAAGGACTGCCAACTCTGACAGAAAAAATGACAGCAATGGCGCGCCGACGCCGTTTGTTTATCCTGCACTGGATCATCCACCAAACAACCGATAGCCCCCTACCCAACGCGTCTGGCTCGCGCTTTCGGGATGATTTTTTGCACAAACAACAACTTATATACGCGCCAAAAATCAGTCACTTACAACGCCTAAAATAGCCGTACCGCTTATCGGCCACTTTCTTGACGCAGCGTCAGCAGTCTTCTTAGCTAGTCCTTACTACCCCCGGAAATCCATCAGGGGCAAGCCTCCAGACTCCTGTAAAAACGGGCGGGTCTGCCCTTGCCTCAATCCATTCGGTCGCCCCTCATTCGGGGTAGGAGAGACGCCAAAGCGAGATACGCATGCGATTGCAAGGTAGACCCCCATGAAAACGTCGTTCACCCCACAAGAGATCAAAATCACTTTTTGCACTGTCACAGGTTCACTCCTGCTGTGTTCATCCATGGAGGTGCGGGCCGCGTCTGCCGAGGACGAACCAACCCCCTGGTACAACCAGGCACTGCCGTCCCTCACCTTGCCAACCGACTCCGCCACGTATCCCGGCCGCTTACGCTTCAATCCAGACTTACAAAGCTCACGCCTGACAGTTGAAGATGCCTCGCCTTCAGCCTGGGACCACGTCTATGGAAAAACCTCACGGCAGGCCCAAACCGACTCTCTGGCCCAAGGTTCTTCTATCCCCGGCGCCAGCGAATTCAAAGGCCCGGCGCTGCTGACCGTACAAAGCAATAGCGGCCATACCCAACGGGTCGGACTGATCGGCGGCACCACCCAATTCCAGGGCAATGACAATGGGCTGCTGACCAGTCGCGCCCTTGCCGACCCCGGCCATGACACGCTCAACCTTCAAGGCCAAAGTCTCGGCGCCTACTGGAGCCTGACCGGCCCGCAAGGCTGGCACGTGGACTTGTCGGCCAGCGGTGGCCGGGTCAACGGTTACAGCCGCAATGACCAAGGCGCGCGACAAGCCGCCGAAGGCAGCGCGGTGACGTTGTCGGTGGAAGGTGGTTTCCCGATTGGCCTGGGTAATAACTGGGTGATCGAACCCCAGGCACAATTGATCAATCAACGCATTACGCTGGATACGCCCAATGCCGGTTCTGGTAATGCGTCATCCAGCGACTTGACGTCCTGGAGTGGTCGTGTCGGTGCGCGCTTGAAAGGCAGTTACGATATTAACGGCCTGCCCGTCGAACCGTATGTGCGCACCAATGTGTGGCACACGGTGTACACCGGCAATACCGTGAGCCTGGATCAGGTCGACAAAATCAGCAGCAGTCGCAAATCCTCGACGGTGGATGTGGGTCTGGGTTTGGTGGCCAAAGTGACGCCTTTGGTCAGCCTGTATATCAGCGCCGATTACAGCAGCGATGTGGATGACAATGATTTGAACGGGTTGATTGGCAGCCTTGGGGTGCGGATGCGGTGGTGAAGCCTGGCCGATGATCGTTCCCACGCAGAGCGTGGGAACGATCAAGATCCTAACCCTCCGGACGCAAAATCAACACCGCCAACGGCGGCAGGTTCAACTCCAGTGAGAGGGCCTGGCCATGGCTCGGTTCTTCGTCGGTGAACACCCCGCCGCCGTTACCGTAGTTGGACCCGGCATAAGTGTCGGCATCGCTGTTGATCAACTCGACCCAGCGCCCGGCAAACGGCACGCCGACGCGGTAGGCCTGTCGCGGCACCGGGGTGAAGTTGGCCACCACCAACACCGGCCGCCCGTCCTTGCTCCAGCGCAGCCAGGCGTAAACGCTGTTGACCGCATCGTCGCCAATTAACCACTGGAAGCCTTGCGGGGCGTCGTCCTGATCGTGCAGCGCCGGCTCTTCGCGATACAACCGATTCAGGTCACCGACCAGTTTGCGCACCCCTTGGTGTTCCGGGTATTGCAGCAAATACCAGTCCAGTTGCTGATCGTGATTCCACTCTCGCCACTGGCCGAATTCGCAGCCCATGAACAACAGTTTCTTGCCGGGATGCGTCCACATGAAACTCAGATAAGCCCGCAGGTTGGCAAACTTCTGCCAACGGTCCCCCGGCATCTTGTCAATCAGCGAATGCTTGCCATGCACCACTTCATCGTGCGAAATCGGCAGGATGAAGCGCTCGGACCAGGCATACACCAGGCCGAAACTCAGCTCGTTGTGGTGATGGGCGCGGTACACCGGATCCTGCTGAATGTAATGCAGCGAGTCGTGCATCCAGCCCATGTTCCACTTATAGGCAAAACCCAGCCCACCCTGTTGCGTGCTCTGGCTGACACCCGGCCACGCCGTGGACTCTTCGGCAATCACCAGCGCGCCCGGCGTTTCCAGGGCCACTACATCATTGAGATGGCGGACGAAATCAATGGCTTCCAGATTCTCCCGACCGCCGTGACGGTTGGGCACCCATTCGCCGGCCTTGCGCGAGTAATCGCGATACAGCATCGACGCCACTGCGTCCACGCGCAGGCCATCGACGTGGAAATGCTTGAGCCAGTGCAGCGCCGACGCCAGCATGTAGCCATGCACCTCGGTGCGGCCCAGGTTGTAGATCAGCGTGTCCCAATCCTGGTGAAAACCTTCCTGCGGGTTGCCGTACTCATACAACGCGGTGCCGTCGAACTGCGCCAGGCCGTGGGTATCGGTGGGAAAATGCGCTGGCACCCAATCGAGGATCACGCCGATCTCGGCCTGGTGACAGGCATTGACGAACGCGGCGAAGTCATCCGGCGTGCCGTAACGGGCGCTCGGGGCGAATTGCGACAGCAGTTGATAACCCCAGGAGCCACCGAATGGATGCTCCATGATCGGCATCAGTTCGATGTGGGTGAAACCCAGCTCCTTCACGTAAGGAATCAGCCGCTCGGCCAACTCGGGCCAGGTGTACTGACGGGCGACCTCGCCCAGGTCATCCAGCTCGCATTGCCAGGAACCGGCATGCAATTCGTAAATCGACAGCGGTGCACTGGTTCGCTGACGCTCGCCCCGCGACTGCATCCAGGCGTGGTCCTGCCAATCGATTTTCAGCGGCGAGGCGACTTTCGACGCCGTGTCCGGTGGCAAAGCGGTGGCAAGGGCCATCGGGTCGGCCTTGAGCGGCAGAATGCCGTGGGCACCGAGGATTTCGTATTTGTAGGCCTCCCCCGCTGGCAGGCGCGGGATGAACAACTCCCAGACACCGGTAGGGTGGCGCAGACGCATCGGATGCCGACGTCCATCCCAGACGTTGAAATCGCCAACCACCGAAACCCTTTTTGCGTTCGGCGCCCACACGGCGAAGCGCACGCCATCCACGCCATCGACCGTCTTCAACTGCGCGCCGAGGCAGCTGCTCAGGTCGCGGTGATTGCCCTCGGCGAACAGGTACAAGTCCATCTCGCCGAGTAACGGGCCAAAGCTGTAGGGATCCTCGGCGAGTTGCTCGCCACCGGCCCAACGGGTTCGCAACAGATAGGGCCGGTCCCGCTCGAAGTGTCCGACGAACAGCCCCGGGGTTTGGGTGGTCTCAAGGCTGCCGAGTTCCTCCCCGGACTCTTTGTCCACCACCTGCACGCTCAAGGCGTCCGGTAGATAGGCTCGAATGAATTGCCCGCCGGCGCCATCGCCGTGCGGGCCGAGAATTGCAAAGGGGTCTTGGTGCTCGGCGCGTACCAACGCATCGATGTCCCGCGCCCTGGGTAGCAGCGCCTGTCCCACATGCCCCTGTTCCTTGTTCGAGATACTCATGACTACTCTCCACCAAGATCGGAAAAGGGTTTGAGCCCACTCAATAACCCGTACAGACCGTGCAACGGCACGGGCAGCCAGGTGGGGCGATTTTCAGCCTCATAGGCCACTTCATAAGCTGCCTTCTCCAGACCGAACAACGCCAGCGCGGCGTCTTCGCCTTCAGGATCTTGCCATGCATGAGCAAGACTAGCTGCCGCCAGCCGATAAGCGTCGACAAATGCTTGCCTTGCCTCTTTCAGATAACGCTCGGCAACCCGTTGACGCGCCTCTTGGGCGGAGACGGTGTTATCGACGTTATGCACGTTGATCGTCATCGCCGCGGCGTAATCGAAGGAGCGCAACACGCCGCTGACATCTTTATAAGGGCTGTGTTTGCCTCGGCGCTCATGCAGCGGCCGCGCCGGCTCGCCCTCGAAATCGATCAGGTAGGCATCGCCTTTGATCACCAGCACCTGCCCCAGGTGCAAGTCACCATGGACGCGAATGCGCAGGCCACCAGCCGCTTTCTTACCCAACTCCTGAACATGGCTGAGGATGGCTTTTTTGTTGTCCAGCAAACGACTGACCAATGCCTGATCCTCGGCGTTCAGTTCAGTTTGATGCTGCTTGAGTAACTTCAGGGCATGTTCCAGTTGCGCCGCCACGTCCTTGGCCGAGGCCAGGGCATCTTTCTGGGTGGTGATTTGTGGCGCGAAGTCCGGGTTAGCGCTCGGGGCCGCCAACACCTGATGCATTTCCCCCAGGCGCTGGCCAAGCATGCCGGCAAAATCCTTCAGCTCGCCGAGGGCGTTGTAGTGCTGCTCCTGCTCCGACACGGCATCAGCGAGTTCGTCGCGAAGTGCCCGTTCGAGGTTGTTCTGGGTCCACTCCCACGCGTCGCCCTGATTGCTCAAGTAGCCTTGGGCGATCATCAACAACGTGTCCTCGCCCGCCGCATCGCGACGAATCACCGCCCCCAGCAGCGGCGAAATATTCTGGAAGCCGGCATGGGTCAGGTACGCACTCATTTCCAGTTCCGGGTGCACGCCTGACGCGACCTTGCGGATCAATTTCAGCACAAGGCTGCTGCCGATCACCACCGAACTGTTGGATTGCTCGGCGGACAGGTACCGCACCTCCGACTCGGCAGTCAGGCCAAGTTTGGCCAGTTCGTCGGTAGGCTCGAAGCGGATCTCGCCGCCGTCCGACGGCAACACCATGCCGGCCTGCATGCTCTGCAACACGGCATGAACAAAGCTGTCGAGGCTGAAGGCGTCGGTGATCAGCCCGACCTGACGCCCGCGCCGGACCCTGGCCAGCGCCAATTGCTGCGGCAACGCCGCGCCGACCTGCTCCTCGGAGATAAAACCGAATGGCAACTGATAGCGGCTGGTCTGACCGCCGCTGGTGACGTCGATTTCACCCAACAGCACTGGATGCTGCGGGTCGCCAAAACGCACGCCGTAAGCGAGGTTGACGTTGTCGATGATGCCGTCCTTGCCGGCGTACCAGCGGCGGTTCTGCAACCAGCTCGGCAGGATGCCCTGTTCCAGGGTGTGACGGGACGGCGCCTCGAGCAGCTCTTCCATGCGTTTCTTCAGCACCAGGGTGGTGAAGTCCGGCAGGCTTTGTGCCGGCTCCACGTGCCAGCTCGGCATTTGGTTTTCCGCCGCCAGCCCGAACCAATAGAAGCCGTAAGGCGCCAGCGTCAGCAGGAAATTCAACTGGCCGATCGGCGGGAACGCATTGCCGCCAAGCATCTCCACCGGAACCATGCCGACGTATGCCGACAGATCCAGTTCCGCCGCTTGCGCGCTGCGGGACACGTTGGCCACGCACAGAATAATCTCGTGCTTGCCGTCAGGGCCGGTGAATTCGCGGGTATAAGCCAGAATCCGTCGATTGCTCGGCGAGAGCATCTTCAGCGTCCCGCGACCGAAGGCCTTGGACTGCTTGCGTATCGCGAGCATGCGCCGGGTCCAGTTCAACAATGAATGAGGGTCGCCAGCCTGGGTTTCGACGTTGACAGACAGGTAGCCGTATTGCGGGTCCATGATCGGCGGCAACACCAGGCTGGCCGGGTCGGCGCGAGAGAATCCGCCATTACGGTCGATCGACCACTGCATCGGCGTGCGCACACCGTCGCGGTCGCCGAGGTAGATGTTGTCGCCCATGCCGATTTCATCGCCGTAATACAGGGTCGGCGTGCCGGGCATCGACAGTAGCAGGCTGTTGAGCAATTCCACGCGGCGACGATCGCGCTCCATCAACGGCGCCAGACGCCGACGAATCCCCAGATTGATCCGCGCCCGACGGTCGGCGGCGTAGTAATTCCACAGGTAATCGCGCTCCCGGTCGGTGACCATTTCCAGGGTCAGCTCATCGTGGTTGCGCAGGAAAATCGCCCACTGGCAGTTGGCGGGGATTTCCGGCGTCTGACGCAAAATATCGGTGATCGGAAAGCGATCTTCCTGAGCCAGTGCCATGTACATGCGCGGCATCAACGGGAAGTGAAAGGCCATGTGGCATTCGTCGCCGTTCTGGCCGCTGGCATCGGTGTTGCCAAAGTACAGCTGAGTGTCTTCCGGCCACTGATTGGCCTCGGCCAGCAACATGCGGTCGGGATAGTTTGCGTCGATCTCGGCACGGATCTGCTTGAGGACGTCGTGGGTCTCGGGCAGGTTTTCGTTGTTGGTGCCATCGCGCTCGATCAGGTACGGGATCGCGTCCAGACGCAGACCGTCGATGCCCATGTCGAGCCAGTAACGCATCACCGACAGTACCGCTTTCATGACCTGCGGGTTGTCAAAGTTCAGGTCCGGTTGGTGCGAATAGAAACGGTGCCAGAAGTACTGACCGGCCACCGGGTCCCAGGTCCAGTTGGACTTTTCGGTGTCGAGAAAGATGATGCGGGTGCCGTCGTATTTCTGGTCGTCATCGGACCAGACATAGAAGTCGCGGGCCGCCGAACCGGGCTTGGCCTTGCGCGCACGCTGGAACCACGCGTGCTGGTCCGAGGTGTGATTAATGACCAGTTCGGTAATCACCCGCAGGCCGCGTTTATGGGCCTCGGAAATGAAGCGTTTGGCATCGGCCATGGTGCCGTAGTCAGGATGCACGCCACGGTATTCGGCGATGTCGTAACCGTCGTCGCGTCGTGGCGAGGGGTAGAACGGCAACAGCCAGATGGTGTTGACGCCCAGATCGGCAATGTAATCGAGTTTGGCGATAAGGCCGGGAAAGTCGCCGATCCCGTCGTTGTTGGAGTCGAAAAAAGACTTAACGTGAACCTGGTAGATCACCGCATCCTTGTACCAGAGCGGGTCCTTGATAAAGGTGGCTGACCTGGGTTTCTTCGCCATTTGTAACTCCTGAAAAATTCTGGGAAAACATCAACTGCCTGAAGAAATGCGGTCAGTGTGGGAGCTGGCTTGCCTGCGATAGCAATCTGTCAGTGAGCATGTTCGGCGCTGACCCACCGCTATCGCAGGCAAGCCAGCTCCCACATTGATCTTCGCTAGGCTCAGGAACGAGTAATCCTCCAAATCCCGAACGGCAGATGCCATGGTTCGATCCGCATGAACTGGTACTTGCCGTGCCAGGTCCAGCGGTGGCCGTTCATCAAGTCCTCGCCCTGAGTGACGGCATCGTCGGGCAGGCCCATTTCCCACAGCGGCAATTCGAAATTCGCCTCTTGGGCGTGATGCGGATCGAGGCTGACCGCCACCAGAATGAAATTGCTGCCGTCGACGCTGCGTTTGCCGAAGTACAGAATGTTGTCGTTCCAGGCGTTGTAGACCTTCAGGCCCAGGTGCGTGTGCAACGCCGGGTTCTGCCGGCGGATGCGGTTGAGCTGGGCGATTTCGGCAATGATGTTGCCCGGCGCGTTGAAGTCCCGTGGGCGGATTTCGTACTTCTCGGAATTGAGGTATTCCTCCCGGCCCGGCACCGGTGCGGCTTCACACAGTTCAAAACCCGAATACATACCCCACAGGCCAGAGCCCATGGTCGCCAGCGCGGCACGAATCAGAAAACCCGCGCGCCCGGATTCATGCAGGAACGCCGGGTTGATGTCCGGCGTGTTGACGAAAAAATTCGGCCGGTAGCATTCACGCCACGGCGACTCGTTGAGTTCGGTGAGATAGGTTGCCAGCTCGCTCTTGGTATTGCGCCAGGTGAAATAGGTGTAGCTCTGGGAGTAACCGACTTTGCCCAGGCGCGCCATCATCGCCGGGGTGGTAAAGGCTTCGGCCAGGAAGATCACCTCGGGGTACAGCGCCCGCACATCGGCGATCATCCACTGCCAGAACGGCAATGGTTTGGTGTGAGGGTTATCGACGCGAAACAGCTTCACGCCCTCCTTGACCCAACCGACCACGATGTCACGCAACTCGATCCACAGGCTGGGAATGGCATCCACGGCATAGAAATCGACGTTGACGATGTCCTGGTATTTCTTCGGCGGGTTCTCGGCGTATTTGATCGTGCCGTCCGGCCGCCAGTTGAACCAGCCCGGGTGCTGTTTGAGCCACGGGTGATCCTGGGAACACTGAATCGCAAAGTCGAGAGCGATTTCCAGCCCATGCTCGGCAGCGGCCGCGACGAGCCGGCGAAAGTCCTCGCGAGTGCCCAGTTCCGAGTGAATCGCCTCATGCCCGCCCTCTTCACTGCCGATGGCGTAAGGGCTGCCCGGATCGTCGGGGCCGGCGATCAACGAGTTGTTCGGGCCTTTGCGGTAGCTGCGGCCAATCGGGTGGATCGGCGTGAAATACAGCACGTCGAAGCCCATGTCCTGGATCATCGGCAGCCGCGAATGCACGTCGTTGAAAGTGCCGTGGCGGGCCGGATCATCGGTGATCGAGCGCGGAAACAGTTCATACCAACTGGCGAACTGCGCCAGCGCTCGTTCTACGTCCACCGGGTATTCAGGACTCAGGCTCAGGAACGGACGATGGTCGGCCTGGGCCATCAGATCCGCGCTACGTTGGTGCAGAAACAAGGCAACCTGCTCGGTTTCGAGCAGACCGGACAACTCATGGTGCAACGCCGCCAGTTGTTCACTGAGCGGGCCCTCGGAACGTTCGGCTGCCTGCTGGACGTGAGAGCGCCCTTCCTGCAATTCCAGGCTGACCGGAACGCCGACGGCGTGTTTTTTCTCTAGCTCATAACAAAAGCTGGCGAACTGATCGATCCAGGCTTCGAGGCAGAACACATAACGCCCCTGCTTCTTGACACGAAACTGGCCCTGCCAGCCGTTATTGCCCAGCTCGGCCATCACCTCGCTCTGCCAGGTTTCGTCGCCGTCGGCACGCCAGCGGATGCGCACGGCCAGTTTGTCGTGACCGTCGGCAAATACTTTGCTGGTCACCACCACATCCTGATCAATCACGGCTTTAATGGCGAATTGGCCGCCATCGAGGATCGGCATGGTGTTTTCGATCACGATGCGCGGCAACAACAAGGCTTGCGACAGCGGTATATGAGGGTTGTAGCTCAACTCTGTGGGTTTTTCAGCGGTCATCGAGCATCTCTCCTTAACGCCCCAAGGACGCTCTTGTGCCTGGTCGTCGTTCACACGAAGCGGTCTGCCCCGACATGAACTCACTTAAGTTCCGAACAGCAGGCGCCGGTAAAAGTTCAGAGGGATTTGCCAAGTCTTTCGGGGAATCAAATTCCCTGTGTACGGGTCAACCAACTTAAGCACGACTCACGCCATCTGCCAGTGGAGACTATCGATGAGCATTCCAATCCCGGCCGAGACACCCGATCCGAACATCGATGAGCCGACGATTCCGCCAACACCGCCAACCGAACCCGGCCCCGTCCCCGAGCAGGAACCGCCAGGCACCAGCCCACCACCCCGGGAAGAGCCGCCTAGCTCCCAGCCGCCGGAAATCGTGAGTCCGTAAACTGCATGAAGACTCAAATTATGGGTGTCGATCCTTTTCAAACTGGCGCACGACGATAGGCATTACACCGAGAATCACCAATGCCAGCAACGTACTGAGCACGGCTGTCGCCTCGCGGCCCATTCCGGCCGAAACACCAATGGCCGCCGTCATCCACAAACCGGCGGCGGTGGTCAGGCCTTTGACATGGCCCTCATCGCCATCAGTGTTTTTCAGGATAGTCCCGGCGCCAAGAAAGCCGATGCCGGCGATCACGCCCTGCACCACTCGGCTCATGGCATCGGCCTGGGATCCTGACATCTGCGGCACCAGCACAAACAGCGCCGCGCCCAGCGCCACCAGCATATGGGTGCGAACCCCGGCGGCCTTACCTTTCTGCTCGCGTTCGAAACCGAGAAGGCCGCCCAGCAAAGCGGCGATCAGCAAGCGCACCGTAATGCGCGTCAGTTGTGAAGCATCGCCAATGTCGGCGAACTCCGCTTGCAGCGTCACCCAAACCTCATGCCACCAGGCGTCCATGGCGCAGTCCTTGTGATGATTTAATGACTCGATAAAGGATGGACCGCACCCACCATTAATCGGTTGCACAGAACGATGACCGGCGAATGCGCCCTAACACTTCAGAATCCGCCGAAAAAAGGACGCCTCCATGACCGTGCGCATCGAAAACCAGACCTGCTTTTTCACCACCGAAAGCGGCGAAGAAATTCGTCTTTGCCCCGACGTGACCATCCTCACCGACGGGGAAAAATCCATGTCGGCGGTCGACCTCGACGGCCAGCGCATCTACATCACCGAAGCAGAAGCCGATGCATTGACCGTAGCAGGCGCAGTGGATGAACGCCGGCATTTGAAGGCCACGGACAGTGATTCGGTGATTTGACTGACCCGCATCAACACACGCCGCAAACACCTGGCATAGGCGTTTGCGGCCTGCCGTTGCGGGTGCATCAAGTTGTCGCAGGCGAGTGCCGAAAACTCATCTGATCCGCTTTTTATTGCTATAGCTGAGTCTGTTATGCAAACAGATCGCTGGTCATAGTGCTCAGGCCTGATGGAGGCTGATGAGCGAAAGACCATGAGCGATAGAATCCCCGTCCGAACCGTTGAAACGTTCGAGCCTTTGCGTCCAAAGATAAAGGCCAAATCCAGCGACAACCTGATCCACACTCGCAGCTTCACGGGTTTGTTCCGCACCCTGCGCATGAGTGGCGCGGGGGTTCTGTTTCTGCTGTTCTTCGGCACGGTGTGGCTGAACTGGGGTGGCCGCCAAGCGGTGCTCTGGGACCTTTCCGAAAGCAAATTCCACATCTTCGGCGCAACCTTCTGGCCACAGGATTTCATTCTGCTTTCGGCGCTGCTGATCATTGCCGCGTTCGGCCTGTTTGCGATCACCGTGTTCGCAGGCCGGGTCTGGTGCGGTTACACCTGCCCGCAGAGTTCCTGGACCTGGATCTTCATGTGGTGCGAGAAGCTCACCGAAGGCGAGCGCAACCAGCGGATCAAGTTGCAAGCCGCACCCTGGGGCCTGAACAAACTGATCCGCCGCTCGGCCAAACACACCCTGTGGCTGGCGATCAGCCTGCTCACCGGCCTGACGTTTGTCGGCTACTTCACGCCGATCCGCCCCCTGGCTGAAGAACTGCTGACTTTGCAAATCGGCGGTGTCAGCCTGTTCTGGGTGCTGTTCTTCACCGGGGCCACTTACATCAATGCCGGTTGGCTGCGCGAAGCGGTGTGCATGCACATGTGCCCGTATGCGCGGTTCCAGAGCGTGATGTTCGACAAGGACACCCTGACCATTTCCTATGACGTGGCCCGCGGCGAAAACCGTGGCCCGCGCAAACGTGACGCCAAACCCACCGAGGTCGGGCTGGGGGATTGCATTGATTGCCAATTGTGCGTGCAGGTCTGCCCAACCGGCATCGATATTCGCGACGGTTTGCAGATGGAATGCATCGGTTGCGCCGCGTGCATCGACGCCTGTGATTCGATCATGGACAAAATGGGTTATGCCCGTGGGTTGATCAGCTACACCTCAGAGCATGAGTTGCAGGGTGGCAAGACCCACCTGCTGCGCCCGCGCTTGATCGGCTACAGCGCGGTGCTGCTGGTGATGATCGGCGCCCTCGCCCTGGCGCTGGTGGAACGGCCGATGGTGTCGCTGGACGTGAGCAAGGACCGTGGCCTGTTCCGCGAGAACAGTGAAGGCCAGATCGAAAACATCTACAGCCTGAAGGTCATCAACAAGACCCAGCAACGTCAGGATTATCAATTGACACTGGTCGATGGCGACGGCTTCCAGTTGCAAGGCAAGACCGAACTGAGCCTGGCCCCCGGTGAGATCGTCGACGTACCGGTGTCGGTGGCGATGACCACGGATCGTCCGAGCAGCAGCTCGCAGACCATCAGTTTCAAAATTGTCGACAGCGATGAGCCGGAGATCTACAGCGTGGCCAAGAGCCGCTTTGTTGCGCCGATGAACCGTTGAGCCTTTAAGATGCAAAGCCAAAGATCGCAGCCTTCGGCAGCTCCTACAGGTGTACGCCGATCCATTGTAGGAGCTGCCGAAGGCTGCGATCTTGGCGACCTGACTGCCACCCCTTTTTTCAATGAATGACACCACCCGGGCACTCGATGAAACGCTACGAAAAATTCGCCGACGACATCGCTGAACTGATCCGCTCCGGCGTCCTCGGTCCCGGCCAGCGGGTGCCATCGGTGCGCTACGCCAGTCAGACCTACGGCGTCAGCCCGTCCACTGTGTTCCAGGCCTATTACCTGCTCGAACGCCGGGGCTTGATCCGCGCCCGGCCGCGTTCCGGCTACTTCGTCAATGCGCATGCACCGAGCCCGTTCTCGGAGCCGGTGATCAGTAGCCAGGTCAACGAGTCCACCAAAGTCGACGTCAGCGAACTGGTGTTCTCGGTGCTGGACTCGATCAAGGATCCGAACACTGTGCCCTTCGGTTCGGCGTTCCCCAGCCCCACGCTGTTCCCGCTGCAACGCCTGTCCCGCTCGCTGGCCAGTGCCGCCCGCGAGATGGACCCGCGCATGGTGGTCACCGACATGTCGCCGGGTAACCCGCAACTGCGTCGACAAATAGCCTTGCGCTACATGGTCGGCGGGCTGATGTTGCCCATGGAAGAGTTGCTGATCACCAACGGCGCCCTCGAAGCCCTGAACCTGTGCCTGCAAGCGGTCACCGAACCCGGCGATCTGGTGGCCATCGAAGCCCCGGCGTTCTACGCCAGCCTGCAAGTGCTGGAACGGCTGAAGCTCAAAGCAGTGGAAATTCCCGTCCACCCACGAGACGGCATCGACCTCGGCGTTCTCGCCCAGACCCTGGAACGGCATCCGATCAAGGCTTGCTGGTGCATGACCAGTTTCCAGAACCCCATGGGCGCGACCATGCCCGAAGCGAAGAAGCAGGAGCTGGTGGAGCTGTTGCGCAGCCATCAGGTACCGCTGATCGAAGACGACGTCTACGCCGAGCTCTATTACGGCCAACAGGCGCCAAAACCGGCCAAGGCTTTCGATACCGAAGGGTTGGTGATGCATTGCGGTTCGTTCGCCAAGAGCCTGGCCCCCGGTTACCGCATCGGCTGGGTCGCCGCTGGGCGGTATGCGCAGAAAATCGAACGCCTGAAGCTGATGACCTCGCTCTGCGCCTCGATGCCCGCCCAAGCCGCCATCGCCGATTACCTGCAACACGGCGGCTACGACCGGCACCTGCGCAAACTGCGTTACGCCCTGGAAGAACAGCAAAGCGCCATGCTCGCCGCCATCGCCCGCTACTTCCCGGCGCAGACGCGCGTCAGTCAGCCGGCAGGGGGCTACTTTTTGTGGCTGGAACTGCCGCCGCAGATGGATTCGTTAAAGTTGTTTCAGATGGCATTGGCGCAAGGGATCAGCATTGCGCCGGGGCCGATCTTTTCACCGACCCAGCGGTTCAGGAATTGTATTCGGCTGAATTATGGGAGCCCTTGGACTGAAGATTCTGAGAAGGCGATGGAGACGTTGGGGCGGATTGTGCGGTCGTTCTGAGGATTTGATGTCGTTTGGGGCATCGCCATCGCGGGCAAGCCCGCTCCCACAAGGTGCAATGTTGAGAACACGATTGTGTTTACACCGCAGCACACTGTGGGAGCGGGCTTGCCCGCGAAGGGGCCGGCCGGAACAACGAAAATCTCGAAAGTTAACGCCCACCACCAAGATCAACAAACGTCCCCGTCGCATAAGAAGCCTTATCCGACAACAACCACACAATCGCCTCCGCCACTTCATCCGGCCGCCCACCCCGAGCCATCGGGATCGCCGACTCCAGCTTGCTGACCCGATCCGGATCGCCGCTCAATGCATGGAAATCGGTGTAGATGTAACCCGGTCGCACGGCGTTGACCCGAATCCCCTCGCCCGCCACTTCCTTCGACAGGCCGATGGTGAAGGTGTCCAGCGCGCCTTTGGATGCTGCGTAGTCGACATATTCGCTGGGGGCGCCCAAGCGGGCTGCGACCGACGACACGTTGACGATGCTGCCACCCTGCCCGCCATGTTTGGGCGACATGCGCAGGATCGCGTGTTTGGCGCAGAGGATCGGCGCCAGAACGTTGGTCTTGAGGATTTTCAGAATACGGAACTCGGACATTTCGTCGATCCGCGACTTGCGCCCGACAGTGCCGGCGTTGTTCACCAGCGCCGTGACCCGACCGAGTTCGGTGTCTACGCGGTGGAACAGGCCAATCACCTCGTCTTCGATGCTGACATCGGCGCGCACGGCAATGGCCTGGGCGCCGAGTGCGCGGACTTGTTCCAGCACACTGTGCGCCGCCTGTTCGTCGGATTGATAGTTGATACAGATCCGATAGCCCTGCTCTGCGGCCAACAGGGCCGTGGCGGCGCCAATTCCGCGGCTGCCGCCGGTGATGACGATGACTTTGTCCATGCTGGCATTTCCCCCGTTACAAGCGTAAGCAGTCGGGGCCAAGAATAACCGCCATTGCGCGGTTTTGCATGAACCTGCGTCAACTCTAATGACACAAACCTGTGGCGAGGGGGCTTGCCCCCGTTGGGCAGCGAAGCGGCCCCCCTTCGATTTTCCATTATCACCGAGTTGCCTGAATTTACGACTGCTTCGCAGCCGAACGGGGGCAAGCCCCCTCGCCACAGGAGTCCATCAGCCAGTAGCCAATTGCTCCCCACGATGAATATCGGCCATGAAGCGATCAGCAGGCAGCGGGTGCCCCAGCAGGTAACCCTGCAACGAGTCGCAGCCCAATTGGGTCAGGAAGTCTTGCTGGACACCGGTTTCCACCCCTTCGGCGACGATCCGCAAGCCAAGCGCCTGGCCGAGGGCGACGATGGCCGAGACGATGGCTGCGTCATCACTGTCGTGCTCCAGATCGCGGACGAATCCCCGATCAATCTTCAACTCATTGGCTGGCAGGCGTTTGAGGTACATCAAGCTCGAATAGCCGGTGCCAAAGTCATCGATGGACAGGTCGACGCCCATTTCCGAGAGTTCCTGCAGCACCGTCATGCTCGCATCGGCGTCGCTCATGGCGGTGGTTTCGGTGATTTCCAGGGTCAGGCTGTTGGCCGGCAAATGATGAGTGGCCAAGGCCTTGGCGACGCTCTGGACCAACCCGGCGTGGCAGAACTGCAAGGCTGAGAGGTTCACCGCGATGCGCCAGTCGGTGTAACCGAGCAGATACCACTCGCGCATCTGACGGCAGGCTTCGTTGAGCACCCACTCGCCGATTGGAATGATCAGCCCGGTCTTTTCCGCAAGATCGATGAAGCTGTCCGGCTGCAGCATGCCTTGAGTCGGATGCATCCAGCGCAGCAACGCCTCGGCGCCCACCGCTCGGCCATTGCCGGCGTCGAACTTGGGTTGGTAATAGAGACTGAACTGCTGCTGATCGACGGCATTGCGCAGGTCTTGCAGCAATTGCAGCTGTTTGCGCGCGTTGCTGTTCATCGAGGCGTCGAAGAAGCGGTGGCCGTTTTTCCCGGCGCCCTTGGCGTGGTACATCGCGGCATCGGCGTTCATCAGCAACTCCTCGGCGGTGTGACCGTTGCCCGGATAGAGCGAGATACCGACGCTGGCGGAAATCTGCAAGTCATGTTCCGCGACCCGGAACGAGCGCCCGATCAGCCCCACCTGTCGCGCCGCCAGGTTCAGCGCGTCATTCGGCTCGGTGAGTTGCACCAGCAGCACAAACTCATCGCCGCCGATCCGCGCCAGCGTGTCCTGACTGCGCAAATCCTCGCGCAGGCGCAGGCCGACTTCACGCAGCAACTGGTCGCCCATGTGGTGCCCAAAAGCATCGTTGACCGGTTTGAAGCCGTCCAGATCAATGAACATCAACGCAAAACAGCCACCCTGCTCCTGCACCCTCGACATCGCCTGATCGATACGATCGGCCAACAGCACTCGGTTCGGCAGCCCGGTCAGGGTGTCGTGCAGCGCCAGTTGGGTGAGTTCGCGATTGGCCTCGGTCAGTGATTGGGCGAGCTCCGCGGTGCGAGCCTCTAGCCGCGCATCGAGGATCGAGGTCAGCAAGGCAATGCTCAACACCGCCAAGGTGGTGATCAGAACAAGATTATCCAGGCCCTTGCCGTTCAGGCCATCGACCGCCGCGCCACAGAAACTGCCGTCGACAAAACGCGCCGCGGCCATGCCGGTGTAGTGCATGCCGACGATGGCGATGCCCATGATCACCGCTGCACCGCCGCGAATCAGGCGAACATATGGCGCGTGCTGGCGCAGGCGGAACGCGATCCATAACGCCGCGCCCGACGCGCCAACGGCAATCAGCAGCGACGCGCTAAACAATGCGGGGTCGTAATCGATGCCCGGCTGCATGCGCATGGCGGCCATGCCGGTGTAATGCATCGCGCTGATGCCTGCGCCCATGATCAGCGCACCGAACACCAGTTGCCAGGCCGGCAATTGTGGCTGGCTGACCAGCCACAGGGCAAAGCCGCAAGACAGGACCGCGATCAAGAGGGACAGCGCCGTGAGAGTAACGTCGTAGCCCAGATCGATCGGCAATGTGAAGGCGAGCATGCCGATGAAATGCATCGACCACACGCCAATCCCCATCGCAAAAGCGCCGCCCGCCGTCCACAGATGCACCGCCCGACCCTTGGCCGTGGCGATGCGACCGGTGAGGTCGAGCGCGGTATAAGAGGCAAGTATCGCCACACAGAGCGATATGAAAACCAGGGTAAAGGAATAGCTACCGATGAGCATGGGACTTCTCGCGACCGCCCCCGCATCCATTCTCGGGGAGCAAAGTCGGCGATTGTACTGATTCCGCGGATGAACGCACTCACAAAGTCATCAAAAGGCCATCAAGGTGATGAAACGTTTGTGCAATCGCTGCACTGTGGCGAGGGGGCTGGCCCTAATGCCGGTAAGTCAAGGCGCATAACTTGTGGGAGCGTGGCTTGCCCGCGAAGAACGATGACGCGTACTACCTGAAAAACCGCGGCGCATTCTTCGCGGGCAAGCCACGCTCCCACAGGATCTTCGTCGCTCAAATTTCTGGGCTTACCGGCATTAGGCCCCCTCACCACAGGGGTTGCGCTATTCCTTGTCGCTCACCTGAAGCTGCCCGTCCCACCCGCCGCCCAATGCGGCAATCAATTGCACGCTGGCGATCAAGCGGCTCTGCAGCAAAGTCAGCACGTTACGCTCGTTGCTCAACGCCGTGGCCTGAACCACCACCACATCCAGATAAGCAATCACCCCGGCCTTGTACTGATTCTGGGTCAACCGCAGGGATTCGCGCGCTGCATCCAGAGCTTCCTGGCGCACCTTGGCTTCGTCTTCCAGCACCTTGAGCTGCACCAGATAGTTTTCCACTTCACGGAAGCCGTCGAGCACGGTCTGGCGGTACTTGGCGACGGTCTCGTCATAGGCCGCTTCGCTGCGATCGACTTCCGCCGAGCGCTGCCCACCGTCGAACAGGGTCATGGCCAGTTGAGGGCCGACCGACCAGAAGCGGTTCGGCACGCTGATCCAGTTGTTAGAGGTGCTGCTGCTATAACCGCCGTTCAGGCTCAGGGTCAGGTCCGGGTAGTAGGCAGCTTTGGCCACGCCGATGTTGGCGTTGGCGGCCATCACCGAGCGCTCGGCGGAGGCGATGTCCGGGCGCCGTTCCAGCAATTGCGAAGGCAGGCTCAGCGGCACCTGCGGCAATGCCGGGATGTCCTTGGTTTCAGCCAGGCTGAACTCCGCTGGCGGCAGACCTATCAGTACGGCAATGGCGTTCTCGAACTGCGCGCGCTGCCAGATCAGGTCGACCATCTCCGCCTGGGTGCTTTTGAGCTGCGTGGTGGCCTGGGCCACCGCGTCCTTGCCGGAGACACCGGCGCGGTACTGGTTTTCGGTCATGGTCAGCGAGCGCTGATAAGCCTCGACCGTCGCTTCCAGCAGGCGTTTCTGTTCGTCGATCACCCGCAATTGCAGATAGTTCTGCACCAGCTCCGATTGCTGGCTCAGGCGCATCGCCGCCAGATCGGCAAAACTCGCCTCGGCGTTGGCGGTGTCGGCTTCCAGGCCTCGGCGCAATTTGCCCCAGACGTCCGCTTCCCAACTGACCCCGGCCTGCGCGGTGTACGTGTCGCGAATACCGCTGGAGGAACTGCTCAGGCTCGAACTGCTGCTACCGGTGCCCTGGCTGGAACGGGTTTTCCCGACCGTCAGGTCCACCGTCGGGAAAAACGCCCCCCGGGCACTGCGCACCAAGGCCTGGGCCTGTCGGTACTGGGCTTCGGACTGGGCGACGGTCTGGTTGGCGCTGTTGAGTTTTTCGATCAGCCCATTGAGCTGCCGATCGCCATACAGCTCCCACCAGGCACCACGCGCCAGAGAGTCGCTGGGGTTGGCCTGACGCCAGCCAGCCGCTTCCTTGTACTGTGCCGGCGCGGCGGCTTGCGGGCGCTGGTAATCCGGGCCGATGGCGCAGGCACTGAGCATCGCCACGCACAGCGACAGGCTCAGCAAACGCGAGCCTCGGGCCGTGATCAGCGGTGCAACCAGGTTGATAAGCGAACGGTCAGTCATAGCGGAGTTTCCAGAGCAGCATCGGTACGCACCCCACGCCAGTGGTTGAAGCGATGGCGCAGTTTGTCGAGATAGAGGTAAACCACCGGGGTGGTGTAAAGGGTCAGCACCTGGCTGAAGACCAGCCCGCCGATGATGGTCAGGCCCAGCGGCTGACGCATTTCCGCCCCTTCGGCACGACTCAGCAACAACGGCAAGGCGCCGAGGATTGCCGCCAGAGTGGTCATCAGAATCGGTCGCAGCCGTTGCAGACAAGCACTACGGATCGACTCCAGCGGCTCCAGGCCCTGGTGCCGTTCCAGTTGCAGCGCCAGGTCGATCATCAGAATCGCGTTTTTCTTCACCACGCCGATCAGCAGGAACAGCCCGAGCAAGGAGATCAGGCTGAACTCGCCGCCCAGCACATAAATCGACAGCAACGCTCCGACTCCGGCCGACGGCAAGGTCGAAAGAATCGTCAGCGGGTGGATGTAGCTTTCATACAGCACGCCCAACACCAGATACACCGCCACCAGCGCGCCGAGAATCATCCACGGCTGGCTCTTCTGGGTAGCGGCGAACGCATCGGCGGTACCGGCCATTTTCGCGATCACGTCTTCCGGCAGACCGACCTTGGCAATCGCCCGCTCGATGGCCGCCGAGCCCTGCTCCACCGTCACGCCTTCGGCCATGTCGAAAGCGATGCTTTCCGAAGCGAACTGGCCTTCGTGGCTGACCCGGTCGTCTTCCAGGCTGTTTTCATAGTGAGCGATGGTCGACAGCGGAATCCGCGCACCGTCGGCGGTGATCACCTGCACTTGCTTGAGCGTGATCGGGTCCTGCGCGTATTTCGGGTTGACCTCCATCACCACCTGATACTGGTTGAGGCTGTCGTAGATCGTCGAAATCTGCCGCTGGCTGTAGGCGTTGTTCAGCACCGCGGTGACCATGTCCATGTCCACGCCCAGACGCTTGGCCTGATCGCGATCGACGATCAGGGTCACTTGCTGGGCGCCACGGCCTTCACGTGCGTCAATCGCCGTCAACTCCGGCAGCGCCTTGAGGGCGGTGACGACTTTCGGATACCACTCGCGCAATGCGCCGAGATCGCCGCTTTGCAGGATGTAGGAATATTGCGAAGTGGTCTGTTCGCGGCCGCCGCCGAATTGCAGATCCTGATCCGCCATCAGCATCAATTGCGCACCGGGCACCTTGGGCATTTCCTTGCGCAGGCGTTCGATGACTTTCTGCGCGGACAGGTTGCGTTCCTTGATCGGCTTGAGCCGCACCAGCATGAAGGCATTGTTGGTGCCGTTGTTGCCACCGATGAACCCGGCGACGCTTTGCACCGCCTCGTCCTTGAGCACGGCGCGGCGGAAGATTTCCATCTTCGGCTGCATCACGCTGAACGACAGGCCATCGTCGCCGCGCACGAAACCGATCAACTGGCCGGTGTCCTGCTGAGGTAAAAATGTTTTAGGAACAACAATATACAACGCTATGTTCACACCAATCGTCACGAGCAGGCTGAGCAAGGTCAGCCGACGGTGACGTAGCACCCAGTCGAGGCTGCTGGCGTATTTGCCGACCATCCACTCGTTGGTCCGCTGGCTCCAGCGTTGCAGGCGGTTTTCCTGCCCCGGCGTGTGCGGCTTGAGCCAGCGGGCGCAGAGCATCGGCGTCAGCGTCAGCGACACCAGCAACGACACCACGATGGCCGCCGCCAGGGTGATGGAAAACTCGCGGAACAGGCTTTCGATGATCCCGCCCATGAACAGGATCGACAGGAACACCGCCACCAGCGAGACGTTCATCGACAGCAGCGTGAAGCCGACTTCCTCGGCCCCGAGGTACGCGGCCTTCATCGGCGGCACGCCCTTGTCGATGTGCCGGGAAATGTTCTCCAGCACCACGATGGCGTCGTCCACCACCAGCCCGGTGGCCAGGATCAGTGCCATCAGCGACAGGTTGTTCAGGGAGAACCCGTAGAGGTACATCACCGCAAACGTGCCCACCAGCGACACCGGCACCGCCAGGGTTGGAATCAGTGAGGCACGGAAATTACCGAGGAACAGGAACACCACCAGAATCACCAGCGCCACGGCAATCAGCAGGGTCATTTCCGCTTCGTGCAGAGTGGCCTTGATCACCGGCGAACGGTCCATCGCCAGGTTCAGTTTGACGCTGGCCGGCAGCACGGCCTGCAACGCCGGCAGTTGCGCCTTGATCTCGTTAACCGTCTCGATGATGTTGGCACCGGCCTGGCGGTTGATCACCAGCAACACCGCCGCGTCGTCGTTGAAGAACCCGCTGTTGTAGCGGTCCTCGACGCCGTCACTGACCTTGGCCACATCCTTCAGGCGCAGGGCCGCGCCGTCCGCGTAGTGAATGATCAGCGACTCGTAATCCTTGGCTTTTTCCAGTTGATCGTTGGCTTGAACCTGCCACAGCCGCTGGCCATCTTCGACCGAGCCCTTGGGCCGGCGCACGTTGGCGTTGGCGATAGTGTTGCGCACGTCGTCCAGCGCCACGCCGTACTGGTTGAGCGCCTGGGGCTCGAGTTCGATGCGCACCGCCGGCAACGAACTGCCGCCGATCTGCACTTCGCCCACGCCCTGCACCTGCGACAGGCTCTGGGACAAAATGGTCGAGGCCAAGTCATAGAGCTGGCCTTTTTCCAGCACATCCGAGGTCAGCGACAGCACCATGATCGGCGCCTGGGACGGGTTGACCTTCTTGTAGGTGGGCATGCTGCGCATGCCGCTCGGCAGCAAATTGCGCGAGGCGTTGATTGCCGCCTGCACTTCCCGCGCCGCGCCGTTGATGTCGCGGTCCAGGTCGAACTGCAAAATCACCCGGGTCGAGCCCTGGCTGGAACGGCTACTCATGGTGTTGACCCCGGCGATGGCGCCGAAGGAACGCTCAAGCGGCGTGGCCACGGTCGAGGCCATGACCTCAGGGCTCGCACCGGGCAAGCTGGCCTGAACCACGATCACCGGGAAATCCATCTGCGGCAGCGGCGATACCGGCAACAGGCCGAAGCTCACGCCGCCCAGCAATATGATCGCCAGGCTCAACAACATCGTTGCGACCGGGCGCTTGATGAAAGGTCCGGACAGGTTCATGGCTGTTCTACCGGTTCCACAGACTCGGACTTACGGCCCCAGCGCCGCCCGAGGCGGTCGAAGTACAAGTAGATGACGGGCGTGGTAAACAGCGTCAGCACCTGACTCACCAGCAAGCCACCGACCATCACCAGACCCAAAGGCTGGCGCAGTTCCGCGCCGGAACCGGTGGCCAGCATCAGCGGCACCGCGCCGAACAACGCCGCCAGGGTGGTCATCAGAATCGGCCGGAAGCGCAGCAGCGCGGCCTGATAGATCGCGGTTTGCGGATCCATGCCTTGGTTACGTTCCGCCTCGAGGGCGAAGTCGATCATCATGATCGCGTTCTTTTTCACGATACCGATCAGCAGGATGATGCCGATGATCGCGATCATCCCCAGGTCATTGCCGCTCAACAGCAAAGCCAACAAGGCGCCGACCGCCGCCGAGGGCAAGGTCGAGAGAATGGTGATCGGGTGAATGTAACTCTCGTAGAGCACGCCGAGTACGATGTACATGGTCACTACCGCCGCCAGAATCAGCAGCAAGGTGCTCGACAGCGACGCCTGGAACGCTTCGGCCGCGCCCTGGAACTGGGTCTGCACGCCAATCGGCATGCCGATGTCTTTCTGCACCTGATCGATGATCTCCACCGCATGCCCCAGTGCCACGCCGGGCGCCAGATTGAAGGACATCATTACCGCGGGGAACTGGCCGATGTGGGTGATCGCCAGTTGTGCCTGACGCTCCTCGACATGCGCCAGGCTGGACAGGCGCACCTGACCGCCATCGGTGGTTTTGACGTGAATCTGGTTCAGCGCATCCGGGCCGATCTTCTCGCCGGACTGCGACTGCAGCACCACGCGGTATTGGCTGGCCTGGGTGTAAATGGTGGAAATCTGTCGCTGACCGAAGGCGTCGTACAGCGCGTCGGTGATGTTCGACACCGATACACCGACCCGCGACGCCGCATCACGATCGATCACCAGATACACCTGCAAGCCCTTGTCCTGCAAATCGCTGGCGACGTCGGTCAACTCCGGCCGTTGCGCCAACGCTTCCACCAGACGCCCGCTCCACAGGCTGAGCAACTCGGAATCCGGCGACGACATGCTGAACTGGTACTGCGTGCGGCTGACCCGATCTTCGATGGTCAGGTCCTGCACCGGCTGCATGAACAGGCGAATGCCAATCAGCTTGTCCAGCTCCGGTTGCAGGCGCGCAATCACTTCGGTGGCGCTCAGCTCGCGATTGCTGTGGGATTTGAGGTTGATCAGCAGCCGGCCGCTGTTCAGCGTCGAGTTGTCACCGTCGACCCCGATATAGGACGACAGGCTCTCGACCGCCGTATCGGCGAGGATCACCTTGGCCAGTTCCTGCTGCCGCTCGCTCATCGCCGCAAAGGAAATCGACTGCGGTGCCTCGGAAATACCCTGGATCACCCCGGTGTCCTGCACCGGGAAGAAGCCCTTGGGCACCACCATGTACAGGAACACCGTCAGCGCCAGCGTGCCTATAGCCACCATCAAGGTCAGCGGTTGGTGCTTGAGAACCCACTTTAACTTGCGTCCGTAAGCCGCGATCATCCAATCAATTGCGGCGCCACTGGAGCGGTAAAACCGACCCTGTTCTGCTTCCTTGGGCTCACGCTTGAGCAGCCGCGCGCACATCATTGGCGTCAGGGTCAGGGAGACGACAAGGGAAATCAGGATCGCCACCGCCAGGGTTATTGCAAACTCGCGGAACAAGCGCCCCACCACGTCGGCCATGAACAGCAGCGGAATCAACACCGCGATCAGCGACAGCGTCAGGGAAATCAGGGTGAAGCCAATCTGCTTGGCGCCCTTGAGCGCCGCTTGCAACGGGCTGTCACCCTCTTCGATAAATCGGGAAATGTTCTCCAGCATGACGATCGCATCGTCCACCACGAAACCGGTGGCGATGGTCAGCGCCATCAGGGTCAGGTTGTTGACCGAAAACCCTGCGAGGTACATCACGCCGAAGGTGCCGATCAACGACAGCGGCACGGCTACCGACGGAATGATCGTGGCGCTGGCCCGCCGCAGGAACAGGAACGTGACCATCACCACCAGCGCGATGGCGATCAGCAGTTCGTGTTGCACGTCGGTGACCGAGGCGCGGATGGTCTGGGTGCGGTCGGTGAGTACCGTGACGTCGAGGCCGGCCGGCAGGTTATCGGTGATGCTCGGCAGCAAGGCCTTGATCCGGTCGACCACTTCAATGACGTTGGCACCGGGCTGGCGCTGGATGTTCAGCAGCACCGCCTGATTTTCATTGGCCCACGCCGCCAGACGTTCGTTCTCGGCTCCATCGACAATTTCTGCCACATCCTTGAGCCGCAACGGCGCGCCATTAGCGTAGGCGAGGATCAGATTGGCGTAGTCCTTGGGTGACGTCAGTTGGTCGTTGGCGTCGAGCATCGACACCCGGGTCGGGCCGTCAAAGTTGCCCTTGGGCTGATTGACGTTGGAGGCGCCGATCAAGGTGCGCACGTCTGACAGGTTCAGGCCATTGGCCGCCAGGGCCTCGGGGTTGACCTTGATGCGCACTGCCTGACGCTGACCGCCGGCAATGCTGACCATGCCGACGCCGCTGATCTGGGCGATTTTCTGCGCCATGCGCGTGTCGACCAGATCGTTGAGCTTGGGCAACAGCATGGTCTTGGAGGTGATGGCCAGGGTCAGCACCGGGGTGTCCGCCGGGTTGACCTTGTTGTACACCGGCGGTGCCGGCAGATCCTTGGGAAGCAAATTGGTCGCGGCGTTGATCGCGGCCTGCACCTGCTGCTCGGCGACGTCCATGTTGATGTCTAGGCTGAAACGCAGGGTCAGCACCGAAGCGCCGCCAGAACTGGTGGACGCCATCTGGGTCAGGCCGGGCATCTGCCCGAACTGACGCTCCAGCGGCGCGGTCACGGCGCTGGTCATGACATCCGGGCTGGCGCCGGGATAGAGCGTCATGACGCGAATGGTCGGGTAGTCGACCTGGGGTAATGCAGACACCGGCAGCAGTCGATAAGCGATCACGCCGGCCAGAATAATCGCCAGCATGCTCAGGGTCGTGGCGACCGGGCGAAGGATGAACAGCCGCGAGATGTTCATGCGCCGCCCTTTTTCGCCTTGTCGGTGACCGTCGCCTCAGGTGCAGTGGCGGCCGACTTGCCTTGCAGGTGTTCGGTCGGGGTGGTCGGTACATCCTTGCTGTCGTTGACGACCTCTACTTCGCTGCCTTCTTTCAGGCGGTCGGTGCCTTCCAGTACCACTCGATCGCCAGCGGCCAGGCCTTCGGTGACCACGGTGTTGTCACCGTCACTGGCGCCGACTTTCAACTGGCGGATGGTGACCTTTTTGTCGCCGTCCATCGCATAGACGAATGTGCCGTTGGTGCCGAACTGGATCGCCGCCGAAGGTGCAAGCACCACGCCTTTGAGGGTGTCGGCCAGCAGGTGGACGTTGACGAACTGATTAGGGAACAGTGCTTGATCGCGGTTCTCGTAGCGAGCCTTGAATTTCAGGGTGCCGGTGGTGACATCGATCTGGTTGTCCAGGCTCTGCAATACGCCCGTGGCCTGCAATTTGGTATCGCCACGGTCCCAGGCTTCAGCGGGCAGCTTGGCGCCGGTGCGATAGCGGGCCAGCACGGTGTCCAGACTGTTTTCCGGCAAGGTAAAGGCCACGCTGATCGGTTGGGTCTGGGTGATGATCACCAGCGCCGTGGTGTCGTTGGCCGCCACAAGGTTACCGACGTCCAGCTGACGCAGGCCCACGCGCCCGGCAATCGGGGCGCGAATTTTGGTGAATTCCAGGTTGAGCTTGGCGTCATTGACCGCCGCCTGATTGGTCTTGACCGTACCCAGGTACTGGCCGACCAGCGCTTCGGCGGTGTCCAGGGTTTGCTTGGCGATACTGTCTTCGCGGTACAGGCCGCGATAGCGCTCGACATCGACCTGGGCGTTTTTCAGTTGTGCCTGATTCTGCAGCAAGGTGCCTTCGGCCTGGAGCAAGGCATTCTGGTAAGGACGCGGGTCGATCTCGGCCAGCAGGTCGCCCGCCTTGACCATTTGCCCTTCTTCGAACGAAATCTTGATCAACTCACCGCCAACGCGACTGCGCACGTTAATGGTGTTCAGCGCGGTCACGGTGCCCAGCGCCTTGTAATACAGAGGGAAATCGCCTTTGACCGCCGGCGCCACGCGCACCGGAACCGGCCCGCTCGCCCCGCCGAACCCCGGACGCATTCCCCCCGACCGGCCTGTATGCCCGGCAACAGCTTTCTGCCCTGCGCCCTCCTTCGGGCTGCTACCTGCGGGCCAGAACTTCCAGCACAGGCCAGCGATGACCAACAGGACAAGCAGGCCGAACAGCCAGCGACGAGGATTGCGGGAAGCGGAGGATTGCATGGAATGATCAACCATTGGGCGCGTGAGCTTCTTTCTACGGGAGGCTGAACGATAAGCACTGGCGGGTATTAAGCAAAGCGCCTTTACCGGCAATTTACCTTTGGCTTACGTAACAGGAGGTTTGGCTAAGACACTGAAGCACAAATGAAAACGGCCTGGACAGGGCCAGGCCGTTAACAATTGTAAACTTCGCTTACTTCAGAACGGCGAGCGCTGCGTCGTAGTTCGGCTCTTCAGCGATTTCCTTGACCAGTTCGCTGTGCAGGACCTTGTCGTTTTCGTCCAGAACCACGACAGCACGGGCGGTCAGGCCTTTGAGCGGGCCATCGGCAATCGCCACGCCGTAGTTCTCGATGAACTCGGCACCGCGCAGGGTCGACAGGTTCTGGACGTTTTCCAGGCCTTCGGCGCCGCAGAAACGAGCCTGGGCGAACGGCAGGTCAGCGGAGATGCACAGCACCACGGTGTTGGCGATGTCATTGGCCTGGGCGTTGAACTTGCGCACGGAGGTAGCGCAGGTCGGGGTGTCAATACTTGGGAAGATGTTCAGCACTTTGCGCTTGCCGGCGAAGCTCGCCAGGGTCACGTCGGACAGATTGCCGGCAACCAGGGAAAAGGCTGGCGCCTGGGAACCGGCTTGTGGCAGTTGGCCGTTGACTTGAACCGGGTTGCCTTTAAGAGTGACTTGAGCCATGAACGGAGTCCTTCTGAACGTTGATGTGGAGAATTTTGACGAGGCCGAAGTTAACCACGAAATCGCCTGACGACCTATGGTCAGATACAAATTGTGATATGTCGTCGCACAAAACTGGATACAGGCGTTTCAACAAAACTTACTAACACTGCATAAGCTTGTGGGAGCGAGGCGGTTTTCCATTGGCCGCGTTGTCGATTTGGCCCGTCGCTATTCGACTAGGCAGTGAGTCACTCAAATCCAGCGGAGACAAGACCATGCGATTCATGATCATTGTTAAAGCCAGCCCGGATTCCGAGGCCGGCGTGATGCCCAGCGAAGAACTGATGACCGCGATGGGCAATTTCAACGAGGAACTGGCCAAGGCCGGCATCCTTATCGATTGCGATGGCCTGCAGCCCAGTAGCAAAGGCGCCCGTGTGCGTTTCTCGGGTGACCAGCGCACGGTGATCGATGGACCGTTCGCCGCAACCAAGGAGCTGATCGCCGGCTATTGGCTGTGGCAGGTGAAGTCGAAAGAGGAAGCGATCGAGTGGGTCAAGCGCTGCCCTAACCCGATGCCGGGTACAGAGGCCGAGATCGAGATTCGACAAGTGTACGAGGCCGAAGACTTCGGTGCCGAGTTCACACCGCAGTTGCGCGAGCAGGAAGAACGAGTGCGGGCGCAGGCGAAGAAGCACTGAAACTCACTTGATACGCCTGAAGGACCGCTTTTCGCGAGCAGGCCCGTTCCCACATTTGATCTCTGGTGTTCGCAAATAGTGTGCTCACAGCAGATCCAGTGTGGGAGCGAGCCTGCTCGCGATGAGGCCTCAGGCCCGCCGCATTACTTGGACTTGAGTTTCAGATACGACTGATGCAGGTCCGACGCCCAGCCATCGATCACGTTTTTCACGTCATTGGGCTTCATCACCTGATCTGAGTTTTCCAGCGGTTTGCCAATGCCCTTGCGCACCACTTGGGCCACGACTTTGTTGTTGCCGCCATCGAGAAGCACCGCTTCGGTGGCCAGATTGGTTTCCTGATCGCGAATGCCGCTGGCTGTGCTGACTGCCGCCGCCACCAGGGCGATCGGAATCACTTCATAAGGCTGGAGGCCTTCGGTCTTGCTGGTGACAGAGGTGATCGCCGCACGCACCACCATAACGCCAGGGCCGGGCCCGGAAGCCAATGGCAGGGATCTACCTATTTCGCGTTTAAGTGCTTGATCGTAGTAGCTGGTGATGCCGTTCAGTGTGGTCTGAGGGATTTTCACTGTCGGTTGCGGTTTGGGATAGAACTGAGTCGGTTCGATATAGACACTGGTGAATTTGTTGATATCGAGCTTGGGGTCCATCCAGCGCATCACCACGGCGCCCGATGGCGACTTGGCTTCCTTCAACTGACTGTAGTCCTTGAGAAAACCGGAGTACTGGTCTGGCTCGACGACTTTGCTGGAGCAACCCACCACCCCGATAGAGGCGATGCACAGTGTGCTCATCATTAACGCAAGCTTCATGCTGTAACTCCTGTCAGAAGGCCGGGCAACAATATTGCATAGGGGAATTACAGGTATAGCCAATGCCCGGCGCTTTGTTATCAAAAAACACAATATTCATCTATTGCTGCAGCACATCGTTGATATCAAAGGCCACTTCGCGGGCAAGCCTCGCTCCTACAGGGTTTGATTTGTTTGCAGGAAATGCATACAACCCGGACCTGTAGGAGCGAGGCTTACCCGCGAAGACATCAGCTCAAACAACACCAGACTTCATCTGGAAAAGCCTGGTCAATCACCACGAAGATCCGCTTTTCGCTGCCAATTCCCGTCGACTGTTCGCGCGCATCGCCTTGATCAACGACACCGTGCCCACCAGGATGATCACCGCGGCGAACAGGAAGTCGATGCTGTACAGCTGGAAGTCGTTCAACGGCCCCACCAGAAACACCCGGATCGCACCAATACTCACCAGCGTCGCGAGAAAATCGATGCCCGGCTCATCGCGATAAAACACATGCAGCAGCGGCAGGCACATCACCAGCAACAACAGCAGCACAATCACCTTGAACGAGCCCTTGCGCTCGACGCTGAACGCGCATTCGTTGGTGCTGTAGGGCTTGTAGTCTTCCTCGCGAATCAACGAGTTTTTCTCGTTGATGTACTCCACACGGTTGTACTTCTGGATCGGCGTAAAGGTGTTCGACATTTCCATGCCAGTGGTGATGTGCCTGAACTTCAGGTCAATGCGCTCATTGCCCTTGAGGATGTAGAGCACCGGTTTATAGCCGTAGCGATAGGTGTCGAACGGAAAGTCCGTCGACCGCCCCTGGACCCCGATGGGTCTGGACTCAAGTTCCGCGTAGGCACTTTTGTTGGTTGAAGACAGGTTGCGGCTCAGGGGCTTGATCTTGACCTGTTCCATGAAAATCGGCGCAATGCCGTAGGACCACTGCATGGGTTCCATGCGCAGCCGCAGTTCGTTGCGGCCCAGGTCATAGCGATCAAAGGTGCGCTCGGAGACGATCACCGCGCCCGAGAGCATGAACTCGCCGTGAACGTTGTTGGTGATGTGCAGCGACAGTCGGTCCTTGCCCGAATCGGTGGCATCGCTGGCCGGCGGCGTGCCGCACCAGGCGTAGCTGCTGAACGTCTCCCCGAGCTGGCCGTTACGGTTCTCTTTGAACACATAAAAGTAACTGCCCCACAGCGCCGCCATCAGCAGCAACGCGAAAAGCCCTAAAATCTTCTTGCCCACGCTCAAACCAGACTCCTTTCTTTGCTGACTCCTTATGAGACGCGAACTCTATCAAAATGCCATCATTGGCCCAAGCAAAAATACCCAGACAAGAGAGATCCCTGTGGCGAGGGGGCTTGCCCCCGTTGGGCTGCGAAGCAGCCCCAAAATCTCTGATATACCAAAGATCTTGTGAGTGCTACGCACTCAAACGGGGGCAAGCCCCCTCGCCACATACCCGCTCCCACAGGGATTGCGGTGTATCGAACTCTGCGGCTCGTTCTTGATGTGGCGACTATGCACCGGCAGCGCAGCACGTTACAGATTCAGCTACACACTAAAAAACCGTATCAGAGCGCGACCTTTGGCCTCAGGCCCGCATCGCATCTGATCCGCATAAACTCGGTTTTTCTGAGTCTGTTTTGTTTGCGGCGGGGTTTCTACAGTTCAAGGCATGCCAGACCGAGTGGCCTGGCAAGACTTTGCAACCGTGGAAGAACTGACCATGAGCACAGCAACAATCGGACAGGCCTATAACTACAAGGTCGTTCGCCAATTCGTCGTGGCAACCATCGTCTGGGGTGTCGTCGGGATGGCGATGGGGGTATGGATCGCCTCGCAACTGGTATGGCCCGAGATGAACCTCGACCTGCCGTGGACCACCTTCGGCCGCCTGCGTCCGCTGCACACCAGCCTGGTGATTTTCGGCTTTGCCGGCAGCGCGCAATTCGCCGCCAGTTACTACGCGGTGCAACGCACCTGCCAGGTTCGGCTGTACTCCGACAAGCTCGCCGCCTTCACCTTCTGGGGCTGGCAATCGGTGATCGTGGTCATGCTGATCACCCTGCCGCTGGGCTACACCACCACCAAGGAATACGCCGAGATCGAATTCTCCGGCGCGGTGTGGATGACGGTGGTCTGGGTCGCTTACGCGATCGTGTTCTTCACCACCGTGGTGCAACGCAAGACCAAACACATCTACGTCGGCAACTGGTTTTTCGGTGCGTTCATCGTGGTGATCGCCATGTTGCACGTGGTCAATCACCTGTCGATTCCGGTGGACTGGTTCAAGTCGTATCCGGTGTATTCCGGGGCCACCGACGCCATGGTCCAGTGGTGGTATGGGCACAACGCCGTAGGCTTTTTCCTCACCACCGGTTTCCTCGGGATGATGTATTACTTCGTGCCGAAACAAGTCGGGCGGCCGGTGTATTCCTATCGTTTGTCGATCGTGCATTTCTGGGCGCTGATCACCCTGTACATCTGGGCCGGCCCGCACCATTTACACTACACCGCGCTGCCGGACTGGGCTCAGTCGCTGGGCATGGCGATGTCGCTGATTCTGCTGGCGCCGAGCTGGGGCGGGATGATCAACGGGATGATGACGTTGTCGGGCGCCTGGCATAAGTTGCGCACCGACCCGATCCTGCGCTTTCTGGTGCTGTCACTGGCCTTCTACGGTATGTCGACGTTTGAAGGGCCGATGATGGCGATAAAAACGGTCAACGCCCTCTCCCACTACACCGACTGGACCATCGGCCACGTTCACGCCGGGGCTCTGGGCTGGGTGGCGATGATCACCTTCGGCGCCATCTACCACATGGTCCCGAAAGTCTTCGGCCGCCCGCAGATGCATAGCATCGGCCTGATCAACGCGCACTTCTGGCTGGCGACTATCGGCACCGTGCTGTACATCGCCTCGATGTGGGTCAACGGCATCACCCAAGGCTTGATGTGGCGTGCGATCAACGATGACGGCACGCTGACCTACTCCTTCGTTGAAGCCTTGCAGGCCAGTCATCCGGGGTTTGTGGTGCGCTTTGTCGGTGGGGTGTTCTTCCTCAGCGGCATGTTGCTGATGGCCTACAACACCTGGCGCACGGTGCGTGTGGCGGACGTGAAAATGGCCGAACTTGAAGCGCAGATTGCCTGAGGCAAGGAGCCGGACATGATCGAGATGGGGTTGAATCTATTGGGTGTTTTGGGGCTTTGGTTAGCGGTCGAGTACTGCCTGAAACACCAGACGGCCGAGAGCCTGGACGATGCCAGCCTGATTCCGTTTGCAGATGACCCCGAAGTGGCGCGGCGGGTGGAGTTGGCGACGGGCAAGAAGGTGAACGCTGTAGCACCGGAAGAAGTGAAGCCGGGTTGGGGCAACCTCGAAATTTAATGCAGCACCATGATCGTTCCCACGCTCTGCGTGGGAACGATCATGCTCAGAGAATTCAGCCGCGCTCGCGGGGAATCAGGCTCTGCAGCTGCTGCGCCAGGAAATTCGCATCGAAGGCAAAGGTGTCCGGGTCTTTCAAGCCATTGGTCTTGCGCCACTGCCAACTGCTGGAGGGCGGCAGGCACACCAGCGAAATGCTGCCATAACGCGCGGCGGTCAAGCCCATCACTGCGAGGGAAATCTGCCCACCCGCGCCCATCACGTCCGGCACAAACTCCACCGGTTTACCGGCGATCACAATGGACAGTTTCTCGGTCTTGAATGTCGACGTCTCGAGCGGCACGCTCGGCCCGGACGCGACATACGCCTCACGGCTCACTTCCAGCAGATTCGGCGTCAGGACCGGTGCAAGCCACTGCTGGATCTGATCGAACAACTCACCAATGCGCGTCGCCCACACGGCCGATTGCGACTCAAACAGTTGCTTCTTGTGCGCTTCGCTATCTGCATAGTGGCGAAGCATCTCGCCCAGTTGCTGTACATCGTCCATTGCGGTGTTCCTTTGGTTGAAGCGTTGCTGCGGACTTTGAGCATGGCAGATGCGCGCCACAGGCGTACGACTAAAAGCGTGAACGGTATTGGCGAGGGGTCATGCCCAGGTGTTTGCGAAAGGCACTGCCCATATGCGACTGATGGGCGAAACCGGCATCCAGAGCGATACAGGCCAAAGACAGATCAGTACGCTCGATCATCCTTCGTGCCGCCTGAAGACGCATTTCAATGAGGTAAGCGTGGGGTGTCAGGCCGACAGCCTGGGTGAAATCGCGCAGAAAGCGCAGCTCGTTTTGCCCATAGGTGGCGGCCAGTTGTTCCAGCGTCAGAGGTTGCTGGAACTGCTCGGCGATCTGCTCCATGACGCGGGCGAAGGCCCGGGGCGCGGCTCGCTGCGTGGTATCGGCTTTCGAATTCGCTACGCCAACCAGGGCCACGGCACATTGCTCAAGCGCCAGCAAATCGGGTTGCGTGGCAAGCAACTGACGCCGTACTTCTTGCGCCAGGGCCAGCGCCCGTCGATTGCCGCAAGACTGCAGGCGATGGGCGACGGAGGGTAACTGTTCACTGGCAAACTGCTCGTCCAGCCGCATCAGCAGATACTCACCACCAGTGGCTGATTCGGAAAACACCTCTACGCCGATCGGCGTGTAAGCCAATACACCCGCAAAGGTATCAAAATCTGTCCGTCGGTCAGAATCGATCGCATGCACGCCTTGCTGACGTTCCAGCGTCACCCCGAGAGTTTGCGACTGTACCGGATCGCGCGCGCTGTACGCCGCACGAGGCAAGAGTTGCAGACAGATTTTGCCCCCCGGAAGGCCCTGGCTCAGCACACTGGGCATGTGAAATTTCCTGATAGATCGCCATGAAGACCCACGGGATACTCTCGAATAAAGACCGCTCTCGCAAGGGTCTGTCATTGACAGGAGCACGACATGCGCACCATCGGCCTTATCGGCGGCATGAGCTGGGAGTCCAGCGCCGAGTATTACCGTCTCATCAACCAGCAGGTACGCGATCGCCTCGGGCCGTTGCGCTCGGCGAAACTGTTGATGTACAGCGTCGACTTCGGCCCTGTCGAACAGGCCCAGCATGCCGGGCGCTGGGACGATGCAGCGGCGATTCTGGTGGATGCGGCCCAGCGTCTGCAGGCGGGTGGCGCCGAGTGCGTGGTGCTGTGTACCAACACCATGCACAAGGTGGCCGGGAAGATTCAGGCAGCGATCGATATTCCGTTCTTGCACATTGCCGATCCGGCCGGTCAAGCGGCACTGGACGCCGGTGCGATGCGGGTGGGTTTGCTGGGGACTGCGTTCACCATGGAGCAGGACTTTCTCAAGGAGCGTCTGACGGCCAAAGGCCTGACGGTGCTAGTGCCGGAGGCCGAGGAGCGCCAGGCCGTGCACCGGATCATCTATGACGAGTTGTGCGTCGGGGTGATCAGCGAAGCCTCACGCCAGGCCTATCAACGGGTGATCGAATCGCTGACCGAGCGTGGCGCCCAAGCGATCATCCTCGGCTGTACCGAAATCGGCCTGCTGATCAAACCCGAGCACAGCGCCCTGCCCTTGCTCGACACCACCGAACTGCATGCGCAGGCGGCGGTGGCGTTCGCGTTGGGTGACTGACTCGCGCAGAACCTGTAGGAGCGAGGCTTGCCCGCGAAGAATGCACTGCGGTTTTTCAGGTATTACGCGTCATCGTTCTTCGCGGGCAAGCCTCGCTCCTACAGGACTTTCGTCGCTCCCATTTCTTCACTTACTGGCGCGACGCAGGCGCGCCATGCTCAGGGTATCGACCAGCCGGCCGTCACGCACGGCGTAATCGCGAAACAGGCCTTCGGTCTCGAAACCGAATTTCTGGTACAGACCGATGGCCGCTTCGTTGTCGGCGTACACCGAGAGTTCGACCCGTTGCAGGTTCATCCAGTTGTCGGCGACGTCCAGCGCTGCTGCCAGCAGTTTCGAGCCGACGCCCTTGCCCTGCCAAGCCACGGCGACGCCCATGCCGAGGCTGCCGGCGTGGCTGCGGCGGATCCGCGAAAACTGCTCAAGGCCAATATTGCCGATGACCGATCCCTGGTGCAGCGCCACCAGTTTCACCGCCCGCTCGTTGTCCGCCATCAGGCGTTGGCGCCAGACCTCGGTGGATTGAAACGGCATTTGCAGCACCTGTCGGGCCACGGCCGGGTCGTTGTAGAGCGCGGTGATGCCCTCGATGTGGGATTCGTTGAAGCGTTCGAGGTGAATGGCGGGGTCGTGGTCAGGCATGGCGGTGTTCGTCCTTGATCGGTGTGTGGCCGATCACTCTAAACCGCACGCCCTCTGCGTGGCGATAACAATTGAAGGTGTATACACCTGTGGCGAGGGGGCTTGCCCCCGTTCGGCTGCGTAGCAGTCGTAAACCCGGCAAATGCGATTTATCAGATACAACCGGGTTGAATGATTTTGGGGCTGCTGCGCAGCCCAACGGGGGCAAGCCCCCTCGCCACAAATGAGCGGGGTCAGTCATTGCGGCCCCATCATCAGACGTTCACACAAGCGCAATACAGTAACGCAGATTGATTTCCCGCCCCTTCAATCTGTGAGCCGAATACGTAATGTTGCCTGTTGCCGAGATGGAAGCTGCCTTGAAAAACGGGATTGCAAAGGTCCCTGATCGTTACGCTGGCAGAAATGAAGTGGGGGCTTACTGCCCCACTAACGATGTTGAGATCAACGTTCGATTTCTAACGCCAGCTGACATCCCCTCGGTGCTTGAACTTGAGCAAAGGAAGTGGGAAAGCGATCAGCGCGCCGAGGCCTCCATGCTGGCGTCACGGATCGCCTCTTTCCCTGCATTGAGTATCGGCGCTTTTTGCACTCGCACGGGGACTGCGCTGGCGTCGTTGTTCATGAAACCTACCCGGCACGACACCATACGCAAGTGCCCGACATGGGCAGACTGTGCAAGAAAACAGAACGGCGATGAATCAGCAAAAACCGGCGTGCTGTTTGGCATCAGCCTGAGTAGTGTTGATCCGAAAGCGGCGCAAGCGATTTTCGAGTTCTTTTGGCCCCATGCGCTGAAGGCAGGATGGTCAGACGTCTATCTTGGCTCACCGGTCCCGGGTCTTCGTAGTTGGATCTCGCAGAATCCTGATATTCCGGTAGCGCAGTATGTGCGAGGTGAACGCAAGGGCCTGCCGCTGGATCCGCAACTGCGGTATTACTTCAAAAAAGGCTTTCGCAAGATCGTCGCCATCAACGACAACTATTTCCCGCATGAGCCTTCGCTGGATGTCGGCGTGCTGATCGTAGGTAAAGTGCCACTCTCCGGCCTTTCCTTTATATGGAAGAGAGTTCCGCTGCCTTGGCTGCAGCGTATGAAAAAACTGTTCTTCGTGTGCTTGTGAACGCTTCCCTGACAGCAGAAAGCGCAGCACGTCCCCTCGCGCGCGACAGACGTTTTTGGCGGCTGCTGACCTGCGCTGCGGCGTCCATGATGGGAGACCAGTTCACCCTCGTCGCCTTTCCTCTGCTGGTCATGGCGATAACGCCAGACCCGATGGCGCTCGGCTGGGCTTTTGCCGCGCTTGCATTGCCGCGCGCCTTGTTCCTGTTGGCTGGCGGCTCGCTGGTCGACCGTTTTGGCGCCCGCTCGGTGTGGATGTTCGGCTGCTGTTCAAGTGCAATGGCGCTATGCGGCTTGTCCTGGGCGGTTTTTCAAGGCCATGCCACGTTGCCCGTGATCTATGGATGCGCCGCATTGTTAGGACTGTTCAGCGCGCTCACTTTACCGGCGGGCAGTGCGCTGGTGCCGGGCATCGTGAGCCCGCGCGATCTGGAGCAGGCCAACGGCGTTTTACTTGCGCTGAGACAGGTGACCATGGCACTAGGCCCGGTCGCCGCCGGTGCGCTAATCGCCAGCGCTCTTTCGCCCTCCGGTGTGCGGTCAGACGCAAACGGCGCACTGGATGGCTATGCCATCGCATTTGCGCTCGATGCGCTGACCTTTGCCGTGTCCGCGCTAGGGCTGTGCACTCTGCGTATCCGCAGAGCGACTTCCCCTGATTCCGGCCCCATGGCCTCGGCAGAAGGCCTGCGCTATTTCTTTCAGAATCGGCAGCTGCGCACGTATCTGCTCTACTTGGCGGCCATGACGCTGTTCATGACCGGACCGGTACAGATCGCCGTGCCGCTACTGGTTCACATACGTTTCACGCCCGAGGCGCAAGCCCTGGGCTGGCTATTCGGTGCCCAAGGCGCGGGGACCTTGCTCGGCATGCTGATGTTCACTGCCCACCCGAAACTGCGGATTATCAATTCAGGCACCACCCTGCTCGCAGTGGATGCCGTCATCGCCTTGCTGCTGATGCCGCTGGGATGGGTATACGCCCTCTGGCAAGGCGTGGCACTGCTGTTCGCCATTGGTATCTTCGGCGGCTTTGTACAGGTCATGGCGTACACCTGGCTGCAGCGAGCATTACCGCCTGCATTGCTCGGTCGCGGCATGAGCCTGTTCATGCTGGTGTTTGCCGGACTTGCGCCGATCTCGGCAGCGATTTCAGGCTGGGTTTTGCAATTCGTATCCATCGAAGCCGTGTTCGTAGCATCCGGTGTGCTGCTATTGACGACGGTGGTGTTTTTTTACGTTGGCTCGGGCCTTGGGAGGCTGTCGGATGTTTAAGCGAATAGAGCCTTTGAACAGTGCCACGAGGTCTGCCCGTCATGTAGATACCGGCTTGGCAGCCTTTCATTCATTGCGCTCCAACATGCCCAGCTATCTGTTCATGGCCCTGTGCGTCTTGAATACGGTGGCGATTGTCTGGCTGGCTGCGCACGAGGCGTTCGGATGGCTGGCCGTTGCTCCGCTGATAGTGCTTCAGGCGATCCTGATGATCGGAGTTCAGGAGGCCAAACATCAATGTGTGCATCGCCAGTTCCTCGTTGGCACGCGTCTGAACGATGCAATGGGTGTGTTCACGGCTGCCATTTTCGGCGTCAACTTCGTGGGCTACCGCTGCTTTCACCTCGAACACCATCGCAAAACGTGCCAGGCCGATGATCCCGAAGGGTTGCTGTACCAACAGACATGGCGAACACGCCTGATCAGCCTGTTTGGCGCCGTTGAGCAACTGTGGGTTGCCGTTTCCATCAATTTTTTTTCCCGGCGCTACACACCTCCTCATTCGCTCTGGCGCTGGCGCTGGAACAATGCCTTTCTCGCCATTTTCGTTGCAGCGCTGGCTTTGGGCATCCATGAGGTGCCTCGACAAATCGTATGCGCCTACTTGCTTCCGTATTGCATTTTTGCCTGGCTGGATTTCTGGTTGACCCAGGCCGAGCACTATGGCGTACCGATCTCGGCTCAAGGCTCGCGCCGCGCGCCCGCTGACATCACGACGGATTTATACCTGCCAAGGCCTCTGTCCTGGCTCATTCTGCATCGCTCGCTGCACCGCATTCATCACCACGCGCCGGCGACCCGCTGGTTCCATGCGCACGCTCAATCGATGGCTCTGGCCAAAAGCATGCCCGGCGGCGTGACGGACCTGCTCACCTTCTTTGCGACCTGGATGCGACTCGGTCCCCGACTCTGGAAGTAAGCCATGACAAATGCAACTATCGAACCACGACACACAAAGACTGCCGAGACCCAACACCCCATCCGCACTGTGGAGCGCGCCCAGCTGTTGGCGTGGGGCAAACCCGCCCCATTGCGGTTACTCGTCGCCACGGTTTTCGAGTGGGTGCTTATCCTGTGTGCGGCAGGCCTGGCCATGTACGCCGGCACGATTTGGGCCTCGGTGTTGGACGTTGTGTTCATCGGCACAAGACAGCATGCATTGCTCATCCTGATGCATGAGTTTTCACACCGGCAGTTCAGCCGGACTCGCCCTGTACTCAACGACACGCTTGGCGATTTCCTGACGGCAATCCCATTCACCATCACCATTTTCGGGTTTCGTCGCGACCACACCGCCCACCACCTGCATACCGCGACCGACCGCGATCCCAACTGGGTTTCATGCATGGGACAGGACCGATTCACGTTTCCGAAATCTCCGTTCAACATTGCCATCCTGTTGCTGAAACACTGCGCTGGGCTGTACGGCATCCATGAGTTGAAAACGGCCCTGGTGACTTCAAAAATGGCGTCGCAATGCCCGCCTTCCACGCGGTATAGGCAATGGATTTTCGCCGTTTTTTGCGCGGTGGTTTTCACCTGGCTCCACCTCTGGTTGGCGGTCTTGGTGTACTGGCTCCTGCCACTGTTTACCGTGTTGATGGCCTTGCTGTATTTCCGCGACGTGGCAGAACACTTCGCCATGCCCAACCCCGGTCCTGGAGCATCCCGAACGGTGATTGCAACCTGGTGGGAACGCTTGTTGATCGCCCCCCACGGCGTCGGCTTTCATGCCGAACACCACCTGTATCCTGCCGTGCCGTGCTTTCGCCTTAGGCAGGTGCATGAGGTGCTCGCGAAAGACGAGGCGCATGCCCGGCAGGCGCAAATCACCTATGGCTATTTCTCAGGGTTGATCCGCGAGATCGCTGCCACCGGTACTCCCACTCTATTTGCAAGGCATTGACTCATGGATTACCTAAAGCAGCCTCTGTCCGACAATAGCAGCGAGGCCACTATCTTCAATCCATTCTGGAACGACACATCGATCAAGACCTATCTGTTCGATGCCTGTTCGGTACTGCTTCCTGCGGGTGAGCAATTCGTGATTTCGGTGGTGGAGTCATCTGCGTTGCGATTACAGCAAACGTCGGCTCTTGCCGAACATTCGCGCAACTTCGTGGCCGAGGAACGTGCCCACCAACGAGCGCACAGGTTGTACAACCAGCAACTGGAAACCCAGGGGTTTGAAGTCAAGAAGTTCGAGCACATGATCGAAAAAGATCTCGAGGCTCTTCAGTCGAAATTGTCACTCAATGCGCAATTGGCATTGGCTGCCGCGTTCGAGCACGTGACGGCCGTTATGTCCGCTGCCGCCTTGCGTAAGAACGGCTTGCTCTCGGTCAAGGAGTCACCACAGACCCGCCTGTGGCGATGGCATTGCGCTGAAGAGGTGGCGCACCAGCACGTCACCACGGACCTGGTGCGGTCGCTGGGCATACCCTATTGGCAGCGGATTTTCTTTTTCCTGGCAGCATCGGGGCTCATGGCGTTCGATGTCATTCGCCACATGCACAGTTTTTCCCGCCTCGACATCGCCCGCGGCCGCGTCAGCTCTAAGGAAGTACGGCGTGCCGCGGGCGGCTTGCTGTTGCGCGATGGCGCCAATCTGGCGTTGATGGCAATCAGATGGGCCGCCTACTTTCTTCCACTGAAAAAAAGCTAAGGGGTCAGCTCGATAAAAGAGCGGCGTGGCTAGACGGTTGACGTGACAACCACCTGCTAGAGTGAAAAGCATACCCATCGACTATCCAGCACCGGAGTCGTGCGCCGCCACCTGGACTTTGACTTGAGAAGCGACGTTATTGGCCGGACTGAATGTCACCTTCGGAAAATGAGGAAAACTCTATGAAAGGTTTGCTTCGCGCCGCAGCATTCAGCCTGATGGCGCTTTTCGCAAGTTGTGGTGTCGGTGCTCAGACAGTGCACAGTCATGCGGCGCCTGCCTTCACCGCCACACCGGCCGATCTCCAAGGGGATAGCCAAAAAAATTGATCGTTCCCATGTTCCACGCAGAGTGTAGGGACGGGCGTGCTCGTGAGGGCGACCTGTACCGTCGACATTGGTGTCGAATGTGATGGCCCCTTCGCGAGCAAGCCCGCTCCCACATTTGAACAGTGGTTACCCTTCAAACCACTCTCGCCGCTCGTTGAAGGTGTTGTGGATCAGTTCGACGATCCCCTGCACCTCGGACTCGTTCCGGGAGTCGGCATTGACCGCCATCCACACCTGACGCTGCATCGGTTGCTTGAAGAGCCCGGGCAATGCCACCAGCCCCCGGTCGAATTGGCTCATGTAGTGCGGCAACAAACCGATGCAGGCGCTGCAACGGATCATCTCCAGCATCAGCTCATAGGAATGCAGTTGCACCACTCCCGCCAGACGCTGCTCCACCAGACTGTTCCATGGGCCGAAAGCGGTGACCTGACGGTCGTGCTGCCATTGCACCAGCATGAAATCGGCCAGGTCACCCAGGCTGTCCGGCCGCGCCGTGACCCGTGAATACCGTTTGGCGATGTGCGGCAGATAGTCCAGCCGTGCCAGACGCTGGGGCTCGCTGATGGCGAAACTGGGGCCCGGCAACGGCGAATCGGTACCTGCCAGCCACACCACCACATCGGCACTGATCGCTCGCAGGGACAGTTCGCTGTCCAGGGAGATGATGTCCAGGCGCACACTGGCGTTGCGCCGCAGCAGCGAGACCAGATCACGGCCGAGGATGTGGTGCAGGATTGATTCGGCCACGGCCAGACGAATCAAGGGCTGTTCGATCACTGGCAACTTGCGTTCATGGGCCAAGGCAATCAACTGCGCCTGAAACTGCAAGCCGTCACGACTGAGGGCAAAGCCATTGCCCGAATGGCTGAACAGCGAACACTGCAATTGCGCCTCAAGTTGCGCCAATTGTTTACGCAACTGGGTCGACTTGATGTTGAGGCTGCGGGCCGCTTGCGTGAAACAGCCGCAACGGGCACTGACCCGGAAAGACTGCACCAGCACCGGATCGATTCTGGCCGCCAGCGTGTGCAAGGATTCACGTTGTTTTACGGGCCCGCGGTACTCGGCCACACCCTGACGCCCGGTGGATTCCATGAATGACATTGATGACTCCCTGTCGATCTGTCCTTGAGCGTTTTATCCTGCTGACCGTTCATGAACCTGATGTGACAACCGGGCAAAAATTGAATCAACTGCCTAATGCCTGCACGAGCGAGCGGTGCGGCGATCCGACTTGCCCGCGAAGGCAGCTCCTACAGGGTTTGCGCTTGAATCAACCGCTGGGCGTTTGCCGAAAGCTCACCGCCAGGCGATTCCAGCTGTTGATGGTGCTGACGGCCATCGTCAGATCGACCAGTTCGCCTTCGCTGAACTGCTCCCGAGCCTGAGCGTAAATGTCATCCGGCACATGGCTTTCCGAGAGCAGGGTCACCGCTTCGGTCCAGGCCAGGGCCGCCCGCTCCCGAGGGTTGAAGAAGTTGCTGTCGCGCCAGACCACAATCGCATACAGCCGGCGATCGCTCTCGCCGAAGCGGCGCGCGTCCACCGAGTGCATGTCGGTGCAGAAGGCGCAGCCATTGAGCTGCGAGGCGCGGATTTTGATCAGGTGCAACAAGGCCGGTTCGATGCTCAGGTCGCGGGTCAAGGCCTCCAGGGCGATCATGGCTTTCATCGCTTTGGGCGATGCGCTGTAGTAATCAAGACGGGCGTTCATGGGGCGACCTCATGGATCGAATCAGTGCCTCCACACTAGCCGCCGATGCACCCGTGTTACAGACCCAATTCGTCGAAAAAACCATGGACCGCCCGGCAGCAGGCCAATCGCAGGTTTTTCGCCCACGCAACTTCTGCGCAGCCGTTCATGCGGGTAATCTGGCGCGACGCACAGTCGCCTCAACCGCCCCAGGAGCCCCGCCGGTATGGAACTTCATGTTGTCATCAACGGCCGCAAGGACCTGGCAGGCCAGTTGTACCGGCAACTGCGCGACGCCATCGAGTCCGGTCGCCTGACAGTCGGGACGCAGCTGCCGCCCAGCCGCTTGCTGGCCGAACAACTGGGGATCTCGCGCAAGACCATTTCCGACACGTATGCGCAACTGACCTACGAGAACTTCCTCACCGGCGTGATCGGCAAAGGCACTTACGTCAATGCCCGGCCGGCGAAAACCGTTCGCAAGCAGAGCCACTCGGAGCTGGCGAGCTTTGATGTCATCGAACGCTGGCGCAGCCTGCCGACATTCTTGCGCCACCCGACGCTGGAAGGCTCGTTGCGTTACGAGTTCATCGGTGGCGCCACCAGCAAGGGCCAGTTTCCGCAGGACGATTGGCGCCGCTGCACCTCCCATGCCTTGCGCCAGATTGCCGGTTCCAAAGGTTTCTATAGCCTGCCCGAAGGCCTGCCGGCGCTGCGCAATGCCATCGCACGGCACATTGCGTTTTCGCGCGGGGTCAATTGTCAGGACGAAGACGTGGTGGTGTGCAATGGCGCGCAACAGGCGCTGGACCTGATTTCCCGGGTCCTGACCCAACCGGGCAGCCTCGTCGCCATGGAAGACCCCGGCTACCCGCCGGCGCGCCTGTTGTTCGGGAGCCATGGCGCGACGGTGGTTGGCGTGCCGGTGGATGCGCAAGGCATTCAGGTCGAGCACATTCCGGATGGCACCCGGCTGATTTACGTCACCCCGTCCCACCAGTTCCCTTTGGGCATGCCCATGAGCCAGCCCCGCCGGGAAGCCCTGCTCGCAAGAGCCTATGAGCTGGGGGCGATCATTATTGAAGACGATTACGACAGCGAATTCCGCTACGAAGGCCGGCCCACCGACTCGCTGCAAAGCCTGGATGAGCGCGGTATCGTCGCCTACGTCGGCACTTTCTCGAAGACCTTGTTGCCGGAGTTGCGGCTGGGTTACGCGATTTTGCCACCAGCGATTCTCGAAGCGGTGATCCGCGCCAAGCAGCTCACCGATTTGCACACATCTACCCTGCCCCAATGGGCGCTCGCCAAGTTCATCGCCGAGGGCTGTCTGCTCAAGCACATCCGGCGCTGCCATACGATTTACGCCGGGCGCCGTGAACGGATCCTGGCACGCATGGCGGGTGACCTTTCGCCGTGGTTTGAGGCCGTGCCGACCACGGCCGGGTTCCACATGGCGGTGCTGTGTAAGGTGCCGGTGGATATTCCATTGGTGATCGAATTGGCAAAAAAAGTCGAAGTGGGGCTCTATGCACTGGACAGCTTTTTTTACCAGCAAGCGCCGCGGACCGGGCTTTTCCTGGGGTTCGGCGCGATCGAAACCCTGGACATCGACATCGCCCTGGACCGGTTAAGGGACATTTTGCAGCAGCTCGACTGAGGGATTGGTCTGCGGCTTTATCTGGCGATTGGCTATTGGCGGTCTGGGGGTGCAGGCCTATCCTGATTGGGCGTTATCCCTCAATGAGCAGGATTCGTCCGGCCTGATTCAGGAGTGTGAGCAATGTCCAACGAAGTGATCAACACCGTAAAGGTGCAGGCCGCCGCCGGCCGCTCGGACGAACTGGGTAAGCAACTGCAAAAGATTGTCGACACCCTGCGCGAACTTCCGGGCTGTGACTCCTATATGGTCGACCGCTGCCCCGAGGACGACACCCGCTGGACAGTCAGCGCTCGCTGGCAATCGGAAGCGGCCATGCAATCGCATTTCAACTGCCCCGAAGTGCAAGGCTTTATCGGCCTGATCGACAGCCGCCTGGCCAATGCCGTCGACTTCAACAGCTTTCCGATCGTTTAAAAACAAGATCAAAAGATCGCAGCCTTCGGCAGCTCCTACAGAATTTGCGTCCGCCCGATGTTTCAAGGGTGTACGCGATTCAGTGTAGGAGCTGCCGAAGGCTGCGATCTTTTGATTTTGACCTGCTTGATTGGTCCCCTCACCTTCCCGAAAATTGGCCGTTTGATTGCCCGATAGCGCGGCTTACTGTGGTCGCTGACGACTCACCACCTCAGGTAATCAACGATGAATGCGCTTCGTTTTTTTGCTGCCCCTTTCGCCGCCCTGACGCTGAGCGTTTCAGCCCCGGCATTTGCCCACGACACCGCCCCCCCTTCAGAAAAAGTCACCGTCCTGCAGGACCAGATGCTGAAAAACGCACCCGGTAAAAAAGCCTTGATGATCGAAGTCGATTACCAGCCGGGCCAATCGTCCATCGCCCATAAACACCAAGGCACAGCCATGGCCTATGTGCTTTCGGGGGAGATCATTTCGCAAGTCAAAGGTGAAAAAGCGATCACCTACAAGGCCGGTGAGTTCTGGTACGAACCGGCCGGGTCGGAACATCTGGTCTCGAAGAACGCCAGTGCCACCCAACCCGCCAAGTTGTTGGTGTTCATGGTGTTGGCTCCGGATGAGAAAGTGTTGATTCCTTTGGAGAACTGATCGCGGAGGTGATGCTGATGGCCTCATCGCGGGCAAGCCCGCTCCCACAGGTGACCGGGTTGTTCCAGAAGCATGCGATCCACTGTGGGAGCGAGGCTTGCCCGCGAAGAGGCCCGACCAGCCACCACAAAACCTTCAGACAAAAAAAAGCCCCATCTCTTTCGAGACGGGGCTTTTTCATTCAACGCCTATCAGGCAGCCGGCTCCAGCTCGGCGCTGGCAGTCATATTGGCAGTGGTAGGCACCACCGCTTGACCGCTCAACGCCAGGTCCAGCAGTTCGCGGTTGGCCACCGCGTACATGGCGTAGTCAGTGCCGCTAGCAGCACGGATTTCCACCAGCATGGCGCGCCAGCGTTCGATCATGCCTTCGTGCTCTTCCATCCACAGCGCCAGGCGTGTTTCCACGTCCTGGGTGCCGTCGCCCTGTTGCAGGACGGAGATGGTGATCGCACGTTGTTGCCAATCGACGTCATCACGGAACGCTTCACGGGCCAGGGCCTGCCAGTTGTTTTCAACCGGCAGAGCGCTGATCTGTTGCAGGTACCAGGTGATGTCCAGCGCGCTGCCCACGGCGAAGTAGGCCTTGGCCACGTCCGCTGCGTTCTGGCCGGTCACGTCCGAAGCCTCGATGATCGGCAGCAAGGTGTACAGGTGAGTGGTGCCTGCAACCATGCGCGCCAGCAACTCAGGCACGCCAGCAGCGACGTAAGCCTGGTAGCGGGTCTGCCAGCCTTCGCGGGTCGGGCCTTCCAGCAGTTCGTCGAGCTTGAGGCCCAACGCCGCCAGGTGCGGACCGAAGTGCGCGACGTCACGGGCAGCGTTCTGCTCGTTGCGACGGCTGCGCAGGAACCAGCGCGTAGCACGGCGGCCCAGACGCATCAACTCGTCCATCAGCTCAAGTTGTACGTCGGCCGATACCTGATAATCCAGGGCTTCGATCTGACGGAACCAATGCGGGAGATGGAAGATGTCGCGCACGATCACATAAGCACCGGCCACGTTCGCCGGGCTCATGCCGGTCGACTCTTTGAGTCGTTGAACGAAGGTGATACCCATGTGGTTTACCAGATCGTTGGCGATCTGGGTGCTGACGATTTCGCGCTTCAGGCGGTGACGGCGCATGGCAGCGGAGAACTTGCTCACCAGCGTCGGCGGGAAAGCGGTTTCCATGTCGCGGGTCAGGTAGTCGTCGTCCGGCACCAAGGAGTTGAGCAACGCTTCCTTGAGGTCGATCTTGCTGTAGGAGATCAGAACCGACAGCTCGGCACGGGTCAGGCCATGGCCCGCCGCGACGCGCTCGTTGATCGCCTCTTCAGCCGGCAGGAACTCGATGGCGCGATCCAGCTTGCCGCGGCCTTCCAGATCGTTCATCAGACGCTTGTATTCGGCGATCCGCGGCAAGGCACGACGCGCCGCCAAGGACAATGCCTGGGTCTGCTTGTAGTTGTTGCCCAGCACCAGGTTGCCGACTTCGTCGGTCATGCTCGCCAGCAACTGGTTACGTTGCTTGTCGGTCATGTCACCGGCGTGTACCACTTCGTTCAGCAGGATCTTGATGTTCACTTCGTGGTCGGAGCAGTCCACACCACCGGCGTTGTCGATGAAGTCGGTGTTGGAACCGCCGCCATTGAGGCCGAATTCGACACGACCCAGCTGAGTCATACCGAGGTTACCGCCCTCGCCCACGACTTTGCAGCGCAGCTCGTTGCCGTTCACGCGCAGTGCATCGTTGGCCTTGTCGCCGACATCGGCGTGGCTTTCGGTGCTGGCTTTCACGTAGGTACCGATACCGCCGTTCCACAACAGGTCTACCGGTGCCTTGAGCAAGGCATTCAGCAGTTCGGTCGGGGTCAGCTTGTCAGCCTGAATGTCGAAGCGCTCTTTCATCTGCGGGGAAATCGCGATGCTTTTTGCGCTGCGCGAGAAGATCCCGCCGCCTTCGGACATGATGCTGGTGTCGTAGTCCGACCAGGCCGAACGCGGCAGATCGAACAGACGCTGACGCTCGGCGAAGCTGTTGGCAGGCTCCGGGTTCGGGTCGATGAAGATGTGCAGGTGGTTGAAGGCAGCGACCAGTTGCAGCTTTTCGGACATCAGCAAGCCGTTGCCGAATACGTCACCGGCCATGTCGCCGACGCCTACCACAGTGATGCTGTCTTCCTGAACATTGATGCCACGCTCGCGGAAGTGGCGTTGTACACCGACCCACGCGCCCTTGGCGGTAATGCCCATTTTCTTGTGGTCGTAACCAGCCGAGCCGCCGGACGCAAAGGCGTCGCCGAGCCAGAAGCCGTAGTCGATGGCGATGCCGTTGGCGATGTCGGAGAAGGTCGCAGTGCCTTTGTCCGCCGCCACTACCAGGTACGGGTCATCGTCGTCATGACGCACGACGTTGGCCGGCGGTACCAGCGCGCCGTCTTTCAGGTTGTCGGTGATGTCCAACAGGCCCGAGATGAAGATGCGGTAGCAGGCGATGCCCTCGGCCGCGATCTCGTCACGGCTGCCGCCCAGTGGCAGGCGACGCGGCAGGAAGCCGCCCTTCGCACCCACCGGTACGATGACCGAGTTCTTCACTTGCTGGGCTTTTACCAGGCCCAGGACTTCGGTGCGGAAGTCTTCTTCACGGTCGGACCAGCGCAGACCACCGCGAGCAACGTTGCCAAAGCGCAGGTGCACGCCTTCAACGCGAGGCGAGTAAACGAAGATTTCGAACTTCGGTACCGGCTTCGGCAGCTCTGGAATCTGGTGCGGGTTGAACTTGAAGCTGAAGTAGGACTTGTTCTGACCGTTGGCATCGGTCTGGTAGAAGTTGGTCCGCAGGGTCGCTTTGATCAGGTCCAGGTAACGACGCAGGATGCGGTCTTCGTTCAGCACCTGAACATCGTCCAGTGCTGCCAGAATCGCGTGTTCCAGGCGTTGCTGCTTGTCTTCCAGATCGTCGCTGGTCAGCTTGCGCGCCAGGTAGAAACGGGTCTTGAACAACCGGGTCAACTCGCGAGCGATGTCGGTGTGGTTGTTCAGGGTGCTGGCGATGTAACCCAGGTCGAAGCCCAGACGGATCTGCTTCATGTAACGGGCGTAGGCACGCAGCAGCGCCACATCGCGCCATGGCAGGCCGGCAGTCAGCACCAGGCGGTTGAACGCATCGTTCTCGGCATCGCCACGCACGATGTGGACGAAAGCGTCCTGCAAGGTGTCGTTGAGTTGCTGGATGTCGAGTTCCAGGCCTTCGGCGGCGGTGAACGCGAAATCGTGAATCCAGAATTCGCGGCCATTGTTGTGACGCAGGCGATACGGGAACTCACCCAGCACGCGAAGGCCGAGGTTTTCCAGGATCGGCAACACGTCGGACAACGCCAGCGGCGTATCGGCGTGATACAGCTTGCAGTGCAACATGCGCTGACCGGAGACCTGAGCCAGCGGCTGATAGAAGCTCATGACCAGCGGATTTTTTTCGCTCAGGCTCAGCAGGTGCTGCATGTCGACCACAGCCGAGTGGGCTGCGAAACGCTCGCGGTAACCGGCCGGGAAGCCTTTCGGGAAGTCGGCCAGCACGTTGGTGCCGCTAGCCTCGCCGAAACTTTCAACTGTCAGGCTGGCGTAATCGTCCTGCCAGCTGCGGCAGGCCTGCACCACTTCTTTTTCCAGCAGCAGTGGATCGATATCCAGACGGTTCTTCGGATCGACGCGCAGAATCAGTTGCACACGGGCCAGCACGGACTCGGAGAAGAAAGTCCAGAACTCGCAGTCCGAGGCTTTCAGGCGATCCATCAGCACTTGCTGGATCTTCTGACGCACTTCGGTGGAGTAGATGTCGCGCGGCACATAGGCCAGGCAGTAGCAGAAACGGCCGTACGGGTCTTTGCGCAGGAACACGCGGATCTTGTTGCGTTCCTGGATCTGCACGATCGACATCACGGTGGTGAACAGCTCGTCCACCGGGGTCTGGAACAAGTCGTCGCGCGGCAACACTTCAAGCACTTGGGCCAATTCCTTGCCCAAGTGAGCCTTGGCCTGGAAGCCCGAACGCTGTTCGATGATCTCGACCTTGCGACGGATGTACGGAATGACCCGCACGCTTTCGCCATACACCGACGAGGTGTACAGGCCCATGAAGCGGCATTCTTTAACGACTTTGCCATTGGCATCGATCTGACGGATCGATACGTAATCAGGGTACGCCGGACGGTGGACACGGCTTGGGTGTGCAGCCTTGGCGAACGACAGCGGCGTCGGTTCACGCAGGTAGTTCACGGCGTAGTCTTCGATGCGCAGATCATCGACGGTCAGGCCGGCGCGCAGCAGTTTGGTCAGGCCGAGGAACGAGTTCTGGTCATATTCGATGTGACCGCCGTTCTGATCCTCGCCCACCACGAATTCTTCGTAGCCCAGGAAGGTGAAGTGGTTGCCCACCAGCCATTCCAGGAAGCTCTTGATTTCGGACTTTTCGTCGGCGTTGATGATGAACTGGCTGTTGTCGATGCCTTCGATCAGCTCCTGGACCTTGGCTTTCATCGGTTCGAAATCGGCGACCGCGACGCGGACTTCACCGAGAACCTGCTCCAGCTCTTTGGTCAGGACGTTCAGTTCGGCCGTGTTGGCGCAACGGTCGATTTCCAGGTACATCAGCGATTCTTGCAGAATGCCTTCGCCCTGGGTGCCTTTCGGCAGGATCTCCAACAGCTCGCCCTTGCTGCCGCGACGCACGCTCAGCACAGTGGTTTGCAGGGTATGGATGCTGTAGCCGCGACGGTTCAGCTCGGTGCGCACCGAGTCCACCAGAAACGGCAGGTCGTGGTGCAGCACTTCGACCGCGGTGTGGGTCGACTGCCAGCCGTGGCGTTCGTAATCAGGGTTGTAGACGCGCACTTGCGGATGCGCGTGATCGAAGCGCTCAAGCAGGCGCCACGCAGAAAGGGTGCAGCCGGCGAGATCGGACAGCCGACGCTGGGTCAGTTCGTCCAGGGAAATAATGCCGAAGAATTGTTCGGCGAACAGCGCCACTTGTGGCAGTGCCTGTTCACTGATGTGCTGCGCCAGTGCCGCTTGCAGTTGGTGCTGGAAGTCGGCTTTGCTGGCTGCGGTGAAGAACGCCATCTGTGGTACTCCGCTTGGGCTTGTTATTGATGGAAGCGTCGCGTGCAAACCCCTTTCGGGGCAATCCGTCACCCTGTTCCTGATTCTCGGGCAGAGGAAACAGGATGACAGGTGGGTGAAGCTGGACGAGACACTCAGGTCACATTCACCTTCCATTGAATGGGCATCTGCAAAAACGACTGCCGAGGCAACAGGCAATGCCTTTACGGGTGCTCATCCGTTGCGCAGCTTAACGAGTGCGGCAAGGGCCGTGCTTGCAGCGCTGCGACATATTCGGTCATCGGCACGTAACTCGCGGCATGTGCCTCGAACAACACTAGCAGCCGCGCAGCAAAACGGGCGCTTTATGCCCGGTTTTACGGTACATGCGTGCCAAAAATGACCAGTAACACCCAGAATGTTCACGACACATCTTCTGACACTCAGGCGAGCAGAAATTCCCCGGGGCTGGCAGAATTGCCTTTTGTTACGTTCACCACGCTCGCCGAGCCAGGATTTTCCCATGCAAATGACAACTGACCTCTTGATCGTCAACCCGTGCGACGAAGAAGAAGACAACTTGGCCATGCTCTGCTGCAACAGCGTCGAGGGCGAAATGTTCCTGATGAGCCGTTTTCCGGACGAGGATGAGCTGGAGATCATCTTCCACGACAAGCCTTCGGCCCTCAACGGTGTGAAAGTCACCCTCAGCCCTGACCGCCTGCTGATCGAAATCGCCGCCGCGGACGTCGATGTGCTCGATGGCGAAGATTCGCTGGAAATTCTGCATAGCACCGATGCGCAGGATCTGGCGGAAGTGGAAGAAACCTTGCGGAACATTCTTAAAGGTACCGGCACTTACATCAGCCAGCTCTGATGGTGTTCGGGCGGACCTTATCGCGGGCAAGCCCGCTCCCACAGGGCCTGATGCGTTGCAAAGATTGCAAGCACACCGCTGAAACTTGTGGGAGCCGGGCTTGCCCGCGATGAGGCCAGAACAGCCACCGCCCGGCCCACCCTACAAATTTCCAACAATTTCACCCATCAATTCCCGCACTTTGCACAAAATGCCGTTAGTCGCCGCACCCTGCGATGGATTAAAGTAACGCCCCCAGCCCTGGCGTTATTCGAACGTCTTCGGTCACCCTTTCCAGGAACAGTCATCGATGGAACATCGTGAAGCGCTGCTCGCGCTGCGAACCTTTCTTTCAACGCAGATTCTCGGCCAGGAAAAACTCATCGAGCGCTTGCTCATCGCCTTGCTCGCCGACGGCCACATGCTGGTCGAGGGCGCCCCGGGGCTGGCCAAGACCAAGGCCATCAAAGAGCTCGCCGAAGGCATCGAAGCACAGTTCCATCGCATCCAGTTCACCCCCGACCTGCTACCGGCCGACATCACCGGCACGGAAATCTATCGCCCGGAAACCGGCAGCTTCGTGTTCCAGCAAGGCCCGATTTTCCACAATCTGGTGCTGGCGGACGAAATCAACCGTGCCCCGGCCAAGGTCCAGTCGGCCCTGCTCGAAGCCATGGGCGAACGCCAGGTCAGCGTCGGGCGCAGCACCTACGACCTGTCGCCGCTGTTTTTGGTCATGGCCACGCAAAACCCCATCGAGCAGGAAGGCACCTACCCGCTGCCCGAAGCCCAGCTCGACCGTTTCCTGATGCACGTAAAAATCGGCTTCCCTGACGCCGCCGTCGAGCGCCGGATTCTGCAACAGGCTCGCGGTGAAGCGCTGCACGGCGAAACCAAGCCCGAGCGCCGGGTCAGCCAGCAGGCGATCTTCGCCGCGCGCAAGGAAATCCTCGGGTTGTACATGGCCGACGCCGTGGAGGAATACCTGGTGCAACTGGTCATGGCCACACGCACGCCGGCCAAGTTCGACCCGGAAATGGCCGAATGGATCGCCTACGGCGCCAGCCCGCGGGGCTCCATTGCCCTGGACCGTTGCGCCCGGGCCCACGCCTGGCTCGCCGGTCGCGACTTCGTCAGCCCGGAAGACATTCAGGCGGTGCTGTTCGATGTGTTGCGCCACCGCATCATTCTTTCCTTTGAAGCCGAAGCCGCTGGCATCGACCAGGACCGGGTGGTCCAGCGGATTCTCGACGTCGTAGCCGTCGCTTGACCCCGATGAACGCCCTCCTGCCGCCCGAGCCGGGCATCCGTGTCAGCCTCGCCGAGCTGATCGAGATGCGCCATCGCGTGCGTGAAGTGCAGCTGTTTTCCACACCGAGCCAGCGCAGCCCGCTGATCGGCCTGCACCACTCAAAACTGCGCGGGCGCGGGGTGGACTTCGATCAGGTGCGGGTCTATCAGGCCGGTGATGACGTGCGCAGCATCGACTGGCGCGTCACCGCACGGACTCAGGAACCCCACACCAAGCTGTTCCACGAAGAACGCGAGCGACCAATTTTCATCATGGTCGAACAAAGCCGCCGGCTGTTTTTCGGCTCGGGGCTGATGTTCAAATCAGTGCTTGCCGCCCAGGCAGCGAGCCTGATTGGCTGGGCCGCTTTGGGCCATAACGACCGGGTCGGCGGGCTGGTGTTCGGCGACGATGAGCACTACGAGATAAAGCCGCGACGCAGCAAACAGAGCCTGCTGCAACTGCTCAACCGACTGGTGCGGGTCAATCAGTCGCTGCACACCGAACGCGAGCCGGACCGCGACGCCTTCGGCATTGCCCTGCGTCGCGCCCGGGAAGTATTGCGCCCCGGCAGCCTGGTGATCGTGATCTGCGATGAACGCGCCTTGTCCGACGGTGCCGAGCAGCAGTTGAGCCTGTTGTCACGTCATTGCGACCTGTTGCTGCTGCCCGTGTCCGATCCGCTGGATCACGCCCTGCCCGCTGCCGGGCTTTTACGTTTCGCGGAACGGGGGGCGCAGCTGGAACTCGACACATTGAATTTCGACTTGCGCCAGGCCTATCGCGCGCAAGCGGAAGCGCGTATCGCCCGCTGGGAGCTGCTGGCGCAGAAGTTGCGGGTATTGCTGATGCCTTTGAGCACCCAAAGCGAAATGGTCGAGCAACTGCGCGAATACCTGAACCCGCAGCGTCCGGGGAAAGGTCGATGAGCAGCCTCGATCAACTGCAACCGCTGATTTCCCCGCCACCGATCGGCTTCTGGCCCCCGGCGCCGGGCTGGTGGCTGCTGCTGTTATTGCTGCCATTGATCGGTTTCGGCCTGTGGCAGTTGCGCCGTTTCATTCCGAACAAGCGCCCTATCGTCCGCGCCGAACAACCGCTGGACCCGGTGCGTCTCGCGGCGCTGGCCGAACTCGCCCGGATGCCCAAGCCCTACGACGGCGCCCCGGCCGGTGCCTGGCTGCAGCAACTCAATGGCTTGCTCAAACGCCTGTGCCGCAACCATTACCCCTACAGCCAGAGCCACACCCTTAACGGACGCAAATGGCTGGCGTTCCTTGATAACCGCTGCCCGGCCGCCGGCCTTACACGCTGGATGGTGCTGGTGGAAGGCGCCTACAAACCCGAATGCAAACTCGACGACAAGGCCATCGCCGGCCTGACTCAAGCCGTCGACACCTGGATTCGCAAACATGTTTGAGTTCGCCTGGCCGTGGATCTTCGCCCTGCTGCCACTGCCGTGGCTGATGCGGGTGCTGCTGCCGGTCGCCGACAGTGGCGAACCGGCGCTCAAAGTCAGCTTCCTCAGCGACCTCGAAGGCCTCGCTCGCCGCCGTGCCCGGGCGAATCTGCCAGCGTGGCGTCAGCAAGCACCGTTCATTTTGCTGTGGCTGTTATTGCTGATCGCCGCCGCGCGCCCGCAATGGCTCGGCGAACCTCTGCCGGTTGCCGCCAGTGGCCGCGATCTATTGGTGGCGGTGGACGTGTCCGGCTCCATGGACTTCCCCGACATGCAATGGCAGGACGAAGAGGTCAGCCGACTGTCACTGGTGCAGCATTTGCTCGGTGATTTTCTCGAAAGTCGTGACGGCGATCGGGTCGGGTTGATCCTGTTCGGCAGCCAGGCCTATCTGCAAGCGCCACTGACCTTCGACCGGCACACCGTGCGCATTTGGCTCGACGAAGCGCGGATCGGCATCGCCGGCAAGAACACCGCCATCGGCGATGCCATCGGCCTGGCCCTCAAACGCCTGCGCCAACGCCCGGCACAAAGCCGCGTGCTGATTCTGGTCACCGATGGCGCCAACAACGGCGGCGAGATCGACCCGCTGACCGCCGCACGCCTAGCGGCCACAGAAGGCGTGAAAATCTACCCGATCGGTATCGGCGCCGACCCGGAACAAAGCGGCACCCTGGGATTCCTGGGAATCAACCCGAGCCTGGACCTCGACGAACCGGCCTTGAAAGCCATCGCCCAAGCCACCGGTGGCCAATACTTCCGCGCCCACGACGGCGAGGAATTGCAGGCGATCAAGCGCACCCTCGACAAACTGGAACCGGTGACCCAGCAACCCACTCAGGCCCGTCCGGCCCAAGCGTTGTATCACTGGCCTTTGGCGATGGCGCTACTGTTAAGCATGCTGCTGGTGATCCGCGAGCGCTGGCCTGATAACCCGTTGCAACGGCTGTTTAGCAAGGAGCTGTTTACCAAAGAGCGGTTTCTACAAACGCAACTGCCCGACTGGCGTCAGCGACTCAAACGCCTGCGTCTGCGGAGGCGCCGATGATTGCGCTCTGGCCGCACTGGTTCCGTCCCTGGTGGCTGCTGTTGTTGCCGTTACTGGGTTGGCTGCTCTGGCAACTCTGGCACCGGCAGAAACGCGCCGGCCGCTGGCAAATGATTCTGCCGCCGGCCTTTCATGCCGCGTTGCTCAGTGGTGGCAGCGGTCGCGAAAGCAAACTGCCATGGGTCGCCCTGGGCCTGGCCTGGGTGCTGACCGTGCTGGCCCTGCTCGGGCCGAGCTGGCAGCGCGTCGAACAAACCAGCCAGAAACCCGCCGACCCGCTGGTGGTGTTGCTTGAGCTGACCCCGGAAATGCTCGCCACCGATGTTGCGCCGAACAGGCTGGAACAAGCCCGGCGCAAACTGTTCGATCTGCTACAAAATCGCAGCGACGCGCAGACAGCGATCATTGTCTACGCCGGCAGTGCCCACACCTTGGTGCCGCTGTCGGATGATCTGTCGACCAGTCGCAACCTGCTGGATGCACTCAAGCCGTCGCTGATGCCCCAAGCCGGTCATCGTGCCGATCTGGCGGTGGCCAAGGCCCTTGCGCTGCTGGATCAGGGCGCCCTCGGCCAAGGTCGGATCCTGCTGATCGGTTCGTCGCTGACGGAACAGGAACGCCAAAGGATTCGTCAGGCGCTGGACGACAAGTCCACGCAATTTCTGATGCTCGGTATCGGCACCGCCGAAGGGGCGCCGGTCGCGCAGGACGACGGCAGTTTCCTCAAGGATGACCTGGGCGCAATTCTGGTGCCCCGTCTGGACGGCCCCAGCCTGAAAGCCTTTGCCAACGGCCTGGGCGGACGTTATCGCCAGGCGCGACTGGACGATGCCGACCTGCGTGGCCTTGGCCTGTTCGACGGGCCACGGGATCTGCGCAACGACGGCCAGACATTGCGCCTCGACACCTGGGCCGATCAGGGTTACTGGCTGCTGCTGCCGCTGTTATTACTGGCCGCCTGTGCCGGGCGCCGGGGTTGGCTGTTCTGCCTGCCACTGCTGTTCCTGTTGCCACAACCGAGTTACGCCTTCGACTTCGAAGACTTGTGGCTGCGTCCCGATCAGCAGGGCCTGCACTTGCTCAAACAAAAGCGCCCGGCCGAGGCCGCGCAGCATTTCGAAGATCCGCAGTGGCGGGGTGTGGCGCTCTATGAAGCCGGCGACTACAGTGGCGCCGCCCAGCGGTTTGCCCAAGGCACCGACGCCCACGCCCACTACAATCGGGGTAACGCCCTGGCCAAAAGCGGTGAGCTGGAAGCGGCACTGGATGCTTACGATCAAGCACTTGAACGTCAACCGGATCTGCGTCCGGCCCTGACCAACAAGGCGCTGGTGGAAAGCCTGCTCAAACAGAAAACCTCAGCGCCGCCCGTCGAGCCGGACAAAACCGCCGATGGCAAAACCGAAACCATCACCCAGGAACCACCGCCAGGCAGCGCCACCCAACCCAGCAATGGCGAGCCGAAAGCCGACGCCGAGCAAACCACCCCGGACGCCGAGCAGCCCCCCACGACGCCACCGCAACCGGGTGCCAATGAAGTCCCGGGCAGCGAGTTGGGCGATGAGCAAAGCACCACGCCACCACGGCACCCGGCCAGCGACATGATCGAAGGCGAACAGCGCCAGGCGCTGGAGCAATGGCTGCGCAAGATCCCGGATGATCCCGGCGAACTGCTCAGACGCAAATTCTGGTACGAACAGCAACAACATCAGGATCAGGAAAAAACTCGATGACCCGCTTCACCGCCTTCTTGCTCGCATTGTTGCCCGCCCTGTTGCTCTGCACCGTTCAGGCCCAGGCTGCGGAGCTGGTCGCCAGCGTCGATCGCAGCCGCCTGAATTCCGGCGAGACGGTCGAACTGACCCTGGAAACCAGCGACGTGACCCAGTTCGGCAAGCCCGACCTGACCCCGCTGGAACCGCTGTTCGAAGTGCGCGGCACCCGCCAGGTCAACCAACTGAACACCCTCAACGGCGACACTCAGGCGACCACCCGCTGGATCATCACCCTGCTGCCCCGGCAAAACGGCAGCGTGGTGATTCCATCGCTGCAACTGGGCGACGTCCAGAGCCAGCCGATTACCGTGCAGGTGATCGAGAGCGAAACCCAGGACAGCAGCAATACACTGGAGCCAGTGTTCATCGAGGCCAGTCTCGACCAGAGCAGCGTCTATGTGCAGGCTCAGGCGATCCTGACCTTGCGCATCTACCATTCGGTGTCGCTGTACGACGACAGCAGCCTGACCCCCTTGCAGATTCCCGATGCGCGCATCGAACAGCTGGGCGAGTCGCGCACCTACGAAAAAGTCATCAACGGATTGCGCCATGGCGTGATCGAAATGCGCTACGCGATCTACCCGCAACACAGCGGTGAATTGACCATTCCGGCGCAGATGTTCAGTGCCACGCCGGTCGATACCCGGCCGTCCCAGGACGCAACACCTCAAGGGCCGAAACCGGGCAAGCAGATGCGCGTCAGATCCGCCGAGATCCCGCTGACGGTCAAGGCCAAACCCGCCACGTATCCGGCCGATGTGCCCTGGCTGCCAGCCCGCAGCCTGAGCCTGAGCGAAAGCTGGAGCCCGGAACCGGATCATTTGCAGGTCGGCGACTCGCTGACCCGCAGCCTGACCCTGAACGCCGAAGGCCTCGCCAGTTCGCAATTGCCACCGTTGCCCGCCACCGAAATCAACGGCCTGCGGCGCTATCCGGATCAACCGGTGCTGGGCAACCAGAGCAGCGAGCGCGGCTTGATCGGCAGTCGCGAGGACCGTGAAGCCCTGGTGCCGACCCGTACCGGCAACATTGATTTGCCGAGCGTTGAAGTGGTCTGGTGGAACACCTTCGAGGATCACCTGGAACACAGCAGCCTGCCGGCCCGCACGCTACAAGTGGCGAGCAATCCAAGCCTGATCGTCGATACACCGGCGGGCAGCCCGCAGGCGATGTCCGGTGCCAGCAACGAAGCCCTCTGGTGGTGGAAACTCAGCACTGTGATTCTGGCCTGCACCACCCTGCTGGGCTTCGGCCTCTGGTGGCGCGCTCGCTGGCAACCGGCGATCCTGCGAGCGGCGCAGACCGGCCCGAGCCCACGCACCTTGCTCGACGACCTCAAGCGCTCCTGTCAGGCCAACGACACTCACGCCACCCGCCAGGCCCTCGACGCCTGGGCCCGGCAACAACCGGAAACCCTGGCCGACATGGCGGCGCGTTTTGTGCCGCTGTCCGATGCGCTGGACGGCCTGAATGGCGCGCTGTACAGCGAAACCGGCCAGTACTGGCAGGGCGAAGATCTCTGGCGCGCGATTCGTGCAATCCCGACGGCCGAAGGGGTTCAGGATCTGGTCGGCGATACCGGGTTGCCGCCGCTTTATCCGAAATAGAATCAAAAGATCGCAGCCTTCGGCAGCTCCTACGGGTGTACACCATTCCAATGTAGGAGCTGCCGAAGGCTGCGATCTTTTCTGCCCTTCTGCATTCCCGACCTTTTGCCAGTAAACTCTCCTCCCTTTAGTCGCTGTCATTTTCTTCGCGACCATTACCTTATTTCCTACGGAGTACGCCTTGCGTCTGTTTCACACCTCCGACTGGCACCTTGGGCAGAACCTGCACGGCCAGGAGCGCGATTTCGAGCACGCCTGCTTTCTTGACTGGCTGCTGCGCCAGCTGAAGCTGGACCAGCCCGATGTGCTGCTGATCGCCGGCGATATCTTTGACACGGTCAACCCGCCGGTCAAAGCCCAGGAACGCCTCTACGATTTCATCGTCAGCGCCCACGAACAGCAGCCGTTGCTGACCATCGTGATGATCGCCGGTAACCACGACTCCGGCTCACGAATCGAACTGCCCGCGCCGTTGATGCGGCGCTTGCGCACTCACGCCCTCGGTCGCGTGCTGTGGCTCAATGACGGCCAACTGGATGCCGAACGCCTGTTGCTGCCGTTGCCTGATGCCAGCGGCGAAATTGCCGCCTGGTGCCTGGCGCTGCCGTTCCTGCGCCCGGCCGAAGTGACCGGTGCGCATTTGGGCGATAACTATTTGCGTGGCATCGGCCAGGTCCATGAATGGCTGATCGAAGCGGCCAACGCCAAGCGCAAGCCGGGCCAGGCGCTGATCGCCATCAGCCATGCGCACATGGCCGGCGGTTCGGTTTCGGAGGATTCCGAACGCAGCCTGATCATTGGCAACGCCGAAGCCCTGCCCGCCAGCCTGTTCGGGCCGAGCATCAGCTATGTCGCCCTCGGGCATTTGCACAAGCCGCAGAAGGTCAACGGTGAAGAGCGCATCCGCTACTGCGGCTCGCCGATTCCCTTGTCGTTCTCCGAGATCAATTACCAGCATCAGATTCTCGACATTCAGCTCGATGGCGAAACATTGGTCAGCGTCGAACCGCGCCTGATTCCGCGCTCCGTCCACCTGCAACGCCTCGGCTCCGCGCCGTTGGCGGAGATCCTGCTGCAACTGGCCGATCTGCCCAACATCGACCTGCTCGCCGATATCCAGCGTCAGCCGTGGCTGGAAGTGCGGGTCCGTCTCGATGAACCGCAACCGGACCTGCGCCATCAAGTGGAAACGGCGTTGCAAGGCAAAGCCGTGCGACTGGTGCGGATTGCCGCCGAATACGCCGGCAACGGCAGCCGCGACGGCGTCGATGACGGCACAACCTTGATCGAACTGGATCAGCTTTCGCCCCAGGAACTGTTCAGCCGCGCCTGGCAGGACAACTACGGCAGCGAGGTCGACGAGCAAACGCTCAAGGACTTCGCCGAGCTGTTGCAAGACGTGCAGATGGAGAGCGAACAGCCATGAAGATCCTCGCGATCCGCCTGAAAAACCTCGCCTCCCTGGCCGGGCCGTTTGAAATCGACTTCACCGCTGAGCCCTTGGCCAGTGCCGGTCTGTTCGCGATTACCGGACCGACCGGTGCCGGCAAAAGCACGCTGCTCGACGCCCTGTGCCTGGCGCTGTTTGGCGCCGTGCCGCGCCTGAACAACACCGGTCGCGACGCCAAGGTTCCGGACGCCGATGGCGAAATCGGCACCGGCGACCCGCGCACCCTCCTGCGCCGCGGCACCGGCGAAGGTTATGCGGAAGTGGATTTCGTCGGCATCGACGGTCGCCGCTATCGCGCTCGCTGGGAGGCCAATCGCGCCCGGGAAAAGGCCGGCGGCAAGCTGCAAGCCAGTCGCCAGAGCCTGCGCGACATCGATCAGGATCAACTGCTGGCCAGCCAGAAAGGCGAATACAAAGCTCAGCTCGAAGCCGCACTGGGCCTGAACTTCGAACAGTTCACCCGCGCCGTCATGCTGGCTCAGAGCGAGTTCAGCGCCTTCCTCAAGGCTGATGACAACGACCGCAGCGAACTGCTGGAAAAGCTCACCGACACCGCGCTCTACACCCGTCTCGGTCGCCGCGCTTTCGACAAGACCAAAGAAGCTCGCGAAGCCCACAAGCTGTTGCAGGATCAGGCCACCGGGGTCACGCCGCTGTCGCCGGAAGCCCGGGCCGAACTCGATGAGCGTTTCAACGACGCTCAACAGCAACTGAAGACCCAGCAGGCGCAGCTCAAACAGCTGGAGTTGCAACACACCTGGCTCAAGGACCTGCGCCAGGTGCAGGACGCACAACAGAGCGCCACCGAACAACTGCACTCCGCCCAGCAACACTGGAACAGTCTGGCCGGCGAGCGCTTGAAGCTGACCCGCCTGGAGCAACTGGCGCCGCAACGGCATCAGTTCGCACGCAAGACCGAACTCACCGCTCAGCTAACCCCGCTGGCGGCGCAGATTCAGCAACACACGCAACAGCAAAGCGAGCTGACCGAGCGACAGACTCAACTCGAACAGAGCCTGAGCACCGCCCAAACGGCGCTGACCCAAGCGCAAAGCCAACACACCTCCAGCGCGCCACTGCTGCGTCAAGCCTTCGAAGAGCAAAGCGCCCTCGCCCGCCTGGTCAAGGACGCCAGCCTCAGTGCCGACCTCAAGCAGCAGGCGGAACTGGCCTGCACTCAGGGCCAGGGCACGATTCAGGGTTTGCTCGACCAACAGAAACAGGTCGCCGAACGGTTGCAGCGGATTGCCGGTGAGCTTGAGCAAAGCACCCATCTGGCGCCGTTGAGCGATGCCTGGAATGCCTACCGCGATCGCCTGCAACAGCTGATGCTGATCGGTAATCGCCTGAACAAGGGCCAGGCCGAACTGGCCGCCCTGGAGCAAAGCGCCGCCCGCGCCGCCGAGGAACTGGCCACTCAGCGCCAGAGCCTTGAGGTGCTGTACAAAGAAGCCGGCGCCGAGCCCGAAGCGGTGGCCGAGCAGATTCAGATCCTCGGCAGTCTGCTACAGGACAACCGCAAGCAACTGCGAGCCTTTGAAGAGCTGACGCGACTGTGGGCCAGCCAGCAGGAACTGGACAAGCGCGGTGCCGAGCTTCAGCAGCGGCAACTCGCCGCTCAGCAAGCTCGCGATCGTCTGACCCAGGACGGCGTGAAGACCAAGGCCGAACTGAGCGTCGCCGAACAGACCCTGACCGTCACCCGCGAACTGCTGGAGCGTCAGCGTCTGGCGCGCAGTGCCAGCGTCGAAGAACTGCGCGCGCAGTTGCAGGACGATCAGCCGTGCCCGGTTTGTGGCAGCCCGGACCATCCTTATCATCAGCCTGAAGCCTTGCTGCAAAGCCTCGGCCGGCATGATGAAAGCGAACAGGCCAACGCTCAGAAAGCCGTCGACCTGCTCAAGGAAAAACTCACCGATCTGCGCGCTGAAGTCGGCGGTTTGATTGCTCAGCAAAAGGAATTGCTGCAACAGCAAGAACAGCTCGCGGCTCAGCAACAAGGTCTGACGCCGAGCCTGGAAGCGCACCCGCTGTCCGCACAACTGTTGGCCCAGGACGCCAGCAAACGCGACGCCTGGCTAACGCAACAAAGCAGCCAGTTGAACCAGAGCATCACGCAGGACGAACAACGACAAACCGCCCTGCTCACCCTGCAACAGGATGCCGCACGCCTGGCGCAACAACTGCGCAGCGCCGAAGCAGCGAACCAACAGGCCACACAACACCTGCTCAACCAGCAACGCGAGTTGAGCAGCGATAGTAAACGCCTGGACGATGAACTGGCGGCGTTCAGCACCCTGCTCCCGGCCGACACACTCGAGGCCTTGCGCAACGAACCCGCCGCGACCTTCATGCAGCTCGACCGGCTGATCGCCCAGCGTCTGGAACAACTCGACCAGCAGCGCGATGAACTCGGCGAACAGCAACAACGCCAGCAGTCGCTGGAGAAAGAACAGGACCGTCAGCAGACTCGCATCCAGCAGCTGGACGCCGCGCAGCAGCAGTTCACGGCGCTGGCCGGACAGCAACAGGCTTGCCAGGAAAAACTGACGCAACTGCTGGGCGAACATGCCAGCGCCGAACAGTGGCAGCAGCAACTGGATCAGGCCGTCGAGCAAGCGCGCACTGCCGAAGCGACGGCCAATCAGGAATTGCAAACCGTGCGTACGCGGTTGGTGCAACTGGCCGCTGAACTCAAGGCGCAGCAGGAACGTTCGCAGGCCCTGGAAACCGAAGATCGCGAGCTGAGCGGCAAGATCGCCGACTGGCGTGCGCAGCATCCAGAGCTGGACGACGGCGGACTGGAAGATCTATTGAGCGTCGACGACCAACAGGTCAGCGAACTGCGTCAACGGTTGCAGCAGAGCGAAAAAGCCATCGAGCAAGCCAAAGTGCTGTTGCAGGAGCGCGATCAACGCTTGCTCGATCATCAGGCACAGCACAACGGCAATCTCGATGCAGAACAACTGGCCACGACGCTGGCCGAGCTGCAAAACCTGTTCGCCGCCAGCGAGCACCGCTGCGCCGAATTGCGCGCCGAACAGGCCGAGGATCAGCGTCGACAGAACGCCAATCAGGCGCTGGCGCAGCAGATCGCCGACGCCTATACCGAATACCAACGCTGGGCGCGGCTTAGTGCATTGATCGGTTCGGCCACCGGCGACACCTTCCGCAAAATCGCCCAGGCCTACAACCTCGACCTGCTGGTGCATCACGCCAACGTTCAGTTGCGACAACTGGTGCGGCGCTATCGTTTGAAACGCGGCGGCAGCATGCTCGGGTTATTGGTGATGGACACCGAGATGGGCGATGAACTGCGCTCGGTGCATTCGCTGTCCGGCGGCGAGACATTCCTGGTGTCGCTGGCGTTGGCGCTCGGTTTGGCGTCGATGGCGTCAAGCACGCTGAAAATCGAATCGCTGTTCATCGACGAAGGCTTCGGCAGCCTCGATCCGGAATCCCTGCAACTGGCCATGGACGCCCTCGACGGCCTGCAAGCTCAGGGCCGCAAGGTCGCGGTGATTTCCCACGTGCAGGAAATGCATGAACGGATTCCGGTACAGATTCAGGTCCACCGCCAAGGCAACGGCCTGAGTACGCTGGAGGTGAAATGAATACGCTGTATTCGTTCCGCCGCTGCCCCTACGCCATGCGCGCACGCATGGCGCTGCGCTATTCGGGGGGTGAGGTGCAGATCGTCGAGGTCAGCCTCAGGGCCAAACCGGCCGAAATGCTCGCACTGTCGAGCAAAGGCACGGTGCCGGTGCTGAATGTGGATGGACGGGTGATCGATGAGAGCCTGGAAATCATGCGCTGGGCATTGGCGCAGAACGATCCGCAGGACTTGTTGCTCAAGGATGATCCGCAAGGACAGCAACGCAGCGCCGCACTGATCGAAGAGAACGATCAGGTGTTCAAGGTGCACCTGAATCGCTACAAGTACGCCGAGCGTTATCCCGAGCAGCCAATGGAGTTTTACCGGTCAGAGGGCGAGGTGTTCTTGCGCAAGCTGGATGACTTGCTGGAGGGGCGCGACTACTTGCTGGCCGGGCACCCGAGCCTGGCGGATATCGCCCTGATGCCGTTCGTACGGCAATTCGCCCACGTGGATCGCGAGTGGTTCGGGCAGACGCCTTATGTGCGATTGCAGGCGTGGTTGCAGCGCTTCATCGAGTCAGACCTGTTCACATCAATAATGAAGAAATAACCGATCCCCCCCGTAGGAGCGAGGCTTGCCCGCGAAGAATCCACTGCGGTGTTCAAGTAAACCGCGTCATCGTTCTTCGCGGGCAAGCCTCAATGCCAGTCAGTTAAGCGGGAATGCGATCTGTAGCAGCTGGCGAAGCCTGCGTTCGGCTGCGAAGCAGTCGTAAAATCAGAGGTCGCGGTGTGTCAGGCAGACCGCATCAGCCGGATTCACGACTGCTACGCAGCCGAACGCAGGCTTCGCCAGCTGCTACAAAGAGTGCGTCGCGGCTGAATTTGCTTAACTGACTGGCATTAGGGCAAGCCTCGCTCCTACAGGGGGGATTGGGGATTCATGCCAATACCGAGCACATCCCCAACGCCGAGCAATCCACCTGGAACGGCCCGAAGAATTCGCCATTGGATTTGATCGGCGGATTACCCACCAGCAACCCCAAGGCCTTGGCCGTCTGAATGTTGTGGGCGATGTTGTGATTGCATTCGATGGCCCGCGCCACCGACCCCGCCGAGCCCTGCCCGATCCCCAACAAAGAAGCACCATTGGTCATGAACGCCAGGAAGGCAATGACCCAGAGTCTGCGTCCTTTCATGCCCCCACCACTCCCGCGACGTCGACGTGATCGACCGTTAAGTTTTGCGTGCGGTGTTCGAATTGAACGGCGGGATAAGCGACCTGGATCGGTGCTTGAAGGCTTTGTTGCGATTGAGCCGAAAGGCTGACGAGCAACACCATGGCCACGTAAAGACCGATCGCCAGGTAGGCGCCGTATTTGGCAGAAGTGATGATTGCGCTGGCCATGGTGTTCTCCGTGGGCATGTTTCAGTGCCCACAGAATCGATCAAAAAACAGAAGATCACTAGCGACCTTTATGCATAGTAGCTATCAGTTTTATTGATCATGAACCCAGCGTGTTTCAGTCCTCGATAAAGCTCATCAAGCGCTCACGGGCCGCATCCGGCTCGTTTGAAACGGGCTGGGCTGCCGACAGAATCGGGGTTGAATAGAGAAACAGGAGAACCACTGCCAGACGCATCGCCATGCTGTCGATCCTTATTGGGGAAGGAGTCAAAAAATCAGCGTCAAATTTAAACTCATGGCCATGTGATATCAAGCAATACATTGATAGCAATATGATGCTGTCGGAAACGCGTTATGCAGGAGCGACATCACTTCGGGGCTTTTCGGCGCTTATAGCTCGATCGGCAAGTGACTTCGCTCCTGCATAAAAGGTGCAGGGCTTACATTTCAGTGTTGGGCTTTGTGATCCAGCGCGGCGTAGAAGTTGGCGCTCTGTTGCAGGTATTTCTGGGTATAGCTTTGGGCGTGGGATTTTTTGTCGCTGATTTCAACGTTGGCGCTGGCGGGCAGTGCAACGGTGGCAGAGATTGCGGAAGCGGCGATGACAGAGAAGAGATTGAAGTTCATGGCGGTATTCCTCGATTCAGTTGGCTTGCTTGCCCGGTGGGGCCGTGAAGCAAACTTAACTCCCGAGGGTCGGCGCCTTGAAATGCTTTGTAGCATTAGCCGATATCAGTCTCATTAATAGAAGGTTGCAGGCCCCATCAACCGGGGCCTGCGGTCTATTGACGCACCAGGAACTTGAGATCGCTCGGGGCATCCATCGACAGTTTCTGCACGGTTTTACCCAACAGACCGGTCTTGGTATCGCGCTCGACGACGACAATCTGGTTGCTCTTCTGGTTGGCAATCAGCACGAACTTGCCACTCGGATCGAGGCTGAACTCGCGCGGGTGATCACCGTCCACGGAGCGACGCTGAAGCTCCTTGAGGTGCCCGGTCGCCGGGTCGATGGCGAACACCAGCAACTGATTGGTGGTGCCACGGTTGCTGACGTAAAGGAACTTGCCATCGGCCGAGGCGTGAAGCGCAGCCGCTGCCTTGCCCGATGTCGGCAGACCCGCCGCCAGATCGACCAACTGCGTTTGCTCAAGCTTGCCGTCGCGGTAATCGAACACCGCGACCTGCGCGCTCATTTCCATGGTCAGCCAAGCGTGCTTGCCATCGGCACTGAACAGCAAGTGTCGCGGCCCGCTGCCGGGTGGCAATTGGACGGACGCAGGATTGGCGGCGGTCAATGGCAGTTCCGGATTGGCCTTGGGATCGAAGCGATAGACAAAGATCTTGTCCGCCCCCAGGTCGTTGGAAAACACGTATTGGCCATCCGGGGATGAAATCACCGAATGCACATGCGCCGACTTCTGTCGCTCGGGGTTGACCCGGCTGGCCTGATGACTGCTCATCTGCACGACAGGTTTTAGCTTGCCATCGGTGCCCACCGGCAACACCGCCAAGGTGCCGCCCGGGTCTTCAGCCACCGAGTAGTTGCTGACAAACACGTGACTGGCGTCGCCGCTGACGCTCGAGTGCGTCGGCTCGTTGCCCAGGGTTTGCGCCTGACTGATCAGGCTCAATTCATGGGTCTTTGGATCAATCGCATAACTGCTGACACGCCCTACCGGATCGGCCTGCCCCGGGCCGTTTTCGTTGACCGCGAATAGGCGCTGTTGGTCCTTGGACACGGCGAGCCAGGACGGGTTGGCGCTCTTCACCACTTGCAGGGGTTTGGCGTCAATCTGCCCGGTACGGCTGTCGAAGTTCAGGCGATAAATCCCCTGGCTCTGGCCGGCGGTGTAGGAGCCCACCAGCAACTCGTAACTGTCGGCCGGTGCCGCCTGCACGCCCATCGCACCGACGCTGCCGGCCATCAACAGTGGCCAGAAGTTACGCATCCTCATTCGTTTCGTCCTCGTCGTCACCACCGCCGAATGCTTCCATGGGCACCAACCGGTGCTCGCCGGAATCGCCGGTAATGATCCAGCTCTTCAAGTCGGGATCAAACGTTGCCGCCGCGATCTGCGCCACGCTGAACTCCCAGCGCTTGAGCGCCCGACCGTCCATGCATTCGATGTGCAGGTTATCGTCTTCATCGAGAGAAAAGTCGAACGCGTGCAGCCCGTCGATCTCCAGCATGTCGCAGTGTTCGAGAGCGTTGATCAAGGTGTCGTTTACGGCAGTCATGGCAGTCAATCTTTGAATGGGAAAGAGGCAATGATAGCTCAATGTGGGTACAGACTGTGGCGAGGGGGCTTGCCCCCGTTGGGCTGCAAAGCAGCCCCAAAATCTCTGATGTACCAAAGATTTTGTGAGTGCTACGCACTCAAACGGGGGCAAGCCCCCTCGCCACAGTCCGCTCCCACAGGGATTGCGTTCAATCGTTAGAGCGCATCGCGCGATGGCTTGCCATCGACCAGGCGCTGGATGCGCAGCGGATTGCCATTCTTCAGTGCTTCCGGCAGCAGGCTGTCGGGGTAGTTCTGGAAGCACACCGGGCGCAGGAATCGGTCGATGGCCAAGGTGCCCACCGAGGTGCCGCGCGCATCGGAAGTCGCGGGGTACGGCCCGCCATGAACCATTGAGTCACAGACTTCCACGCCAGTCGGATAGCCATTGAGCAGAATCCGCCCGACCTTCTGCTCCAGCAACACCGTCAGTTCGCCGAATTGTTCGAAGTCTGCCGGCTCACCGATGATCGTTGCCGTCAGCTGCCCATGCAGGCCGTTCAACGCGGCACTGAGTTGCGCCTGATCCGCCACTTCGACGAACACCGTGGTCGGGCCGAACACTTCCTCTTGCAGCACTTCATCGCCATCGAGCAACAAGCTGACATCGGCCTTGAACAGTTGCGGTTGCGCCTGATTGCCTTGTTGCGGGTTACCCGCCAGATGCTCGATCTTCGGATGCGCGAGAAGCTTCTGCAGGCCTTTGCCGTAGCTGCTCAACGTACCGGCATTGAGCATGGTTTGCGCCGGTTGATCGCCGATCAGCCCCGCCACCTGCTGCACGAACGCACTGAACTGCGGCGAACGAATACCGATCACCAACCCCGGATTGGTACAGAACTGCCCACAACCCTGCACCACCGATGCAGTGAGGTCACGGGCGACGCTTTCAGCCCGAGCTTCCAGCGCTTGAGGCAGCACGATCACCGGGTTGATGCTCGACATCTCGGCAAATACCGGAATCGGCTGCGCACGTGCTGCGGCCATGTCGCACAGCGCACGACCACCCTTCAGCGAACCAGTAAAACCGACCGCCTGAATCGCCGGGTGCTTGACCAGCGCTTCACCCACCCCGCCGCCGTAGATCATGTTGAACACACCGGCCGGCATGGTGGTTTTCTCGGCGGCGCGGATCACGGCGTCGGCCACCCATTCAGCGGTTGCCATATGGCCACTGTGGGCCTTGAACACCACCGGGCAACCGGCGGCCAATGCCGAAGCGGTGTCGCCGCCAGCCGTTGAAAACGCCAGCGGAAAGTTACTCGCGCCAAACACCGCGACCGGCCCGAGGCCGATGCGGTATTGACGCAAATCCGGACGCGGCAATGGCGTACGTTCAGGCAGCGCGCGATCAATCCGCGCCCCATAGAAATCACCGCGTCGCAGCACCTTGGCGAACAGACGCATCTGGCCGCTGGTGCGACCACGCTCACCCTGAATACGACCGGCCGGCAATGCGGTTTCGCGACAGACCACGGCGACAAAGTCATCGCCCAGCGCGTCCAGTTCATCGGCAATCGCATCGAGGAATTGCGCACGTCGCTCAGCGCTCAGGCTGCGATAGGCCGGGTAAGCAGCGGCGGCGGCCTTCGCGGCGGCGTCGACTTCTTCAAGGGTGGCCTGATAGAAATCGTGAGGCAAAGCCTCGCCAGTGCTGGCGTCGACGCTCCGGAGTTTGACGGTGCCGGTAGCGCTGCGCTGACCGCCAATGTAGTTGTGACCAAAAATCCGGGTCATGGGTGTCTCCTTAAAGTGTGCCGACGGTGCCAGGTTCGAACGCCGCTTCAACGGGCTCAATGCCGTTGATCAAGGGCGCGCCGAACTCGGCCTGACTGATCTCGAACACATCACCCGGTTGGGTGCGGATGCCGTCAGCGAAAGACAGGGTCGCGGTGCCGAAGAAGTGAATGTGCACGTCACCGGGGCGCAGGAACTGGCTGTACTTGAAATGGTGGTACTCGAGGTTTTCCAGGCTGTGGCACATGTTCGCTTCGCCACTGAGGAATTCGTTCTGCCACAGCACTTCACCATCGCGCAGGATCCGGCTGGTGCCTGCCAGATGCTGGGGCAATTCGCCGACTCGAAGCTCCGGGCCATAACTGCAACTGCGCAATTTCGAATGGGCCAGGTAAAGGTAGTTCTTGCGCTCCATCACATGATCGGAGAACTCGTTGCCCACCGCGAAACCGAGGCGATACGGTTTGCCGTCGTGGCCGATTACATAGAGACCGCTGAGTTCAGGCTCCTCCCCGGCATCTTCGGCGAACGGCGGCAGCGGGAACGGTTTGCCCGGTCGCACAACGATGCTGCCGTCGCCCTTGTAGAACCACTCCGGTTGCACGCCAGCCTGGCCGGTCGCGGGTTTACCGCCCTCCACGCCCCACTTGAAGATGCGCATGGTGTCGGTCATGGCGGTTTCGTCGCCGGCCTGCTGATGCATTTTGTCCCGGGCCGAAGCGCTACCCAAATGGGTCAGGCCGGTGCCGCTGACCAGCATGTGCGCCGGGTCGGGGTGATCCAGCGGCGGAAGGATTTGCAGATTGGCCAGCAGCGCTGAGTAGTCGTGGCTGATGCCCAACCCCAGGGTTTGAACCTGCTGCTCAAGATTGACCCCCGCCTCGATCGCCGCCAGCGCCAGATCCCGCACCGAGCGCGCATCCTGCACTTCGCACACCAGACCGTCCTCGACCACGCCGACACGGCGCTCGCCGTTACTCAATTCGAACTGAACTAAACGCATGATTTTCTCCTGTTAACGCAAAACTTCAAAACAACGCAGGCCCCTGTGGGAGCGGGCTTGCCCGCGATGACGGCGGCACATTCACCATTGAGGTGCCAGGCAGATTGCTATCGCGGGCAAGTCGAATCGTCGCACCGCCGCTCCCACAGGGTCGGTGGTGATTGCCTATTTCGTGTCAGGTGCGGGTAGCACCGCGAGCGCTAGCCGCAAACTCATCGGCCGGCAGCACATGCTTACGCTCCAGCAGCCGATAAACCACACCCGTCAGCACCAGGCCGAACACCATCACGCAGGACAGGAAGTACAACCCCGACGCCAGATTGCCCGTGTATTCCTTCAGCGCACCGATCACAAACGGACCGATGTAGCCGCCGAGGTTGCCCACCGAGTTGATCAACGCGATCCCCGCCGCCGCACTGGCACCGGCGAAGAAGCGACCCGGCAAGGTCCAGAACACCGCGGTGCAGGAAAACAGCGCGAACGCCACCAGGCACAGCGCCGCCAATTGCAGCACCGGCACCGTCAGCCAGGCGCTGAGGAACAGACCGATGGCGCCCAACACATACAGCACCGCCAGATGACCGTAGCGATCATTCAAGCGATCGGAACTGCGCGGAATAATCAGCAAACCGATGATCCCGAAGATGTACGGCACCGACGACACGAACCCGGTCACCAGGTCAGTGCCACCGAACTGCTTGATCAACGTCGGCAACCACAAACCGAGACCGTAGATGCTCAGGGTCACCGGCAGATAGAACAGCGCCAGCAGCAACACGCGTTTGTCCTTCAGCGCATGCAGCGGATTGCCGTGGCGGGTCTGGCCGTACACCTCCAGGTCTTTTTTCAGTTCGCCGGTCAGCCAGTCTTTCTCAGACTGGTCCATCCATTTCACCTGTTGCGGGCCATCCGGCAGGTAACGCAGCACTGGCCAGGTCAGCAGGATCGCGGGTGTACCGATGACGATGAACAGCCACTGCCAACCGTGCAGCCCAAGAATGCCGTCCATGCCCAGCAAGCCGCCGGACACCGGGCCGGTGATCATCATCGCGATGGGTTGGGAAAGGATGAACAACCCGAGGATCTTGCCGCGATGGCGGATCGGGAACCATTGGGTGATGTAGTACAGAACGCCCGGGAAGAACCCGGCTTCGGCCGCACCGAGCAGAAAGCGCATCACATAGAAGCTGTTCGGTCCCTGGACGAACGCCATGCCGATGGTGATGGCACCCCAGGTGACCATGATCCGCGCGAACCAGCGCCGGGCGCCGAAGCGGTCGAGCATCAGGTTGCTGGGGATTTCCAGCAGGAAGTAGCCAATGAAGAACAGCCCGGCACCCAAGCCATAAGCCGCGTCACCCAGGCCGATGTCGGCGCCCATGTGCAGCTTGGCGAAACCGACCGCGGAGCGATCCACATAGGCGATCAGGTACAGCAGGATCAGGAAGGGAATCAGTTTCAGCGTGATGCGACGAATAAGCCGCAGTTCCTGGCTCATGAGTTCGGTCTCCGATTGTTGTTGTTATAGAACCTCGGGGGACGCCTCTCGCAGAAAACCACCAGGGCCATCCCTCCGTTGAAAACGACTATATAGTAATACTATTTAACCAACAACACTTCCAAACAGCCGAAATAGCGCTTATGTTACGCCGTAGCTCGAACAATATAGTCATACAATAAGAGAACCGATCATGTCTGATAAGAAACCCACCCTGCGCTCCGCCCAATGGTTTGGCACCGCCGACAAGAACGGCTTCATGTACCGCAGCTGGATGAAGAATCAGGGCATCGCCGACCATCAGTTCCACGGCAAGCCGATCATCGGCATCTGCAACACCTGGTCGGAACTGACCCCGTGCAACGCGCATTTCCGGCAGATCGCCGAGCACGTCAAGCGTGGGGTGATCGAAGCCGGCGGTTTTCCAGTGGAATTCCCGGTGTTCTCCAACGGCGAATCGAACCTGCGCCCCACCGCGATGCTCACCCGCAACCTGGCAAGCATGGACGTCGAGGAAGCGATTCGCGGTAACCCGATCGATGGCGTGGTACTGCTCACCGGCTGCGACAAAACCACCCCGGCGCTGCTGATGGGCGCAGCCAGTTGCGACGTGCCGGCCATCGTCGTCACCGGTGGACCGATGCTCAACGGCAAGCACAAGGGCCAGGACATCGGCTCGGGCACGGTGGTCTGGCAGCTCAGCGAACAGGTCAAGGCGGGTACCATCACCATCGATGATTTCCTCGCAGCCGAGGGCGGCATGTCACGCTCGGCCGGTACCTGCAACACCATGGGCACGGCCTCCACCATGGCCTGCATGGCCGAAGCACTCGGCACTTCCCTGCCCCACAACGCGGCGATTCCAGCGGTCGATGCACGCCGTTATGTGTTGGCGCACATGTCGGGCATGCGCGCGGTGGAAATGGTGCGTGAAGATTTGAAACTGTCGAAGATCCTCACCAAGGAAGCCTTCGAAAACGCCATTCGGGTGAACGCCGCCATCGGCGGTTCGACCAACGCGGTGATCCACTTGAAAGCCATCGCCGGGCGCATCGGTGTCGAGCTGGACCTGGATGACTGGACCCGCATCGGTCGCGGCATGCCGACCATCGTCGACCTGCAACCCTCCGGGCGCTTCCTGATGGAAGAGTTCTACTACGCCGGCGGCTTGCCCGCGGTGCTGCGTCGCCTCGGCGAAGCGAACCTGATTCCGAACCCGAATGCCCTCACTGTCAACGGCAAAACCATCGGTGAAAACACCAAGGACGCGCCGATTTACGGCCAGGACGAAGTGATCCGCACCCTCGACAACCCGATCCGCGCCGACGGCGGCATCTGTGTGTTGCGCGGCAATCTGGCACCACTCGGTGCGGTGCTCAAACCTTCCGCCGCGAGTGTCGAATTGATGCAACACCGTGGCCGTGCGGTGGTGTTCGAAAACTTCGACATGTACAAGGCGCGGATCAACGATCCGGAACTGGATGTAGATGCCAATTCAATTCTGGTGATGAAAAACTGCGGTCCGAAGGGTTATCCGGGCATGGCCGAAGTCGGCAACATGGGATTACCGGCCAAGCTGCTGGCCCAGGGCGTGACCGACATGGTGCGGATTTCCGATGCACGCATGAGCGGCACCGCTTACGGCACTGTTGTTCTGCATGTGGCACCGGAAGCTGCGGCCGGCGGACCATTGGCGACAGTGAAGGAAGGCGACTGGATCGAGCTTGATTGCGCCAACGGGCGTTTGCACCTGGACATTCCGGATGCAGAGCTGGCAGCGCGCATGGCGGATCTGCAGCCGCCACAGCAATTGATCGTGGGCGGTTATCGTCAGTTGTATATCGATCACGTGCTGCAGGCGGATCAGGGTTGCGACTTCGACTTCCTGGTCGGTTGCCGAGGGGCCGAGGTGCCGCGCCACTCTCACTAATCACCACAACCCCTGTGGGAGCGGGCTTGCCCGCGATAGCGGTGGATCAGTCGCCATCAATGTTAAACGTGATGGCCCCATCGCGGGCAAGCCCGCTCCCACATATTAATCTTCATCTGATTCAGGACTGTGCTTGCTCTGGCGACCGTCCTCGCCGCGCCTGCTATCATGCGCGGCACCCCATCGCACAGGATCGCGCCGTTCCCCATGGATTACCGCAAACCCTCCGACCGCAAAAGCATGCACTCGCGCATCGTCCAGGAACTGGGCATGCAGATCGTCTCGGGACGTTTCAAACCGGACGACAAACTGCCCGCCGAAGCCCTGCTGTGCGAGGAATACGCGGTCAGCCGGCCGGTGCTGCGCGAAGCCACCCGCGTTTTGGTCGCCAAGGGCCTGGTGTATTCCCGTCCGCGGGTCGGCACGGTGGTCAAGCAGCGCAAGGAATGGCACATGCTCGACCCGGACGTGCTGCACTGGCTGATGCAAAGCAGTCCGCAAAACGAATTTTTTGATCTGCTGACCAGCGTGCGCAGCATCATCGAACCCGCCGCCGCCGCGTTGGCCGCGCAGTTCGCCACGGATGAAGACATCGCCTCTATCGGCGAGGCCTACCAACGCATGGAAGCGGCACCGACCCCGGAAGCGTTGTTGCAACCGGACCTGGATTTCCACAGCCGCATCGCCGACGCGACTCATAATGACTTGCTGGCGAACCTGTGCAACATGCTGTCGGTGGCGATTGCCGAAGCCTTGAAGCATTCCAATCAACGGCCGAATCTGCATGAATTGGCGATGCCACGGCACAAGGCGATCCTGACCGCTATCGAGAATCGTGATGCGCTGGGCGCGCGGCATGCGACGCTGGTGCAGCTGGATGATGCGCGTAGTGCGTTGAATGTGGTGTTGGGAACCGATCCCTCATAACCACCACTGAACCCTGTGGGAGCGGGCTTGCCCGCGATTACGGAGTGTCAGTCGATATAGATGCTGAATGATCCGCCGCCATCGCGGGCAAGCCCGCTCCCACAGGGACTGATGTGAAGTTTGAGATGAAAAAAAGCCGCAACCTTGGTTGCGGCTTTGTTGTTTCAGCGACCGGTCAGTGAGCAAACAGCGAGTTGCCCTTCTGCCCTGCCAGTTTCTCCGGCTTGATCAGGAACCGTGCCAGCGCTGGCAGCAGCCACAATGCGCCGAACATGTTCCAGAGCAGCATGAAGGTCAGCATCAGGCCCATGTCGGCCTGGAACTTGATCGCCGAGAAGATCCAGGTGCACACGCCGATCGCCAGGCACAGGCCGGTGAACAGCACGGCTTTACCGGTGGACTTCAGCGTCTGGTAGTACGCCTCTTGCAGCGGCAGACCGGCACGCAGGAAGCTTTCCAGACGGCTGTAGATGTAGATCCCGTAGTCCACGCCAATCCCCACCCCAAGCGCCACCACCGGCAAAGTCGCCACTTTCACGCCGATGCCCATGAACGCCATCAGCGCGTTGCCGAGGACCGAGGTCAGTACCAGCGGCAGCACGATGCACAAGGTCGCCGCCCAGGAACGGAAGGTGATCATGCACATGGTCGCGACGCAGATGTACACCAGGACCAGAATGGTCAGTTCGGAGCGTTTGATCACCTCGTTGGTGGCCGCTTCGATCCCGGCATTACCGGCGGCCAGGATGAATTCCAGGCCTTCCTTGTTGTTGTCTTTGGCGAAGTCCTGCACCGCATGCACCGCACGATCCAGGGTTTCGGCCTTGTGGTCGTTGAGGAACACCAGCACCGGCGCCAGGGAGCAATTGTTGTTGTACAGGCCATCGGCACGGGCGATGGAGTTGTTCAGCACGTCCGGGTTGCGCGACAGGGTTTCCCATTTCAGGTTGCCCTCGTTCATGCCCTTGATCATCTGCTTGGACACGGTCACCAGCGAGATCGCCGACTGCACGCCCTCGGTGTTCTGCATTTTCCACATCAGCTCGTCGATCGGCGCCATGGCCTCATAACGCGAGCAACCTTCGGACTTGGTCTTGACCATCACCACCAATACATCAGAGCTGGTGGAGTAGTTGTTGATGATGAAGCTGTTGTCCTTGTTGTATCGCGAGTCCGGACGCAGCTCTGGCGCGCCTTGGTCGAGGTCGCCGATTTTCAGGTTCTGGCTGTACCAGAGGCCGCCACCGAAAGCGATCAACGCCAGGGCAATGGAAATCGGTGCGACTTTCGGGCTGGCAAAGTTCGACAGCAGTCGCCAGAACGGATGTTCGCGGTGCGCATCTTTCTTGCTGCGTTCGACCGCGCGTTTGCTGATACCGACGTAGGAAATCGCCACCGGCAGCAGGATCAGGTTGGTGAACACGATCACCGCCACGCCGATGGAGGCGCCAATGGCCAGTTCACGGATCACGCCAATGTCGATGATCAACAGCGTGATGAAGCCCACCGCATCCGCGAGAATAGCGATCATCCCCGGCAGAAACAGCTGACGGAATGTGCGGCGTGCCGCTGTCAGCGCGTTCTCCGCCTCGCTGGACTGCAAGGCGATACCGTTGATTTTCTGCACGCCGTGGGAAATCCCGATGGCGAAGATCAGAAACGGCACCAGCATCGAATACGGATCAAGCCCGAAGCCGAAGAAGTGCATCAGGCCGAGCTGCCAGACCACCGCCACCAGTGTCGTGCTCAATACCGCCACGGTACTGCGCATGCAGTTAGTGAACCAGTACAGCAGGATCAGGGTAATGACGAAGGCGACACCGAAGAACATCACCACCATGACCAGCCCATCGATCAGGTCGCCGACTTTCTTGGCGAACCCGACAATGTGGATCTTCACGTTGGGGTTCTGGGCTTCGAACTTGTTGCGGATCTTGTCTTCGAGTTCGTGAGAGAACTTGCGGTAGTCCAGCGCCAGCAACTTGCCCTGGTCCTGCGGGTCCGGATAGGACTCCAGCAGCGGGATGTCGACGATGCTCGACTTGAAATCGTTGGCCACCAGCCGCCCGACTTGCCCGGACTTGAGCACGTTGTTGCGCAGCAGGTCGAGGCTTTGCTGGGAGCCGTTATAGCTCTGGGGGATCACTTCACCGCCGGCGAAGCCCTCCTCCGTCACCTCGGTCCAGCGCACGCTCGGGCTCCACAGCGACTTGAGACCGGAACGGTCGACGCCGGAAATGTAGAACACCTCGTCGTTGATCTGACGCAGGGTCTCCATGTATTCCTTGGAGAAGATGTCGCCATCGGTGGCTTCCACGGAAATCCGCACCGTGTTGCCCAGGTTCGCCAGATCGTTGCGGTGCTCCATCATTTTTTCAATGAACGGATGCTCGAGCGGGATCATTTTTTCGAAACTGGTGGACGGCCGGATCAACGTCGCCTGCCAGAACAGGAAAACACTGACCAGCAGGCAGATGACGATGACTGCCGGGCGGTTATTGAAAATCAGGCGTTCAAGAAACGTCGCCTTGTCCTGATGAGGAGTGCTTAAGGATGTCATAGACCCGCCTTCTTATTATTTGCCCGGCTCATTTGGACGACCCGTTTTTTCCATTCTCTGCACCGGTGGGCGAAGTGACGCGAACACCACCCTGTCCAGCCAGAATCAGATTGCCGTTGCCTGCCGCAGTCACCGCCGAGACGGAGATGCGATCCGGACGGTTGAACACGCTGAAGGTTTCGCCGTCGTCTGTGCTGCGAATAATGCTGCCGCCGTTGCCGACGATCACGATGGAACCGTCATCGAGCAATGTCGCGCCGGACAGACCGAACTCCAGTGCGCCGCGTGCAGCCTTGAGCTCGACCTGCTCCCAAGTACTGCCGAAATCCGTGGAACGGTAGAGATTGCCGCGCAACCCGTAGGCCAGCAGCGTGGCCGGTTGAGCAGTGCCAATCACGCCGAACAGCGAGCCTTCGTAGGGGCCCTCAAGCTTGTCCCAGGTCTGCCCATCATCGGCGGAGCGGAACATGCTGCCCTGCTCGCCGACGATGAAAATGCCGGATTCCTTGACCGCTGCGATGGCGTTGAGGTGGTACTGGTCTTCGTTGTCGAGGCGATCGCTGACGTCTTCCCAGTTTTTACCGCCATCGGTGGTTTCCAGCAAGGCACCGTAAGCGCCCACGGCAAAGCCGCTGTTAACGTCCTTGAACCAGACGTCGAGCAGCGGCGATTCGCGTTTCAGGTCTTCGAATTGTTTGGTCCAGGTAATGCCGCCGTCTTCGCTGGCGAGGATCTGCGCGTCATGGCCAACGGCCCAGCCGTGTTTGTCATCGACAAAAAACACTGCCGTCAGCAGTTGCCGGGTCGGCACCTTGGCCTGGGTCCAGGTCGCGCCCTGGTCATCGGAATACAGAATGTGCCCGCGATCGCCGACCGCCACCAGGCGTTTGCCGGCGTGTACGACATCGAGCATCAGGCCTTTGCTGGCCTTGGCGGATTCAACGGAATAAACCACATCGGTGGCCGACGCGGCAGCGGCCAGCACAGGCGCCGACAGCACGGTACAGCCCAACAGCGAGAGCGCTGTAGCCAGCAACGCGAACCTGCGTAACGCCGGCGGGCGGCCAATACTCACACCCATGACAGGCTCACTCATAGACCTTCCCTCACATTATTATTGTTAGGTCGTTCAACCCTTCAGGGCGCCGTAAGGGGTGCTCATCGGGATTGACCTATTCAGGAGCATAGTCCTGAAACCCGCAATCCAGAGCCCCTTCGGAAGCTGGCTTATCCTATCGGGGTTTGGAAAGGTCTGACAATCGACGCCACGTTATGTTTTGTTAACCTGAGGGGTATGGGGTGGGGGTGAATGATTGGGTATCAGGTGGGGTGATTGGGCTTTGGGCTTTGGGCTTTGGTGTACATATCCGTTTCTGCGGTAACGGCGGCTATTGGTTCCGCTCTTACAGCGGGTCACTTTCGAAAAGCGCGAAAGTAACCAAAGCGCTTTTTGCCCCTCCATTCGGTGCCTCGCTTAGGCTCGGCATACCCTCACTCCGGCATTGCTCCGGGGGCCCGCCGCCATCGGCCATCCATGGCCGGGGGCGGCTACCGCGGCATCCTTGCCGCGGTGCCCCCTGCGCAACGCCTGCGTTCGGCCTCTGGGAAAGAGGCGGCAGATCCAATGCCAAAGCAACAGCAGAAGCAACGGCAACGGCAACGGCAACGGCAACGGCAACGGCAAGATCAAAAGATCGCAGCCTCGCTTCGCTCGACAGCTCCCACAGGGACATGCGTTCACTTGAAGTCAGGCCGGCCGGTGGGCCGCCTCGCTTTTGATGTTGACGCACCGCCCCCTCGAGAGGCCGAGTGGAGGTTCTGCGTAGTGGGCAACCCGGCATGGATGCCGGGTTAGCCGCCCCCGGCCATGGATGGCCGATGGCGGCGGGCCCACGGAGCAGGACCGGAGCGAGGGCATGCCGAGCCTAGGCGAGGCACCGAACGAAAGGGGCAAAAGCGTTTTGGTTACTTTGGCGCTTTTCCAAAGTGACCCGCTGTAAGAGCGGAACCCTAAGTGGCCGTTACCGCAGGAATGGATATGTACACCATCAAAAAAACCAGTCGCAGGCAAGCCCCGCTCCCACAGAGTCCGAGTGAACCCTGAGGGAGCAAGGCCAAACTCAGGCCAGGCTTTTGCTGACCACTTCAAACACATCGCTGGACAGTTGCCCCGAAGCGCGAATCCGCTCCAACTCACCTTTCATCAACGCCTGACGAGCGTCATTGTATTTGCGCCAGCGAGTCAGCGGCGCCAGTTGGCGAGAGGCGATCTGCGGGTTAAACCCGTTCAACTCGATCACCAGATCCGCCAGGAAGCGATACCCGGAACCGTCAGCCGCATGGAAGTTGATCAGGTTCTGCCCGGCAAACGCGCCGACCAGCGCCCGCACCTTGTTCGGGTTCTTGATCGTGAACGCCGGGTGTTGCATCAAGGCTTTGACCCGCTCCAGACCGCCCGGCAACGTGCTTCCCGCCTGAACGCTGAACCACTGATCCATGACCAGCGGATTGTCCTTGAAGTGTTCGGCGAAGGTCGCCAGCGCCGTGGCTTTCTGCTCTTCGAACGGCGAATTCACCACCACCGCCAACGCCGTCAGACGCTCGGTCATGTTGTCGCTGGTGTCGAACTGCTCAAGGGTCGCCGCCAACACTTCCGGCTTGCCGCTGAGCATCAGGTACGACAGCGCAATGTTTTGTAGCGCGCGGCGGGCGAAATGCTCGGCTTCGGCCACATACGGCGTTTTCTTCGAGAGATCGCGATTGGCCTGATAACGCAGCCACAACGCCTCGAACAAGCCTTCAGCCAATTGCTTACGGGCAAACTCGCGAGCCGTGTGAATGGCGTCTACGTCAGCCACTTCACTGATCTCGGTCAGATACGCCTCGCCCGGCAGCGAAAGCATTTCGGCAACCATCGCCTGATCCAGCGTTTCGTCGGACAGCACGGTACGCAGCGCTGTAACCAAACGCTGATCCAGCACCAGCGCTTCACCCTTCTGTTGCTGTTCGATCAACTCTTGCAGCACCTGCACCGACAATTGCTGACCGGCATCCCAGCGGTTGAAACCATCACTGTCGTGCTGCATCAGGAACATCAGCTGATCGCGGTCGTACGGGAAGCTCAGTTTCACTGGCGCCGAGAAGCCACGCAGCAACGAAGGCAGCGGCTTTTCAGCAATGTCGATGAAGGTGAAGGTCTGCTCGGCTTCAGTCACCGAAATAACCCGCGAGGTGCCTTGAGCACTGGCTTCACCGGCAAGACGCAGGGCAATTTCGCCGCCCTTGCTGTCCAGCAGGCCCAGTTCCACTGGAATCACGAACGGCAGTTTTTCCACCTTGTCCGGGGTTTCCGGGCAGCTCTGGCGGAAGGTCAGGCTGTAGGTTTTCGCTGCGGCGTCGTAGGACTCGCTCACCGCCAAACGCGGTGTACCAGCCTGGCTGTACCAGCGTTTGAATTGAGTCAGGTCAACGCCGTTGGCGTCTTCCATGGCCTTGATGAAGTCGTCGCAGGTCACGGCCTGGCCGTCATGGCGTTCGAAGTACAGGTCGCTGCCTTTGCGGAAACCGTCAGCGCCAAGCAAGGTGTGGATCATGCCGACCACTTCCGAGCCCTTTTCGTACACGGTCAGGGTGTAGAAGTTGGAAATCTCGATGAAGCTGTCCGGGCGCACGGCATGAGCCATCGGGCCGGCGTCTTCGGCAAACTGGTGGGTACGCAGGTAAGCCACGTCCTGGATGCGCTTGACCGTCGCCGAGTTCATGTCGGCGGAGAAGCCGGAATCGCGGAACACGGTGAAGCCTTCCTTCAGCGACAACTGGAACCAGTCGCGGCAGGTCACGCGGTTGCCCGACCAGTTGTGGAAGTATTCGTGGGCAACGATCGCTTCCACCCGTTGGTGCGCGGCATCGGTAGCGGTTTCGGCGCGGGCCAGTACGGCGCTCGAGTTGAAGATGTTGAGGCCCTTGTTCTCCATGGCGCCCATGTTGAAGTCGTTGACCGCGACGATCATGAAGATGTCCAGGTCGTACTCGCGACCATAAACCTCTTCGTCCCAGCGCATCGACTTTTTCAGGCTGTTCATGGCGTGCTGGCACTTGTCGATGTTTTCCGGCTCGACGTAGATGCGCAGCGCCACGGAGCGCTCGGTCATGGTGGTGAAGGTGTCTTCGACGCACCACAGGTCACCGGCCACCAGCGCAAACAGGTAGGCCGGCTTCTTGAACGGGTCTTCCCAGGTCGCCCAGTGCCGGCCGTCTTCGCCGGGACCTGAGGCAATCGGGTTGCCGTTGGACAGCAGCACCGGATAGCTGTGCTGCTCAGCAACCACCGTGGTGGTGAACGTGCTCATCACGTCCGGGCGGTCGAGGTAATAGGTGATCTTGCGGAAACCTTCGGCTTCACATTGGGTGCAGAACATGGTGCCGGATTTGTACAGGCCTTCCAGCGCGGTGTTGGTTTCCGGGTGGATCTTGACGCTGGTGTCGACCGTGAAGCTTGTGTCGGTCGGTTGCAGGGTCAAATGGTTCTCGGTCAGTTGGTAGTCGGCAGCGCTCAGCTCACGATCGGCCAACGTCACCGACAGCAGCTCGAGTTGCTGACCGTCCAGCACCAGCGGCGGCAGGCCCGGGCCACGCTCAGGATTGCGGCGCATCACCAGTTGCGCATGGACCAGGCTGTGGTCCTCGAACAACTCGAAGGTCAGGTGCGTCTCGTCGATCAGGTACTCAGGCGCCTGATAGTCCTTCAGGTAGATCATCTTCGGTTGTTCGGTGCGCATACTGGAATCCTTACTGATGCACGGCGAGCTGGTAGGCCGTGTATTTACGAATATTGATCACGCCGGTGTCGAAAATCAGGTACTGGCCCTTGATCCCCAGCAGCGTGCCTTCGGCAATCGGGTTCTTGTCCAGGTTGAAGCTGACAATCTTGGCCGGGTATTGCTCGACCGGATAGCGGATCTCGAGCGGTTCGACATCGGTAATGGTCTGGATTGCTTGTAGGCCAAATCGTTCCTGCAAACCTTGCAAACCTGCCGCACAACTTTCAAACAGCTGATCGCGAACCTGCGCCAGGTCCACAGATACGGCATCGCCCTTGAGTAAAGCACGCCAGTTGGTCTTGTCGGCGACCTGGCTGCGGAACAGGTCTTCGACGAAGCCCGACTGCTGGCGGGTCGCGACGCGCATGATCGGCAAGGCCTGGCTGGCGCCCTGATCGAGCCAACGAGTGGGCAGTTGCGTGGCGCGGGTTATGCCGACCTTGATCCCCGACGAATTGGCCAGATACACCACGTGATCGGTCATGCAGAATTTTTCGCCCCACGCAGGCTCACGGCAGGTGCCGGCGTCATAGTGGCAACGCTCCGGGCTCATGATGCAAATGTCGCACTGGGCCAGTTTGGTCATGCACGGGTAGCAGTAACCCTGGCTGAAACTGGTTTTGGTCTTGCGTCCGCAATGGGTGCAGTGGATCGCCCCCAGGTATTCCAGGCGCACCGTGGTGCCGATCAACGGATTGACCGGTACCTCGGCGTCGCCCAGACGAAAAGCGTACTGAACGTTCGGCCCGTCAAGGCGCGCCGACATTTTGCTGATTGCACCGCGGCCAATCTCGATCAATGGATGGCATCCGATTTGAACAGAATGTTTGGCACTTCAATCGACTTCGACTCGCATTCCTGCGGGCCCATGTAGCCGGTGCGCTCTTCCTCGGGCAAGTTCTGGATTTCCCAGGCGATCATCGCTTGCAGGGACAGTTCGCGCTGCTCGGCGGTGAGTTTGCCACCGTCGGACCATTTGCCGATTTCCACCGCCAGTTTCAGGCTCTGGTAGATATCCGGGGTGATGTTTTTGATCATTTCGTTAAAAGAGGACATCAAGGGCTCCGCGCTCTTTAATCACATAGCTTATTTGGAAGTCAGTTTACGGCGGTTGTACAAACCGCCCAACAAACCGGTGAAGCATCCGATGAGTAACCCGCTGACGTGGGCCGCGTTGGCAATCTGGCCGAAGCCGATCATCGAAACCAGCCCGGACAGGCACACCAGCAACCACACCAGCATCATCACCAACACCCCTCGGGGCAGGCGATACGCCGGGTTCGGCGACAGAACCTGGAAAATCCAGCAATGCCCGAGCAGGCCGTACAGCACGCCGGACAACCCGCCAAACAGGCTCGGGCCGCTGAAAAGGAACTGGACATAGTTGGACACCAGGCTGAACAGCAGCGTCAGGCCGATCAGGTTGATGCTGCCCTGACGCGACTCGATACGCCGCCCCAGCTCCCAGTACCACATGCCGTTCATGGCCAGGTGCAGAATGCCGAAGTGGATCAGCATCGGCGTTACCAGACGCCACCACTGCCCCGCCGCCAGGCTGTCGGCCAATGGCGTGAAATGGATGTACTCGCCGACCACACGGAAATCGAGGAAGGTCAGCCAGCGTATCGTTTCGAGGTTATCGCCCAGCAGCGTCACCATCGCGACGATCAGGGTCAACAGCAGCACCAACGCCGTAGCCTTGCTGTGGCGCAATTGCTCGACGAAGCCTGGACGCTGCAGCGTCTGCGTGATCGGGATATCCAGTTGCTGATCGGGGTCGCCTGCCGGAAAGCGTTCGTACAATGAGCGCACGTCTTCGCTGATGTTGGCCGGCACCCACAGCACCTGCTCGCCCGCCTCTTCGCTGACCCGATGGGGCACTTGCATGCGCTGCAGCAGTTTGACGAACCCGCTCAAATCCACCGCCAGAGGCAGACGCAATACCGCCACCGCCGTCATCGCAACACCTCCGGCCGCTCGACATCGACCCAGACAAATTTATGCGGGTCGAGACGGGTTTCCTGATCCAGTCGATAAGCGACCAGTTTTCCGTAGAGCACCGCGCTGTAATCCAGGCACGCCAGGTTCGGGCGGATCGGCGCCGGTTTGCCGCTGCGCCAGTAGTGACCGACGAACAACAGCGGCTCATCGACGCCGTAGCGCAGCAAGTTGTCTTTTTCGCTGGACGACAGCGGCGTGCGGGCCACCGGCTCAGGCAAGGCGTCGGGCTGGAACACGATGTCTCCGTAGGTTTGCGGGTCGTCTTCCCAGAATTTGGTGCGGAAGAACGAGCGCGTCAGGCCGTCGCCGCTGGTCATGGTCAACCCGTGGGGCAAACGCATGTCGGTGCCGCGCAACAGGCGATCGAACACGGTGCAGGCAAAACTGCCCGGCACCGCGGAGGCCTGGAGGAAATGCTCATCGATGCAACCGTCGGGAAACAACCCGCGCAACGGTTCGATCAGGCCGGCGTCCCAACAGGCATGCACCACCCGGAAACGCCCGGCATCGACGAACAAGGGCAGTTCATAGAACCATTGCAGGAAGTCATGCCAATCTTCGGGATGATCTTCGAACTGGGTCAGGGTTTCGTGAAGCAGGCGGGCATGGCGCGGCGTATGTTCACGCACGAACTGCTGGCCGCTGCCCGGCAGCGCTGGCGTGCTCCAGCCGAGGGCGTTGAATTCATGGTTGCCCATGATGCACAGCGCCTGCCCGGCCTCGACCATGTCGTGGACGATGTGCAGCGCCTCGCGAATCCGCGGGCCGCGGTCGATGATGTCGCCTAGGAACACCGCCATGCGCGACGGATGCCGCCAGACGCCAGCCTGTTTGTGGTAACCGAGCCGGTCGAGCAAGTGCTCAAGGGTCAGAGCGCAACCGTGCACGTCACCGATCAGGTCGTAGCTACGCGCGGGATCGAGCATCAGTCGCCTCCACCACCCAACTTGCTGCCCCAGCCGAGCTTGGTCCGGCAGACTTCATAGTAGTTGTGGTCCAGCGGATGAATCAGCCGCAGCTTCTGCGCTTTCTTGCTGATGGTGATGGTGTCACCGGGCGCGCAGGTGAAGTGATTCTGCCCGTCACAGGAGACTTGCGGGTAAATCTGCATATCTTTGGACACGACGATTTTCAGCTCACTATTGCCATCGACCACGATCGGTCTACCTGACAAGGTATGGGGGTACATCGGCACAATCACAATAGCGTCGAGCTTGGGATGCATGATCGGGCCGCCCGCCGACAGTGCGTAAGCGGTCGAACCGGTCGGCGTGGCAACGATCAGGCCGTCAGCCTTCTGACTGCAGACGAACTGGCCGTCAATGTACAACTCGAACTCGATCATCCGCGTCGATTTGCCGGGGTGCAGCACCACATCATTCAGCGCATCGCCCTGGCCAATGGCCTCGGCGTGGCGACGGACTTCGGCTTGCAGCAGGAAGCGGTTTTCCACCAGATAGTGGCCGTCGAGCACTTCGGCGACTTTGACTTCCAGCTCATCGGGACGAATATCGGTCAGGAATCCCAGGCTGCCCCGGTTGATGCCGAGCACCGGAATATTGTGCTTGGCCAGCGCCCGGGCGGCGCCCAGCAGGCTGCCGTCACCACCGACCACAATCACCATGTCACACACTTCACCGAGCATCTTGCGCGACGAAGTTTGCAGGCCATGACCCGGCAGGACTTCGGCGATGGTGTCTTCGAGGATCACGTGCAGGTGACGATCGAGCAGAAACCGTTTCAGTCGGCGGACGGTATCCAGCACCTGAGAACTGCCCAGGCGACCGATGATGCCGATATTACGAAATTGCTCCATGGGGCTCCTATTGGGACGCGGAGGGCCTGCGACGGCGAAAAACACGATTATGGGCGAAAGCGCGGCGTAGACAAAACCCTTTCAGCCACAACGGTGTGCTCGCGTTTCGGGCTATGCTCGCAAGATGATCCTATTTCCAGATTTGCTCCAGTTACCTCACCAGTTGCGCCACCCTGAAGTGCGCGACTTGGCTTGGGTCATCCTCGCACCGCCGATGCTCAGCGTCACCCCGTGGCCGCAGCGTCATCCGCTGGCGGGCAGCGACTGGGTGCAGGCACCGGAGCGCCTGGAACACTGGCTCAGGCAACTGGATCGCGACAGTTACGATTTGCTGCACTGGCTGGCCCAGGCCAGAACCCGGCGACTGGGTCTGTACTACGAACGGCTGTGGCAATACGCCGTGCGGCACGCGCCGGGTATCGAACTGATTGCCGCCAACATGCCGATCCGCCGTGAAGGCCACACCTTGGGTGAACTGGACATGCTGCTGCGTGATCGCGATGGCGTGCATCACCTGGAACTGGCGATCAAGCTCTACCTTGGGCCACAGAACGGTGACGGCCATGACACCGCGCAGTGGCTCGGACCGGGTTGTCATGATCGACTGGACCGTAAACTGAAGCACCTGAGCCAGCATCAATTGCCAATTTCCGCGCGGGCGGAAAGCCGTGCAGTGCTGGCGTCGCTGGATATCCAGCAGTTCAGTGCGCATCTGTGGCTGGGCGGTTATCTGCTCTATCCGTGGCCGGGACAGGCCGAATCACCCAGCGGCGCGCACCCTCAGCATTTGCGCGGTAGCTGGCTGCATCAGAAAGACTGGGCGGACTTTGTCGTGCAGCGCCCATTCGGTCGCTGGCAACCCCTGCCCCGCCATGCCTGGTTGGCGCCGGCACACTATCCCGAAGAGCAAACCTGGAACGCTGAACAGCTGAGTGCATGGCTGAGCGATCTGGTCCCGCTGGCACCGGCGCAATTGATGGTGCGGCTGACAGAGAATGGCGAAGGAGATTGGGAAGAAGCCGAGCGGCTGTTTCTGGTGTCCGATCTTTGGCCGAATGTGCCGGGTAATGGCTGAATTTGCGGTGAATGGACCAGCCCTATCGCGGGCAAGCCCGCTCCCACAGGGATTAGTGTGATCCTGTGGGAGCGGGCTTGCCCGCGATAGCGGTATGTCAGGCGATATCAATATTGACTGTGCCGCCGTCTTCGCGAGCAAGCCCGCTCCCACAGGGATTGTGGCTGGCTACAAGAATTAATCAGCGCCATGCAAAGGGTCATAGCTTTTTATGCTGCTCAACCCACAGCGCATACGCATCGATGAATTTCTGCAAGAACGGCCTGACCGACTCCGACAACTTCCCCGCCTCGTCGAACGCTGAACCGGCGCCGCCCAGGTAGGCTTCCGGTTGCTGCATGCACGGCACATTGAGGAACACCATGGACTGGCGCACGTTGTGATTGGCGCCAAATCCGCCGACGGCGCCTGGTGAAACGCTGATCACCGCACCCGGCTTACCGTTCCAGGCGCTCTTGCCGTAGGGGCGCGACCCCACGTCGATCGCATTCTTCAACGGCGCCGGCACCGAACGGTTATATTCCGGGGTCACGAACAGCACGGCGTCGGATGAACTCACTTGTTGTCGGAAAGTGCTGTAGGCTGCCGGCGGTGATTCGCCATCGATGTCTTCGTTGTAGAGCGGCAAATCGCCGATTTCGACGATATTCAGCTTCAGATTGGCAGGCGCCAGCTCGGCCAGCGCCAGCGCGACCTTGCGGTTGATCGACGCTTTTCTCAGGCTGCCGACCAGAACGGCGATCTCGTAGACGTTGCTCATGGAAGATTCTCGACTGTCCGATGGGAAGAGCTTCTAGTTATAGATGATCAAATGACGATTCAACCAGCGGGCGACGGAAAAACGCCGCCCCTGACTATTTTTTTCCTGTAGGAAAACTTACCTCGCCCAACCACGGTCTACAGAACCGCAAATTGAGTGATTTATCTCCAGAGGTTCTAAGCAGATGGCAGCAGTACTCGTCGGTCAGTTCCATGCAAGAGACGCGGAAGGCCGCGTTTATTCCGTGCATGAGTTCCAGGAATCCACCCCGTCGCACGACGGCCTCGCCGGCTCGGTGCCTGTCACCACCTATAAGCTGGCCATTGGCGACCGGCTCAACAAACTCGACGACAACGAATTTGTGCTGGTGCAATCAGGCGTCACCCTCACTCGCGAACCTGAAACGAACGTGGCCTCATAACCCGCTGTTATGAGCAGAAGTCATATGCGCGCACTTGAGTTAGGATTCAGTAACTGACTCCCTCACCTGCTGAACATGGACTTCACGCATGCGTTTACGTCATATCGAAGTGATCCAGGCGCTCCTGCAGACCGGTCACCTGGGCACCGCCGCCGAATGGCTGCAGCTGCCGGTGGCCGAGGTTGAACGCACCCTGCGTGATGCCGAGGATCAGTTGGGTTTCATGCTGTTTGCCAGCGTGCGTGGTCGCCTGCAAGCCACGCGCGAGGCGCGGGAGCTGCAGGTCGAGTTCGCCCACGTCTACGAAGCCCTCGAGCCGGTCCAGCGACTGGCCAGCAGCCTCAAGCAATATTTGGCCCCGCCCCTGCGAATCATCTGCACCCCGCCGTTGGCACAACAACTGTTGCCACACAGCATCGCGGCCCTGCGCCGACGCCTCCCCGACGCACCTTGCACCCTCCTGAGCCAGCCGACCCGCGAGATTGTCAGAAGCCTGCTGCTGCGTGAAAGCGATCTGGGCCTGAGCCTGCATGACCCGGACCACGCCGATATCCATTGCCAGGTCATCGCTCAAGGCAAGCTCCAGCTGCTGGCGCCCCATGGCTGGCTGCAACCGAAACAGAAGTACATTTCACTGCAGGACCTGGCCGGCCAGTCGATGGTTGGCCTGGAAGGTCACGATCCGTTAAGCCCGGCGCTGGACAACAAGCTGCATGCGCTGCGCCCTGCCCCGGTCATCCAGACCCGGGTTCAGACTCATCAAATGATGCGCAGCATGGTCGAGGCCGGTGAAGGCCTGGCGATCGTCGACCCGTTTACCGCCCTCGGCGCCAAATCGGCCGGGCTCGATGCCTGCCCCCTGGCGCCTGCCGTGCCGATCAGCGTGTATGCCTTGAGCCTCAAGACCGCCGAGCCCTCTTCGGCGGTTCAGGCGCTGCTGGACATCGTTACGGAACAAGCCGTGGCGATGTTGGCGAGCTGAGCGGGTTTTCCAGCGGATTATCGAACAGGCGATACCAGAACAGCGCCACCTCAGCGGTGTTCGGATCGATCCCGCGGTAGCGCAGATGATCGATCCCGCCGACCACATAGCCACAGCGCTCATAAAGCCGACAGGCGCCCAGGTTGTTGTTCTGGGTTTCCAGCATGATGCCCGGCAGTTTTTTCTTGCGACTCCAGAACTGCGCCACATCCAGTAGAGACTTGGCCACGCCATGACGGCGCGCCGGAGCATGCACCGCCAATTCGTCGATATGGGCGAAGCCGTTCCAGTTGGTGCTGACCACCAAATGACCCACCGGCTCGTCATCCAGATAAGCCATGAAAATCGCGCTGTCAGCGGCATCGTGAAAACTGCTGAATTCCTCGGGATCGATGCCATAACACTTGCGATACGGGGTGATGGGCGTCACCGGCCACTGCGCCACCGGCTTGCCGATTTGCGCGGCACCATAGGCGGCGACTTCAAAACTGAAATCACTGCCCCAGATATAAGCCGCAAACCCCTCATCGGCGACACGCACCGAGAGGCCTGGGTGTTTGGGATTCATGACTGGTTGCATACTCGGAAAGGTCCTCATTCCTTGATGCAATCGACGGTGTAGTGCCGTCCATTGCCCTCGTCTTCGTGTTGCAAGCCATGCACATCGGCGACAAATCCGGGGAAACTACTGTCGAACGTACGGGCAAACTTCAGGTAATCGATGATCGAACGGGTCGACTCGGTGAAACGCTCGCCGGGCATGATCAACGGGATCCCCGGCGGGTATGGCACCAGCATTACCGCTGCGATCCGCCCGTCCAGAGCATCGATCGAAACAGCCTCAACCTCCCCGCGTACCAATTGATCATAGGCGTCCGCCGGCTTCATCGCGACTTCCGGCAGTACGGTGTACATGCGTTTGAGGTGTTTGGCCGTGGCATTGCTGCGATAACAGGCGTGCAATTGATCACACAGATCGCGCAAACCCATGCCTTGGTAACGGGCAATATTGTGTTGTGCCACGCACGGCAGGCAGGTGGCCAGGCTGACATTGGCGTCGTAACTGCGCTTGAACTCCAGCAACTCGGTCAGCAACGTGCTCCATTTGCCCTTGGTGATGCCCATGGAGAACAGCACCAGGAACGAATACAGCCCGGTCTTTTCCACGACCAGCCCACGTTCCCAGAGGAATTTGCTGACCACCGCCGCCGGAATCCCCCGCGCACTCAGGGCACCGCCCGCCGTCAGACCCGGCATCACCAGCGTGACCTTGATCGGATCGAGCAGCACGTAGTCGTCGGTCACGCCGCCAAAGCCGTGCCAATCGGCGTCGGGTTGCAGCAGCCAGTCTTTGGTGACCACCTGCTCGATACCTTCGGCCGAGGGCGGTTGCCAGATGGAAAACCACCAGTCGTCGGCGGCGATGTGCTGACGCAGATTGGCCAGGGCCCGGCGAAAGCTCAGGGCCTCATCGAACATTTCCTGCAACAGCGAACGACCGGCTGGTCCTTCCATCATCGCCGACGCTACGTCCAGCGAGGCGATGATGCTGTATTGCGGCGAGGTCGAGATGTGCATCATGAACGCTTCGTTGAAACGGTCGCGATCCAGCTGCCGCGCGCCGCCGTCCTGAACATGAATCATCGACGCCTGGCTGAACGCCGCCAGTAGTTTGTGCGTTGAGTGCGTTGTGAACACCAGCGGGCTGTCTTCGCTACGAGAGGTGCCCATGCCGTAACGGCCGGCGAAGAACTCGTGGAACGCCGCGTAGGCGTACCAGGCCTCGTCGAAATGCAGCACCTCGACGCTGTTGCCCAGGCTCTGCTTGATCAGCTCGGCGTTGTAACACAGGCCGTCGTAAGTCGAGTTGGTTACCACCGCCAACTTGACCTTGGGCTCGCGGCCCTGGGTCAGCGGGCTGGCGTCGATCTTGGCCTGGATCGATTCGCGGCTGAATTCGCTCAACGGAATCGGCCCGATAATCCCCAGCTCATTGCGCTCCGGGCACAGGTACAGCGGAATCGCGCCGGTCATGATGATCGAGTGCAGCACCGACTTGTGACAGTTGCGATCCACCAGTACCAGATCATCGCGGGCCACCATGGAATGCCAGACGATCTTGTTGGCGGTCGAGGTGCCATTGATCACGAAAAAGGTGTGATCAGCGCCGAAATTGCGCGCTGCTCTCGCTTCCGCCTCGGCTAGCGGGCCGGTGTGATCGAGCAGGGAACCGAGTTCCGGCACCGACACCGACAAATCCGAACGCAGCGTGTTTTCCCCGAAAAACTGGTGAAACGCCTGCCCTACCGGGCTCTTGTGATACGCCACGCCGCCGCCATGGCCGGGGGTGTGCCAGGAATAATTGGAGTCGGCGGTGTGCTGCACCAGCGCCTTGAAGAACGGCGGCAACAGTCCGTCCAGATATTTACGCGCCGCGCGAGCGACCTGACGGGCGAGGAATGGCACGGTGTCTTCGAACAAATAAAGAATGCCGCGCAGCTGATTGAGCTCCGCCATGGCATCGGCGGGGGCATTTTCCAGGGTCACCTGCTCGCCCAAGGCAAAGATCGGCAGGTCCGGCGCCCGAACCCGTGCCAGGCGGATCAGCTCCGCCATGTTATGCAGAAGATGAGCATTGGTGCTGGCGTCTTCGGCGGCAATCAACATGCAAGAGAGGCCGTGATGAGTCGAGGCGACCAGACGCCCTTCGTTGTAATCGACCGCCGAGACGATGCTGAAGCCTTCCTGCTCAAGCTCCCGGGCGATGCCACGCACACGATCACCGGCAACGGTGTCGGCTTTGATGTCGCGGTGGACGATCAGGACCGGGAATTTCAAATCTTTATACATGAGGCTCGGTGTCCTGAGGCGGCAGACCGTGGCCTGCCAATAACCTCAGGGTAGAGGGTTGGAGCGCATGTGGCGAGCGGGATGCCCTGAAGTGGGGCGTTGGGTGCGTTTGTGAAGATCAAAAGATCGCAGCCTGCGGCAGCTCCTACGCCAACCGTGTTGACCATCAAATCAAGCCCCCCCGATCCTGTAGGAGCTGCCGAAGGCTGCGATCTTTTAGGCCTTCAGGCCTGGGCCTTGGCCTCAGCCAATTGCTGCCACAGCGACGGAGCGCCGGCGGATTTGGCGATGGCTTCAAGGCGCGCAATGTGCTGGGCCAGATCTTCTTCACTGGCACGGATGATCCGGATTGGCTGACGATCAGCCGGCAGACGACGGATTTCGGTGGCGGAGTTGTCCGCGCCTTCACCTGAACCATTGCCATCGGACGCGTTACCGGCCAGCGACAGACTGGTCTGGCCGCCGGTCATGGTCAGGTAAACGTCGGCGAGAATCTCGGAGTCGAGCAAGGCGCCGTGCAGTTCACGGCCGGAGTTGTCGACGCCATAGCGTTTGCACAAGGCATCGAGGCTGTTGCGCTGCCCCGGGTGACGTTCCCGGGCCATCATCAGGGTGTCGAGGATCGAGCAGTGTTGCGTGATGTCCGCCCGATCGTGATGGCCCATCAGGGCGAATTCGTTGTTGATGAAGCCAACGTCGAACGCCGCGTTATGGATGATCAGCTGCGCGCCCTTGATGAACTCGAAGAACTCATCGGCCACTTCAGTGAAACGCGGCTTGCCCACCAGGAATTCGTTAGTGATGCCGTGGACGCCGATGGCGCCTTCGTCACTTTCGCGATCCGGTTGCAGGTAAACGTGGAAATGCCGGCCGGTCAGGCGCCGACCGATCAACTCGACACAACCGATTTCGATAATCCGGTGGCCGTCGGTCACCGGCATGCCGGTGGTTTCGGTATCGAGTACAACGGATCTGGTGGCCATCAGTGCTCAGCTCTCAACGGGTCAATCGTGCAAAAGCGGCGATGTTAACACGCTCGGGGGGTCTTTCAGATACGCCGTGTAGCCCCCATCGCGAGCAGGCTCGCTCCCCCTGATCCCACGCTCTGCGTGGGAACGATCAGTGAAGGGTCTAGGCTTGTTTGTACCCACGCACTTCATCAACGCCGCGGTTGGCCAGTTGGTCGGCCCGTTCGTTGCCGTGATGGCCGATGTGCCCGCGCACCCATTTCCAGGTGACGTTGTGGCGGTTGACCTGCTCGTCGAGCAGTTTCCACAGATCGGCGTTTTTCACCGGTTCCTTGGCCGCGGTTTTCCAGCCGCGTTTCTTCCAGTTGGCCATCCACTCGTTGATGCCTTTCATCACGTATTGGGAGTCGGTCACCAGCAGTACGTCGCAGGAGCGCTTGAGTTCTTCCAGGCCACGGATCGCGCCCATCAACTCCATGCGGTTGTTGGTGGTGTTGGCTTCGCCGCCCCAGAGTTCTTTTTCAACGCCCTTGCACACCAGCAACGCACCCCAGCCGCCCGGACCAGGGTTGCCCTTACAGGCGCCATCGGTGAAGAGTTCTACGCTATCGCTCATGCCAATCTATCCAGAAAATGCGGTGGCTCGCCGATCGGTGACCGACGATGCCCGAGGCCGGGGCGAACCCGGCCGGGAAAATAAAATGTGTATTACGGTTCGAGGTGACGACGGTTGACCTTGGCCATCGGCAATGGAATCAGCTTGCCCATCGGTTCGCGCCGTTCCTGGCGCACCGGCCGCAAGCCCACCACGATCTTGCGCGCGACCAATAAATAGAAGCCACCACCCGACAATTGCCAGTCACCGGCCTTGCGCTCCCAACCGGCCAGACGGGCTTGCCAGGCAGGTGACGCAAGCGGCGGACGATAGCACCCGAAGCGGCGTTTCTCCAGCGCGAAGCCCAGCAGGTTCAGCCAATCGCCAACCCGCGACGGCGAAATGCAACGGGCCTTGCGCAAGGCGTCATGAGCGAACACATGACGCAGGCCCCAGCTGCTCCAGGGGTTGATTCCGACAATCAGCAGATGCCCGCCAGGCCGAACACTGCTCGCCGCTTCGCGCAGCAAACCGTGGGGTGACAGGCAGAAATCCAGCCCGTGCTGCAACACCACCACATCGGCGGCGTGCTCGCTCAAAGGCCAGGCCTGCTCTTCGCAGACGATCTCGACCCCCGGCAACGGCGCACCGAGCCGCACATTGCGCTGGACCTGCGGCGCCGACGGCGGTGTCTGCGCCGAAGGGCCGTAATGCACCAGGTAGCCGCCGAAGAAGCGCCCCAACTCGTCTTCGAGCATGCGCCGTTCTTCGTCCAGCAGAAATTGCCCGATGGGCCCGGACAGCCATTCACGGGCCGCGCTGATCAATGTCAGCCACTCAGGATCGGCCTGAGCGAACGCTTTATCGGTCATTGCATTCTCCAACGCGCCAGGAAGTTCTAAGATGCGCCAATGTTTTCCGCTTGGCGAATCCGACGATGATACAGATCAGTGCCCTGCCCGCCTTCACCGACAACTACATCTGGTTGTTACAAGACCACAGCACCCAGCGCTGCGCCGTGGTCGATCCGGGCGATGCCGCGCCAGTACAAGCCTGGCTCGCGGCACACCCGGGTTGGGTGTTAAGCGATATTTTGATCACTCATCACCATCATGACCATGTCGGCGGCGTCGAGCGGCTGAAAAAAGCGACAGACGCGACAGTCTACGGCCCGGCCAGCGAAAGCATCCCGGCGCGGGACGTGGCGCTCAAGGACAATGACCGCATCAACGTGCTGGACTGGGACTTCGACGTCATCCAGGTGCCGGGCCATACCCTGGGGCACATCGCCTTTTATCACCAGGGTCATTTGTTTTGCGGCGACACCCTGTTCGCTGCCGGTTGCGGACGGTTATTCGAAGGCACGCCCGAGCAAATGCATCACTCGCTGAGCCGCCTCGCAGCGCTCCCCGAAGACACGCTGGTCTACTGCACTCACGAGTACACCCTGAGCAATCTGAAGTTCGCCGCAGCGGTCGAACCGAACAACCCCGATACCCTCGAACGACTGGCCAAAGTCACCCGGCAACGCGACGCCGGAATCATGACGTTGCCTTCGACGCTGGCACTGGAAAAGCGCACCAATCCGTTTTTGCGTACCGGAGAAACATCCGTTAAAGAAAAAGTGGACGAACGGAACGGACCCGATAACCGGGCTCCGAGTGCGGTTTTTGCTGCTCTTCGAGCTTGGAAAGATACGTTCTAGGGAGGCTGCTTGATAATACAAAAATTCTGAATGGTTGACCGCAGGGGGTGCGCTTTCTAGAATCGCCCGACATTTTTGCCCGGAACTTACTTCCAGCCAATGTCGTCACCTATTCGTAAAGCCATCAATTCAGACGCATTGACCCGCTTGGCTCAAGCCATTGCGGTGGCTGTGTCCGCCACTTTGGCGGGCTGTTCCAGCCATGTGCCGCAGACCGAAGCGACACACACTCCGAATATTGCCGCTCGAGCCAAGCAAAAACCCATCTGGCTCAGCGAAAAACCAACACCACAAATTCCACAGGACGTCTGGGAGCGCATGCGCCAGGGCTTCCAGTTGCAGGACAACCTGGGCGTCAACCCGCGCATCGAGCAACAGCGCCTGTGGTTCGCCAGTAACCCGTCCTTCCTCGAAAATGCCGGCGAACGCGGCAGCCTCTACATTCACTACATCGTCGAACGCCTTGAAGAACGCAACATGCCGCTGGAACTGGCGCTGTTGCCGGTGATTGAAAGCGCCTACAACCCGATGGCCTATTCCCGGGCCAACGCGGTGGGTCTTTGGCAATTCATTCCTTCCACCGGGCGTTACTTCAACCTGCGTCAGACCCGCTTTTATGATGGCCGGCGCGATATCACCGCCTCGACCACCGCGGCCATGGATTACTTGACCCGCCTGCACGACATGTTCAACGGTGACTGGCTGCTGGCGCTGGCGGCCTACAACGCCGGCGAAGGTACGGTCAGCCGGGCCATCGAGCGCAACGAACGACTCGGCCTGCCGACCGACTACTGGAACCTGCCGCTGCCAGCGGAAACCCAGGCCTATGTGCCTAAACTGCTGGCGTTGTCGCAAGTGGTCCTGGCGCCCGAAGCCTATGGCGTGAACCTCAACCCGATCGCCAACGAACCGTACTTCCAGGTCGTCGAAATCAACCAGCGCATGGACCTGTCCAAGGTTGCCGCGGTGGCCAACATCGACGAAGACGAACTGTTCCAGCTCAACCCGGCCTTCAAGCAGCGCACCACCATCGACGGCCCCCAGCATCTGCTGGTGCCAACGTCCAAGGCGCAACTGCTGACCGCCAGCCTGTCGACCATGCGTCCTGACGAGCTGATCAGTCAGCGATCGTTCAAGCCGGTGTTCGAAGGGGCAGACGACAGCGAAATCGCCAGCCTCAAGCGCGCCTATCGGGTCAAGCGCGGCGACAACCTGGGCACCATTGCCAAGGCCAACAAGGTCGACGTCAAAGACCTGCAACGCTGGAACAAGCTGAACGGCAAGAACCTCAAGGTCGGCCAGACTTTGGTGATGCAGGACACCACCAAACGAAAATCCGGGCGCGTCAACACCGTGGTCGCGGCGAACAGCAAGACCAACGGCAAGGTAACCAACAAGACGCAACAGACCCAGTACAAGGTCAAGCAAGGCGACTCGCTGTACATGGTCGCCAAACGCTTCAACGTTGAAATGCAGCACCTCAAGCGCTGGAACCCTCGGGTTGGCCAGGCGCTGAAGCCGGGGCAGATGCTGACGGTTGCTTCGCCGAATTAGAATTGATGTGATGCCGAAAAGATCGCAGCCTTCGGCAGCTCCTACAGATAATGCGTACATCCGATCAATCTTGGGTGTACATGATCGGTGTAGGAGCTGCCGCAGGCTGCGATCTTTTTTTTCGACCCGCTTCAGCATTACGCCCGCATTAACCCCCCGTCTTTTTCCTGTCGATACAAGCTGTTACTGTACGGCCCACAAAGCCCAAGCCGCCTGGATCGGATCTCTGACTTGAAGCGTCCCCTCCTTCTGCTCCTGATCAGCCTGGCCTTGAGCTCCCCCGCAAGCGCGACGATCAGCGAAAGCCATGGTTATGCGCAGTTCGGCACGCTCAAGTACCCGGCCAGATTTACCCACTTCGACTGGGTCAACCCGCAAGCGCCCAAGGGCGGTACGTTGCGGGTGATGGCGTTTGGCACCTTCGATACGCTCAACCCTTACACATTCAAAGGCTCGAGCCCGGTTTCCACCGGCAACTTCCTGCAATACGGCATCAACGAACTCAATGAACCGTTGATGGTCGGCACCGGCCAATACGCGCCGTCCGGCGATGAGCCGACCTCCAGTTACGGCCTGATCGCCCAATCGGTGGAATACAGCGAAGACCGCAGCTGGGTGGTGTTCAACCTGCGCCCCGAAGCGCGTTTCCACGATGGCACGCCGATTACCGCTTACGACGTGGCGTTCTCTTACCGTCTGCTGCTCAAGGAAGGTCATCCGCAATACCGCACCAACCTTCAGGAAGTGTCGCGGGTGGATATCCTCAACCCACGGCGCATCCGCTTCGTCTTCAAGCGCGCCGGTAATCCGCTGCTGATCCTGCGCCTGGGCGAGTTGCCGGTGTTGCCTCAGCATTACTGGGAAGGTCGCGATTTCAAGGCCACCACCTTCGAACCGCCATTGGGCAGTGGGCCGTATCGCATCACCTCGGTAACGCCCGGGCGGCAGATCGTCTTCGAACGGGTCAAGGATTATTGGGGCAAAGACCTGCCGGTCAATCGCGGCAAGTACAACGTCGATCGCATGGAAGTCGAGTTCTACCGTGACAGCGACGTGGCTTTCGAAGCGTTCAAGGCCGGTGAGTTCGACATCTACATCGAGCACCAGGCAAAGAACTGGGCCAACGGATACAACTTCCCCGCCGTGCGCCGTGGCGAGGTGATCAAGGCGCAAATCGCGCATCAGATCCCGACCCAGAGCCAGGGCCTGTTCATGAATACCCGGCGACCAGCTTTCGCCGAGGCCAAGGTCCGCGAAGCGCTGGGGCTGATGTTCGACTTCGAGTGGACCAACCGCACGCTGTTCAGCGGCGCCTACAAGCGCGCCATGAGCTATTACCCCAACAGCGAGTTCTCCGCCACCGGGCTACCGGTCGGTCATGAGTGGCTATTGCTCAAGCCCTATCGCGATCAGTTGCCCGCCAAGCTGCTCACCGAGCCGTTCAGCCTGCCGCAGACCGAAGGCCGCGGCATTCCGCGGGAAACCATGCGCAAGGCCCTGGAACTGCTCGCCGAGGCCGGCTGGAAGCTCAACGGTCAGCGGCTACAGAACACCATCGGCCAACCGTTGCGTTTCGAGATTCTGTTGGTCAACCCGAACCTGGAGCGCATCCTTCAGCCTTACGTCGAGAACCTCGCCAGCATCGGCATCGACGCACGGCTGCGCACGGTCGATCGTGCCCAGTACAAACAGCGCCTCGATCAGTTCGATTTCGACATGATCCTGATGACCCTCAACCAGACCCTGAGCCCGGGTCTGGAACAATGGCAGTACTTCCACTCCAGCCAGGTCGGGGTCAAGGGCAGCAAGAACTACGCCGGTATCGCCAACCCGATAGTCGACCATTTGCTCGAACAACTGCTCGCCGCCCAGACCCGCGATGCACAAGTCGCCGCCGGCAAGGCGCTCGACCGGGTGCTGCTGTGGCAGCACTACATCATTCCCAACTGGTACCTCAATTATCACCGCCTGGCCTACCGCAACCGGTTCGCCTTCGTCACCACGCCGCCCTACACCCTGGGCCTGAGCGCGTGGTGGTTGAAATCTTCGGAGAAAGATCGATGAAACCCGTACGCGCCCTGCTCTTGCAGGCCAGCGGTCTGTTGTTCGCCGGGCTGGCCTGTGCCGCCCCGCAACATGCCCTGACCCTGTACAACGAGCCGCCGAAATACCCGGCCGATTTCAAACATTTCGATTACGTAAACCCCGACGCACCCAAGGGCGGGATCTTCCGCCAGGCCGGGTTCGGCGGCTTCGACAGCCTCAACCCGTTCATCAACAAAGGCGTGCCGGCCGACGACATCAGCATGATCTACGACACCCTGGCCAAACAGGGTCTGGATGAACCGTTTACCGAATACGGCCTGATCGCCGGCAAAATCGAAAAAGCCCCGGACAACAGCTGGGTGCGTTTCTACCTGCGTCCCGAAGCACGCTTCCACGATGGTCACCCGATACGTGCCGAAGACGTGGTGTTCAGCTTCCAGACCCTGATCAAGGACGGCGCCCCGCTCTTCCGCGGCTATTACAGCGACGTTGAAGAAGTGGTCGCCGAAGACCCGCTCAAAGTGCTGTTCAAGTTCAAGCATAAAAACAACCGTGAGTTGCCGCTGATCCTCGGTCAGTTGCCAGTACTGCCCAAGCATTGGTGGGCCACCCGCGACTTCAACAAGGGCAACCTGGAATTGCCGCTGGGCAGCGGCCCGTACAAAGTCAGTGAAGTGAAGGCCGGACGCTCGGTGCGCTATGAGCGGGTTAAGGATTACTGGGGCAAGGACCTGCCGGTCAATCGCGGCTTCTACAACTTCGACGTGCTGACCACCGACTACTACCGCGACAACACCGTCGCGCTGGAAGCGCTCAAGGCCGGTCAGTTCGACTACTGGCTGGAATCGGCCGCGAAAAACTGGGCCAAGGCCTACAACATTCCGGCGGTGACCGAAGGTCGGCTGATCAAGGAAGAAATCCCGAACGGCAACCCCACTGGCATGCAAGGCTTCGTGTTCAACCTGCGCCGTCCGGTGTTTCAGGATGTGCGCGTGCGCCAGGCACTGACCCTGTTGCTGGACTTCGAATGGACCAACAAGCAATTGTTCAACGGTGCCTACGCGCGCACCCGAAGTTACTTTGAAAACTCGGAAATGGCTGCCACTGGCCTACCGGACGCCGATCAACTGGCGATCCTCGACCCATTCCGCGGCAAGATTCCCGAGCAAGTGTTCAGCGAAGCGTTCCAGAACCCAGTGACCGACGCCAGCGGCATGATCCGCACCCAACAGCGCAAGGCCTATCAACTGCTGCAAGAGGCCGGCTGGCGGATCGTCGACGACAAGATGGTCGACGCCACCGGCAAACCGGTGACCATCGAGTTCCTGCTGGCCCAGACCGAGTTCGAGCGGGTACTGTTGCCGTTCAAGCGCAACCTCAGCGACCTGGGTATCGACCTGGTAATCCGTCGCGTCGATGTCTCGCAATACATCAACCGCGTGCGCTCCCGGGACTTCGACATGATCGTCGGCAGCTTCCCGCAGTCCAACTCGCCGGGTAATGAACAGCGTGAGTTCTGGATGACCGACGCAGCCGACAAACCCGGCAGTCGCAACTCCATGGGCTTGAAAGACCCGGTGGTGGACCAACTGGTCGAGCAGCTGATCAACGCCGATTCGCGGCAAAGCCTGGTGGCCCATGCCCGGGCGCTGGACCGGGTGCTGCAATGGGGCTATTACGTGATCCCCAACTGGCACATCAAGACCTGGCGCGTGGCGTACTGGAGCCACATCGGCCACCCGCAGGTTTCGCCCAAATATGACATCGGCATCAATACCTGGTGGGTCAAGCCCAACGCGACATTGCCGATAGAAGTCGAAACCAAACTGCAAGCCGACCCTGCGGGCACGGAGTAATCAGATGCTGGCGTATATTTTTCGGCGACTGCTGCTGATCATCCCGACCCTGCTCGGCATTCTGCTGATCAACTTCGTGATCATCCAGGCGGCCCCCGGTGGGCCGGTGGAACAGATGATCGCCAAGCTCGAAGGCTTCGAAGGCGCCACCAGCCGCATTGCCGGCGGCGGTGCCGAAGTGTCGGTGGCTGGTTCTGCCTATCGTGGGGCGCAAGGCCTGGACCCGGCGCTGGTCAAGGAAATCGAGCACATGTACGGCTTCGACAAATCGGCGCCGGAACGTTTGTGGATCATGATCAAGAACTACGCCACCCTGGATTTCGGCGACAGCTTCTTTCGTGACGCCAAGGTCATCGACCTGATCAAGGAAAAGATGCCGGTGTCGATCTCCCTGGGGCTGTGGAGCACGCTGATCATGTACCTGGTGTCGATCCCGCTGGGGATCGCCAAGGCGACGCGACACGGCAGCCACTTCGACGTCTGGACCAGTTCGGCGATCATCGTCGGTTACGCGATCCCGGCGTTCCTGTTCGCCATCCTGCTGATTGTGGTGTTCGCCGGCGGCAGCTATTTCGACTGGTTTCCGTTGCGAGGCCTGACCTCGAACAACTTCGATGAGCTCAGCACCGGCGGCAAGATCCTCGATTACTTCTGGCACCTGGCACTGCCGGTGACCGCACTGGTAATCGGCAACTTCGCAACCATGACGCTGCTGACCAAGAACAGCTTCCTCGATGAAATCAACAAGCAATACGTGGTCACCGCCAAGGCCAAGGGCCTGACCCGCCATCGCGTGCTGTACGGCCATGTGTTTCGCAACGCCATGTTGCTGGTGATCGCCGGTTTCCCTTCGGCATTCATCGGGATCTTCTTCACCGGTTCCTTGCTGGTGGAAGTGATTTTCTCCCTCGACGGCCTCGGCCTGATGAGTTTTGAAGCAGCGATCAACCGCGACTACCCGGTGGTTTTCGGCACGCTGTTCATCTTCACCCTGCTGGGGCTGGTGGTGAAACTGATCGGCGACCTCACTTACACCTTTGTCGATCCGCGCATCGACTTCGAAAGCCGGGAGCATTGAGATGAACCTGTCCCCTCTCAATCGCCGACGCTTCGAACTGTTCAAGGCCAACAAGCGTGGCTGGTGGTCGCTGTGGCTGTTTCTGATTCTGTTCGGCGCAAGCCTCGGTGCCGAGCTGATCGCCAACGACAAACCGCTGGTGGTGCACTACGACAACGCCTGGTATTTCCCGGCACTCAAGCGCTACCCGGAAACCGCGTTCGGCGGCGAATTCCCGCTGGAAGCCAACTACAAGAGCCCGTACATCCGCGAACTGCTCAAGGCCAAGGACGCCTGGGTCTTGTGGGCACCGATCCCCTACAGCTACCAGAGCATCAACTACGACCTGAAAGTCCCGGCCCCCGCGCCGCCCTCGGCCGACAATCTGCTGGGCACCGACGATCAGGGCCGCGATGTGCTGGCCCGGGTGATTTATGGCTTCCGGATTTCGGTGCTGTTTGCTTTGACGCTGACCATTCTCAGTTCGATCATCGGCGTGATCGCCGGGGCCTTGCAGGGTTTTTATGGTGGCTGGGTCGATCTGGCCGGGCAGCGTTTTCTGGAGATCTGGTCCGGGTTGCCGGTGCTGTACCTGCTGATCATTCTGGCCAGTTTCGTGCAGCCGAATTTCTGGTGGCTGCTGGGGATCATGCTGCTGTTCTCGTGGATGAGCCTGGTGGATGTGGTGCGCGCCGAGTTCCTGCGCGGTCGTAACCTGGAATACGTGCGCGCGGCCCGTGCGCTGGGCATGCAAAATGGTGCGATCATGTTCCGCCACATCCTGCCCAACGCCATGGTCTCGACCATGACCTTCATGCCGTTCATCCTGACCGGAGCCATCGGCACCCTGACCGCCCTGGACTTCCTTGGCTTCGGCTTGCCGCCGGGCGCGCCGTCCCTGGGTGAACTGGTGGCCCAGGGCAAATCCAATCTGCAAGCGCCGTGGCTCGGTATGAGTGCGTTTGCGGTGCTGGCGCTGATGTTGAGTTTGCTGGTGTTCATCGGCGAGTCCGCTCGCGATGCCTTCGACCCGAGGAAGTGAAATGAATCAGGACAATCTGATCGAAGTGCGCGACCTGGCCGTCGAATTTATCGTCGGCGAACGCGTTCAGCGGGTGGTCGAGGGCGTCAGCTTCGATATCAAGCGCGGCGAAACCCTGGCGCTGGTGGGTGAAAGCGGCTCCGGCAAATCGGTGACCGCCCACTCGATCCTGCGACTGCTGCCCTACCCGCTGGCCCGGCACCCATCCGGCACCATCACTTATTCCGACCGGAATCTGCTGGATCTGAAAGAGAAAACCATCCGCCACATCCGCGGCAACCGGATTGCGATGATCTTTCAAGAGCCGATGACCTCGCTCAATCCGCTGCATTCGATCGAGAAGCAGATCAACGAGGTGTTGGGCATCCACAAAGGCCTGACCGGCAAAGTCGCGACCAAGCGCACGCTGGAACTGCTGGAAATGGTCGGCATCCCCGAACCGGAGAAGCGTCTCAAGGCCCTGCCCCACGAATTGTCCGGCGGCCAGCGCCAGCGGGTAATGATCGCGATGGCCCTGGCCAATGAGCCGGAATTGCTGATCGCCGACGAACCGACCACAGCGCTGGACGTGACCGTTCAACTGAAAATTCTCGAACTGCTGAAGGAATTGCAGGCCCGTCTGGGCATGGCGTTGTTACTGATCAGTCATGATTTGAACCTTGTACGAAGAATTGCGCATCGCGTATGTGTCATGCAGCGCGGTTGCATCGTCGAACAGGCATCGTGCGAAGAATTGTTCCGCGCGCCGCAGCATCCGTACACGCGGGAACTGCTGGCAGCGGAGCCCAGCGGCAAGCCGGCGACCAATGTGATTGGCCCGCCGTTGCTGCAGGTCGAGGACCTGAAAGTCTGGTTCCCGATCAAGAAAGGCTTTCTGAAAAAGACCGTGGACCATATCAAAGCGGTAGACGGGATCAATTTCAGCCTGCCCCAAGGCCAGACTCTGGGGATTGTGGGAGAAAGCGGTTCCGGCAAATCGACGCTCGGCCTGGCAATATTGCGGCTGATCGGTAGCAAAGGCACCATCCGTTTTGAAGGCAAGCAGCTAGACTGCCTGACGCAGAGTGAAGTTCGACCGCTGCGGCGGGAGATGCAGGTGGTGTTCCAGGACCCGTTCGGCAGCCTGAGCCCACGGATGTGCGTGAGCCAGATCGTCGGCGAAGGCCTGCGGATCCACAAGATGGGCACCGAGGCAGAACAGGAACAAGCGATTATTGCGGCACTCAAGGAGGTAGGTCTGGACCCGGAAACCCGGCACCGCTACCCCCACGAATTTTCCGGTGGGCAACGGCAAAGAATCGCCATTGCCCGGGCATTAGTGCTAAAACCGGCGTTGATTCTGCTGGACGAGCCGACTTCGGCCCTCGACCGCACCGTGCAACGCCAAGTGGTGGAGCTGCTACGTTCACTGCAAACCAAGTACAACCTGACGTATTTGTTTATCAGCCATGACCTGGCTGTCGTCAAAGCGCTGAGCCACCAGCTGATGGTGGTCAAGCATGGCCAAGTGGTCGAACAGGGAGACGCGCAAAGTATCTTTGCCGCCCCCAAACATCCGTATACACAGCAGTTGCTGGAAGCCGCTTTTCTGGCACCAGCCACTGCGCAATAAACCTGAAAAGAGGAGCAACACATGGGTTTTCTCGCCGGTAAGCGCGTACTGATCGTCGGTGTCGCCAGCAAGCTGTCCATCGCATCCGGCATCGCTGCCGCCATGCATCGCGAGGGCGCTGAGCTTGCCTTCACTTATCAGAACGACAAACTCAAGGGTCGTGTCGAAGAATTCGCACAAGGCTGGGGTTCGAGCCCTGAGCTGTGCTTCCCGTGCGACGTGGCCAGCGATGAAGAAATCGCCAAGGTCTTCGAAGCACTGAGCAAGAAGTGGGACGGCCTGGATTGCATCGTGCACTCCGTCGGCTTCGCCCCGGGCGACCAACTGGACGGCGACTTCACCGAAGCCACCACCCGTGAAGGTTTCCGCATCGCTCACGACATCAGCGCCTACAGCTTCGTGGCCCTGGCCAAGGCTGGCCGCGAAATGATGAAAGGCCGCAATGGCAGCCTGCTGACCCTGTCGTACCTGGGCGCCGAGCGCACCATGCCGAACTACAACGTAATGGGCATGGCCAAGGCTTCCTTGGAAGCTGGCGTGCGTTACCTGGCTGGCTCCCTGGGCCCGGACGGCACCCGCGTGAACTGCGTATCGGCTGGCCCGATCCGCACCCTCGCCGCTTCCGGCATCAAGAACTTCCGCAAAATGCTGGCCGCCAACGAAGCGCAAACCCCGCTGCGTCGTAACGTCACCATCGACGAAGTCGGCAACGCCGGCGCCTTCCTGTGCTCGGACCTGGCGTCCGGCATCAGCGGCGAAATCATGTACGTAGACGGCGGCTTCAACACCACCGCCATGGGCAACATCGAAGAGTGATCTTCGGTTAGCCATGAAAAAACCCGCCGATTGGCGGGTTTTTTTATGCCTGCAATCTTGCAGCGCACTCGATCAACTGTGGGAGCGGGCTTGCCCGCGATTGCGGAGTATCAGGCAACATCAATGTTGGATGTGATGACCTCATCGCGGGCAAGCCCGCTCCCACAATAGTCCGCGCCGCACACAGATTTTGTGTTCTCTACTCCCACAGGGGGTAGCGTTTAGTCGTCGATCTGTGTCAAACACCGCGCAAACAACTGCTGGATCGGTTGTGTGCGCTGGCTATAACGCTGCAACAGCACGATCTCCCGGTAGAACGTCAGCTCACCCAGCGGGATGATCCGCACCTTCGCCCCATGCTCAAGCCAAAGCCCTGCCTCGGGCAATAGCGAAACACCCAGTCCGCATTCGACCATTTTGACGATAGCTTCCAGCTCATCCAGCTCCAGAGCCACCCGCACATCGATCTGCTGCTCGCGTAAAAAGCGAGTCACCAGGCGCCCACCGAAAGAATTGCGGTCGTAGCGTACGTGTGGATGGTTGGCGAGTAACTGCAGCGGGTCGTCACCCTCAAGGTCTGCCGGCACGATCAGCACAAACGGCTCCCGGCGAATGACTTGCACCGACAATTCCTTGGGTAATTCAAACGGCGGCTTGATCAGAATCGCCAGGTCCACTTCGCCGGTGTCCACCTGGCTCAACAGACTCAGGGATACCCCCGGCACCAGCTTCGCCTCCAGCAATGGCGCCTGTTGCCTGAGGCGTAACAGCGCGCGCGGCAACAACCCGGTCTGGACGGTGGCCACCGCGCCGATCTTCAATTCGCCACGAAACTCGCCGACGCTATCACTGACGGCCATGCGGTTGAAGGTCTCAAGGATTTCCCGAGCCATCGGTAACGCCCGCTGCCCCGCCGCGTTGAGAATCGCCTGACGGCCGGTGCGATCGAACAGGCGAATGCCCAACGCCTGTTCGAGGTTACGGATCTGTGCGCTGACCGCCGACTGGGTCAGGCCGATGTGCATGCCTGCCGCTGCGAACGTGCCATGACGCGTCACGGCAATGAAGGTTTTCAGTTCCCGCAGCATGCGGCTCTCCGATTGATCGAAATAATTTGAGCTCGTCGCAAAAACTATCGTCTTTCAATCAAAAAGCACAGGACTAAACTCGGTCTTAACGCTCAACCCGTCGAGGCACGTCCGATGCAACTGTCCCCTTTTCACTTGGCTATCCCGGTTTACGACTTGGCCGCTGCCCGGCGCTTCTATGGTGAAGTGTTCGGTCTGGAGGAAGGTCGCTCCAGCGACCACTGGGTCGATTTCAACTTTTTCGGCCATCAACTGGTGATTCATCTGGCACCGAAAAACGCTTCTCAGGAAGCCGCCCATACCAACGCCGTGGATGGCCACGACGTACCGGTGCCGCATTTCGGTGTGGTATTGGGGATGGAGGAATGGGAAACGCTGGCCGAGCGCTTGAAAGCCCTTGGCACGCGCTTCGTCATCGAACCGGGTATCCGCTTTCAGGGATTGGTGGGCGAACAAGCGACGATGTTTCTCTTCGATCCCAGCGGCAACGCTCTGGAGTTCAAGGCGTTCAAGAATATCGATCAGTTGTTCGCCAAATGATCTGCCCGACCGGCTGTTGCGAACAGCCGAGCACATTGCAGCGGTCTTGCAAGATGCCATTCAACAATGACGAGCATCGAACTGCCGGGCGCACAGCGCCTTATCGGCCAAAGCCAGCAAGTCTTCCGCCGTCTGGTGCAGCCGAGAATCAAACTCGATCTGCCCGATACTGAAGCGAATGTCATAGCCACGATGCGCTGTGGCATTGCGTTCATCGAGTATTTCTTCGAGGCGCGCTCTGATCGCGGCGATTTCCACGGCGTCGGCGCCGGTCAGCAAGGCAGCAAACTCATCGCTGCCGAGCCGGCCGATCACATCGCTTTCACGAAAGGCGATGCGTAGCACATCGGCGAAGGTTTTCAGGGCATCGTCACCCTCGGCGCGACCGTACAGCTGATTGATGCGTTTGAAGTCATCAAGGTCGAAGAACAGCAGGGTCGCGGGTTTGCCCAACTGCTGACAGGCCTCCAGCCCTAACTGAGCCAAAGCCTCGAAGCCATGACGATTGGAGAGCAGCGTCAATTCATCCATGCTCGCCATCTGCACGCCCATCAGCGCTTGCTCGGCCTTTCGCGCCAGATCGCGCAGTACATCGCGATCTGCGCTGTCGAGGGCATTCGGCGCACGCATGTCTGCGCCAGCGCCGGGTTTGAGCGGTTTTCCTGGGGTTAGCATCACTCACTCCTTGATGGATATGAACGTTAGAGTCGCTCATACCCGGTATGACTCCCTATAAATGCGCCGCTGGTCAGCTACCTGCCACCGGACACGGCCCTCCAGCATCGGCCCAGAGTTTGAACTGGGTGACGAAGATGTCATGGGGCACCGGCACCGGCGCCCGTCCCTCACCCGGGCGCCAGCCCCAGAGCACCAGTTTGTCCTCGCTGACATGTTTGATCAGCGCCGCAAAATCACGATCGCCATTACTGGATCGGTCCTTGATCATCGCGCACAACTTGTCGGCTGGCAGGCCGATCCAGGCCATTTTGTGCGCAGCCGGCGGCAGGCTCCAATGCGGCGCTCCGGGTGGCGCGTTGAGGCCATAACTGGCCGGAGGATTGCCTTCAGCGTGACATGTAGCACACGGCAAACCGGCCGCGCCCTTGCCGTCCATTCCGCGAACCACATTCATTGCGTGAGGAATACCGGCATCGAACTGCAGCGGCGAATCGCCGGGGATATGACAGTTCTGACAACGCGGGCTCTGGAACACTTTCTGCACCGTGTCGAACGCCTTCACCGCCTCTTTATCATCAGCGAACAGGTCCGAGGCATAGCCACTCAGACCGATCAGCACCACCGCGCCCAGAATCAGATGTCGTCTCATCTCACACCCCCGACAGTTGCAACGGCAGTTCCCGCAGGCGCTGTCCGGTCAACGCAAACACCGCGTTCGCCACGGCCGGTGCCACGGGCGGTACACCGACCTCGCCGATGCCGCCGGGTTTGTCGCTGCTGGGGACAATATGCACCTCGACCACCGGCATCTCGTTCAGGCGCAGGACCTGATAGTCGTGATAATTGGACTGTTCCACCTGACCGTTCTTGAACGTCAGCTTGCTGTGCAAGGTAAATCCGAGACCGAAGGTGATACCCGATTCCATCTGCGCGGCGATGCCCTGCGGGTTGACCGCAATGCCGCAATCCACCGCACACACCACCCGGTGCACGCGAATCGCCAGATTGTCCTGGGACACCTCGGCCACCTGGGCGACGTAACTGCCGAAGGACTCATGCACCGCCACGCCCAATGCGTGACCGTCTGGCAAGGGTGCTTTCCAGTTGGCTTTCTCCACCGCCAGATTCAGCACGCCCAAATGCCGTGGATGCGCCTTGAGCAAGGCGCGTCGGTATTCCACTGGATCCTTGCCGGCCGCGTCTGCCAGTTCATCGATCAACGACTCCATGACAAATGCCGTGTGGGTGTGCCCCACCGACCTCAGCCACAGCACGCTGATGCCGGTTTGCGGTGAATGCAGTTCGACCTGATGATTGGCCAGCCCCACAAGATAAGGACTGTCGGCCACGCCTTCGACGGAGGTTTTGTCGACGCCGTTCTTGACCATGGTCGCCGCGAACGACGTGCCCGTCAGAATCGACTGCCCGACCAGCACATGCTTCCAGGCCATCGGCATGCCGTCGGCACCCAATCCGATGCGCGCCTGATGCAGGAACGCCGAGCGGTAGTAGCCGCCGCGAATGTCATCCTCTCGGGCCCAGACGGTTTTCACCGGCCCGCCCGCCGCCTTGGCGACGTACACGGCTTCGCTGACAAAATCCGAGGTCGGATTGGCCCGTCGCCCGAAACCACCACCGAGGAATTGGGTGTGGATCTCGACCTGTTCGGGTTTGAGCCCGGTGATTTTCCCCGCGATCATCTGATCCAGCGTCTGAAACTGCGTGCCGGTCCAGATTTCGCATTTGTCCTTGGAGATTTTCACCGTGCAATTGAGCGGTTCCATCGGCGCGTGAGCCAGGTACGGCACGCTGTATTCAGCCTCAATCGTCTTCGCCGCTTTGCCCAGCGTCGCCGTCGCATCCCCGGCCTTACTGGCGGAAGTGCCGGGGGTGGCGGCGAGTTTACGAAAGCTTTCCAGCAGCTGTTGGCTGTCCAGTCCGGCGTTCGGCCCCAGATCCCATTCGATCTTCAGCGCATCACGCCCCAGCTTCGCCGCCCAATAATGATCGGCAATCACCGCGACACCCGTGGGCACCTGCACCACTTTGTGCACGCCCGGCACCGCCAGTGCCTCGGCGCCTTCAAAGGATTTGACGCTGCCGCCGAACACCGGTGGGCGAGCGACCATCGCCGTCATCAACCCATCGAATTGCACGTCCATGCCGAACTTCGCCTGCCCGGTGATTTTCTCCGGGGTGTCGAGGCGCTTGGTAGGTTTGCCGATGACCTTCCAGTCTTTGGCTTCCTTGAACTTGATCGACGCCGGATCCGGCACCGGCAGCTTGGCGGCGTCATCCGCCAGTTCGCCGTAAGTGGCGCGTTTGTCGCCAGCAATGACCACGCCCGATTCGGTGCGAATCTGCGAAGGCGCCACGTCGAATCGCTTGGCCGCCGCCTCGATCAGCATCAAGCGCGCCGCCGCTCCTGCCTGGCGATAGCGGTCGAACTCCATCCAGGTCGACGTCGAACCGCCGGTGATCTGCATCCCGCCAAACCCCGGCAGGCCATAATCGGCCGCCGAGGCCGGCGCATGTTCGACGCGGATTTTCGACCAGTCGGCGTCCAGCTCTTCGGCGATCAACATGGTCAGGCCGGTCCAGATGCCCTGGCCCATTTCCGAATGCCCGAGCAGCACGGTGATGCTGTTGTCGTTGCCAATGCGTAAAAAGGCATTGGGTGCGAAGACGTTTCCTTGATTCTCGGCGCCCAGAGCAAAGCGATTGGCACCCGGGATGACAAAAGCCACCACCAGACCACCGCCCAACACTGCGCTGCCCTTGAGAAAACCGCGACGCGAGACAGGGTTGATTCTGTTCATGGGTCAGCTCCCTTCGACGTGGTATCAACCGATCTCGGCGGCGCGTTTGACCGCGGCGCGGATTCTTGGGTAGGTGCCGCAGCGGCAGATGTTGCCGGACAGCGCCTGGTCGATGTCGCTGTCGGTGGGTTTGGGGATCTTCGCCAGCAAGGCTGCCGCCGACATGATCTGCCCCGACTGGCAATAACCGCACTGGACTACGTCGAGCTCGGCCCAGGCTTGCTGGACCGGGTGCGAGCCATCGGCGGACAAGCCTTCGATGGTGAGAATTTTCTGCCCGTGGGCCACCGCCGTGGCGGGCGTGATGCAAGAGCGCAGCGGCGCGCCGTCGACGTGTACGGTGCAAGCGCCACACTGGGCCATGCCGCAACCGAATTTGGTGCCCGTCAGGTGCGCGACATCGCGCAGCACCCAGAGCAACGGCATGTCCGCGGGGACATCCAGTTCCTGGTCCTTGCCATTGATGTTAAGGGTCAACATTGCGGGTTTCCTCAGACTCACGGTGTTCTGAAGGGGCGCCTCGTGGCGAGGGGGCTTGCCCCCGTTCGGCTGCGAAGCAGTCGCAAATCCAGTGCGTACCGGTGTGCTTGGCAGTACGAGATTGCAGGTTTTAGGACAGCTTCGCAGTCCAACGGGGGCAAGCCCCCTCGCCACAAGCTTCGCTCCTACAAGGTCGGCGGTTACGCGCGCCTTGGGTTATCCCTACAGCTAAGCGCAATTTGACCCACTAGCCATGTTCATCGACCACCGGTCGCTGCCGCCGCGCTCGTAGCAGCTGCCGAGCCTGCGAGGCTGCGTTCGGCGGCAAAGCCGTCGCAAACCCTACATGCACGGTATTCCTGGCGCACCGCGACATCTGATTTCACGACTGCTTCGCAGCCGAACGCAGCCTCGCAGGCTCGGCAGCTGCTACGGCCCACCTAAAAGCAAACCAATATCATTTGCGAGACTTCCGGCCATTTGCTTTAATCGCGACCAATTCTTATTTGCACCGCGACGCCGGTCGCCATGGACGTGTGCTCTCAATGACAATCGCTGACTTTTCTTCGGTTCAAAACCTCTATACCTGCCACCACCAATGGCTGTACGAGTTGTTGCGTCGACGCCTCAGGAATGCGATGGATGCCGCTGACTTGGCTCATGACACCTTCATGCGGGTGCTCAAGCGGCCGCAGGCGTTCGACTGCGACGTTCGAGAGCGCTCCTATCTGGCGACCATTGCTCGCGGTTTGTGCATCGATCACTGGCGTCGTCGGCAGTTGGAGCAAGCGTGGCTGCAGACCCTCGCCGCACGACCTCCCGCCTTGCAGCCTTCACCGGAACAGCGGGCGATCATCGTCGAAACCCTGCACGAAGTGGACGCCCTGCTGCAGCGCTTGCCCAAGCGGGTCAGCGATGCATTTATCCTGGCTCAACTGCACGGCATGCCCTACAGACTCATCGCCAGCGAGATCGGCGTGAGCGAGCGCATGGTCAAGAAGTACCTGGCCCAGGCCATGATGCATTGCGCGATCCTCGAGGCCGAGCTCGATGGGTTGCTGATTGAATAACCCCATGCC
>NZ_JAGYGK010000039.1:0-2978 GCF_019947395.1 Pseudomonas sp. BF-R-26 | reverse complement strand
CGTAAGCGTTCCGGGAACACACCTTCCGAACTCCAGCATTAAGCGCGATGGTGTCCGCGTATTTTTAAGCGGACGCGATCGCCCTTAACGTCAGGATTTCCATGCGCCAACGAAGCTCTTACCCAAAACCCTTCAAGGCCCAGGTTGTTCAGGAATGCCTGCAACCGGGAGCAACGCTATCCAGCGTGGCCATCAGCCACGGCATCAACGCCAACGTGATCCGCAAGTGGTTGCCGCTTTACCGAGACCAGCCACCAGCAGCGTTGCCCGCTTTTGTTCCGTTAAGAGCCAGCCCCAAACGGTCGGAGGAAGCATCGGCAACCATTGAACTGCCGCTTGGCGAGCAAACGCTCACAGTGAAATGGCCAACTTCCGATCCCGAAGGCTGTGCCCGTTTTATCCGTGGACTCACCCCATGATCCGCATCGACGCCATCTGGCTTGCCACGGAGCCTATGGACATGCGCGCCGGCACAGAAACTGCGCTGGCCAGGGTGATTGCGGTGTTCGGTGCGGCGAAGCCGCACTGTGCTTATCTGTTCGCCAATCGCCGCGCCACTCGCATGAAGGTTCTGGTGCATGACGGGATTGGCGTCTGGCTGGCCGCTCGCCGGTTGAACCAGGGCAAGTTTCACTGGCCAGGCATTCGACAAGGCTGTGAGATGCAGCTGGATACCGAACAACTTCAGGCCTTGGTGCTGGGCCTGCCTTGGCAGCGCGTAGGAGCTGGCGGCGCTATTACTATCCTTTAAAAGACGGTAATTAACGCCTGAGCCTGCTGCCGCAGCCGATCTGCTTTGGTAAAATCCAAGGCATGATTTCTACGCCCAATCTCGATCAGATGACCCCCGACCAACTGCGTGCATTCGCTGCGCAGTTGCTGTCGCAGGTTGATTCTCTCGGGCAGCAAGTCGACAGGATGGGAAAGAAGAACGACCGCGACCAAACCATCATCGAGCAACTCACCCACGAAATCGCATGGTTCAAACGTAACAAGTTTGCCAAGCGCAGTGAGCAATTGAGTCCTGCTCAGGGCAGCCTGCTCGACGACCTGCTTGATACCGACATCGCGGCCATCGAAGCCGAGCTGAAAGCGTTGAATCCGCAGGCTGCGCAGGCCGAACCACGCAAGCAACCAAAGCGTGTTCCTTTGCCTACGCAGTTTCCGCGCACCGTGATTTATCACGAACCCGACAACACCCAATGCCCCTGCGGCTGCCAGCTCCAGCGGATCGGCGAGGACGTCAGCGAGAAGCTGGATTACACGCCGGGCGTGTTCACCGTTGAGCAGCACGTGCGTGGGAAATGGGCCTGCCGCCAGTGCGAAACACTGATCCAGGCACCGGTGCCGGCCCAAGTAATCGACAAGGGCATCCCGACCGCAGGTCTGCTGGCTCACGTGATGGTGGCCAAATTCGCCGACCATTTGCCGCTGTACCGGCAAGAGAAAATCTTTGGCCGCGCCGGCCTGGCTATCGCCCGCTCGACACTGGCGCAATGGGTCGGCCAAACCGGTGTGCAGCTCCAGCCCCTGGTTGATGCGCTGCGCGAAGCGGTACTTGCCCAAGGCGTGATTCACGCTGACGAAACCCCGGTGCAGATGCTCGCGCCGGGCGAAAAGAAAACCCATCGTGCTTATGTCTGGGCCTACTGCACTACGCCGTTTTCGGCACTTAAAGCAGTGGTTTACGACTTCAGCCCGAGCCGTGCGGGTGAGCATGCCCGCAACTTCCTTGGGCAATGGAACGGCAAGCTGGTTTGCGACGATTTCGCCGGCTACAAAGCAAGCTTCCAGCAAGGCATCACCGAAATTGGCTGCATGGCCCATGCACGCCGCAAGTTCTTCGATCTGCACGCGACGAACAAAAGCCAACTGGCCGAACAGGCGCTGCACTCAATTGGCGGCTTGTACGAAATTGAACGGCAAGCGAGGGAGATGACCGACGAAGATCGCTGGCGAATACGTCAGGAAAAAGCGGCACCCATTATCGACGCACTACATACCTGGATGATGGCCCAGCGCGATCTTGTGCCCGAGGGATCGGCTATCGCTAAAGCTCTGGATTACAGCCTCAAGCGCTGGACGGCACTGACTCGATATGTCGAGGACGGCGCTGTGCCCATCGATAATAACGCGGTCGAAAATCAGATAAGGCCGTGGGCGCTTGGACGCTCCAACTGGTTGTTCGCCGGATCGCTTCGTAGCGGCAAGCGGGCAGCTGCGATCATGAGTTTGATCCAGTCGGCGCGAGTGAATGGGCATGATCCGTATGCCTATCTCAAAGATGTTCTGACGCGGTTGCCAACGCAGCGGGCGAGTGAGATCGCTCGACTGCTGCCGCATCAGTGGGGCACTGTTAATTTATCGGAGATGGCAAACTCGTTTTAGAGTGGCTGAAAGCAAAATGACAAAAGAGACGGCACGTTACATCTTGATCACAGGCGCGGCAGGTACCGGCACCACGACCTTAGCGGATGCTTTAGCAAAGGAACTGAGCACAACTCACCTAGAAGCAGATGATTTTTTGTGGCTGCCCAGTAACCCGCCATATCAGCATCTGGCAGACAAAACGCAACGAGGAGAGCGCTTGCTACAAGAAATGCGCTCTCATGGCCGTGCAGTGGTTGCCGGATCAGTAATGGGCTGGGGTCAACCGCTTGAGAGCGAATTTGATCTTGTGGTGTTCCTTTATCTTCCTGTTGAACTCAGATTAGAGAGACTAAAACGTCGAGAGGTAAAACGCTTCGGTCAAGCAAAGCCGGAGTTTCTGGCTTGGGCAGCTCAGTATGATGAGGGGGGCGTCCCTGGACGTAGCTTGGCCAGGCATCAGGAATGGCTGTCTGCGCTTACCTGTAGTGTCTTAAAGCTTGAGGGGGACATATCCGTTACAGATCGGGTACGGCAAATACTGGATGCAGTCGACGGACTGAACCACACACCTTCAGTCATGTGAACGTGTGTTGGCTATACGCTTACGC
>NZ_JAGYGK010000038.1:0-3639 GCF_019947395.1 Pseudomonas sp. BF-R-26 | reverse complement strand
CGAAATTGGGTCTGTAGCTCAGTTGGTTAGAGCGCACCCCTGATAAGGGTGAGGTCGGCAGTTCGAATCTGCCCAGACCCACCAATTTTGTGTGGGAAACGCCTGTAGAAATACGGGGCCATAGCTCAGCTGGGAGAGCGCCTGCCTTGCACGCAGGAGGTCAACGGTTCGATCCCGTTTGGCTCCACCACTACTGCTTCTGTTTGTTGAAAGCTTAGAAATGAGCATTCCACCAAGACGGTGATGAATGTTGATTTCTAGTCTTTGATTAGATCGTTCTTTAAAAATTTGGGTATGTGATAGAAAGATAGACTGGACAGCACTTTCACTGGTGTTGTTCAGGCTAAGGTAAAATTTGTGAGTTTAATCGCGAATTTTCGGCGAATGTCGTCTTCACAGTATAACCAGATTGCTTGGGGTTATATGGTCAAGTGAAGAAGCGCATACGGTGGATGCCTTGGCAGTCAGAGGCGATGAAAGACGTGGTAGCCTGCGAAAAGCTTCGGGGAGTCGGCAAACAGACTTTGATCCGGAGATGTCTGAATGGGGGAACCCACCTAACATAAGTTAGGTATCTTAAGCTGAATACATAGGCTTAAGAAGCGAACCAGGGGAACTGAAACATCTAAGTACCCTGAGGAAAAGAAATCAACCGAGATTCCCTTAGTAGTGGCGAGCGAACGGGGACTAGCCCTTAAGTGGCTTTGAGATTAGCGGAACGCTCTGGAAAGTGCGGCCATAGTGGGTGATAGCCCTGTACGCGAAAATCTCTTGGTCATGAAATCGAGTAGGACGGAGCACGAGAAACTTTGTCTGAATATGGGGGGACCATCCTCCAAGGCTAAATACTACTGACTGACCGATAGTGAACTAGTACCGTGAGGGAAAGGCGAAAAGAACCCCGGAGAGGGGAGTGAAATAGATCCTGAAACCGTATGCGTACAAGCAGTGGGAGCCCACTTTGTTGGGTGACTGCGTACCTTTTGTATAATGGGTCAGCGACTTATTTTCAGTGGCGAGCTTAACCGAATAGGGGAGGCGTAGCGAAAGCGAGTCTTAATAGGGCGTCTAGTCGCTGGGAATAGACCCGAAACCGGGCGATCTATCCATGGGCAGGTTGAAGGTTGGGTAACACTAACTGGAGGACCGAACCGACTACCGTTGAAAAGTTAGCGGATGACCTGTGGATCGGAGTGAAAGGCTAATCAAGCTCGGAGATAGCTGGTTCTCCTCGAAAGCTATTTAGGTAGCGCCTCATGTATCACTGTAGGGGGTAGAGCACTGTTTCGGCTAGGGGGTCATCCCGACTTACCAAACCGATGCAAACTCCGAATACCTACAAGTGCCGAGCATGGGAGACACACGGCGGGTGCTAACGTCCGTCGTGAAAAGGGAAACAACCCAGACCGTCAGCTAAGGTCCCAAAGTTATGGTTAAGTGGGAAACGATGTGGGAAGGCTTAGACAGCTAGGAGGTTGGCTTAGAAGCAGCCACCCTTTAAAGAAAGCGTAATAGCTCACTAGTCGAGTCGGCCTGCGCGGAAGATGTAACGGGGCTCAAACCATACACCGAAGCTACGGGTATCACTTAGGTGATGCGGTAGAGGAGCGTTCTGTAAGCCTGTGAAGGTGAGTTGAGAAGCTTGCTGGAGGTATCAGAAGTGCGAATGCTGACATGAGTAACGACAATGGGTGTGAAAAACACCCACGCCGAAAGACCAAGGTTTCCTGCGCAACGTTAATCGACGCAGGGTTAGTCGGTCCCTAAGGCGAGGCTGAAAAGCGTAGTCGATGGAAAACAGGTTAATATTCCTGTACTTCTGGTTATTGCGATGGAGGGACGGAGAAGGCTAGGCCAGCTTGGCGTTGGTTGTCCAAGTTTAAGGTGGTAGGCTGGAATCTTAGGTAAATCCGGGATTCTAAGGCCGAGAGCTGATGACGAGTGTTCTTTTAGAACACGAAGTGGTTGATGCCATGCTTCCAAGAAAAGCTTCTAAGCTTCAGGTAACCAGGAACCGTACCCCAAACCGACACAGGTGGTTGGGTAGAGAATACCAAGGCGCTTGAGAGAACTCGGGTGAAGGAACTAGGCAAAATGGCACCGTAACTTCGGGAGAAGGTGCGCCGGTGAGGGTGAAGCATTTACTGCGTAAGCCCACGCCGGTCGAAGATACCAGGCCGCTGCGACTGTTTATTAAAAACACAGCACTCTGCAAACACGAAAGTGGACGTATAGGGTGTGACGCCTGCCCGGTGCCGGAAGGTTAATTGATGGGGTTAGCTAACGCGAAGCTCTTGATCGAAGCCCCGGTAAACGGCGGCCGTAACTATAACGGTCCTAAGGTAGCGAAATTCCTTGTCGGGTAAGTTCCGACCTGCACGAATGGCGTAACGATGGCGGCGCTGTCTCCACCCGAGACTCAGTGAAATTGAAATCGCTGTGAAGATGCAGTGTATCCGCGGCTAGACGGAAAGACCCCGTGAACCTTTACTATAGCTTTGCACTGGACTTTGAATTTGCTTGTGTAGGATAGGTGGGAGGCTTTGAAGCGTGGACGCCAGTTCGCGTGGAGCCAACCTTGAAATACCACCCTGGCAACTTTGAGGTTCTAACTCAGGTCCGTTATCCGGATCGAGGACAGTGTATGGTGGGTAGTTTGACTGGGGCGGTCTCCTCCTAAAGAGTAACGGAGGAGTACGAAGGTGCGCTCAGACCGGTCGGAAATCGGTCGTAGAGTATAAAGGCAAAAGCGCGCTTGACTGCGAGACAGACACGTCGAGCAGGTACGAAAGTAGGTCTTAGTGATCCGGTGGTTCTGTATGGAAGGGCCATCGCTCAACGGATAAAAGGTACTCCGGGGATAACAGGCTGATACCGCCCAAGAGTTCATATCGACGGCGGTGTTTGGCACCTCGATGTCGGCTCATCACATCCTGGGGCTGAAGCCGGTCCCAAGGGTATGGCTGTTCGCCATTTAAAGTGGTACGCGAGCTGGGTTTAGAACGTCGTGAGACAGTTCGGTCCCTATCTGCCGTGGACGTTTGAGATTTGAGAGGGGCTGCTCCTAGTACGAGAGGACCGGAGTGGACGAACCTCTGGTGTTCCGGTTGTCACGCCAGTGGCATTGCCGGGTAGCTATGTTCGGAATAGATAACCGCTGAAAGCATCTAAGCGGGAAACTAGCCTCAAGATGAGATCTCACTGGGACCTTGAGTCCCCTGAAGGGCCGTCGAAGACTACGACGTTGATAGGTTGGGTGTGTAAGCGCTGTGAGGCGTTGAGCTAACCAATACTAATTGCCCGTGAGGCTTGACCATATAACACCCAAGCAATTTGCTGACCTGAAGAGGCACCAGATTGCGGTGTGTGAAGACGAAACGAACCGAAAGTTCGAGATACTCACAAAACACCAAACTATCGCATACCCATTCGCTGGAGCGTGAGCCGCAAGGCAAACGAGCTGGCTACCGAATTTCTTGACGACCATAGAGCATTGGAACCACCTGATCCCATCCCGAACTCAGCAGTGAAACGATGCATCGCCGATGGTAGTGTGGGGTTTCCCCATGTGAGAGTAGGTCATCGTCAAGATTAAATTCCGAAACCCCTATCTGCGTATGCAGGTAGGGGTTTTGTTTT
>NZ_JAGYGK010000037.1:0-5475 GCF_019947395.1 Pseudomonas sp. BF-R-26 | reverse complement strand
AACCAGAGCGGAGAGGTGAATGGCAGCATGGGCTCCCACACGTGCTTTAAGCACTCCGGGCATTCAGCTTGCCACTCACCGCTCTCACCCTCAGTCTAATTCCTGCCCAAGACACAAGCGGGCTTGCCCGCGATTGGGTCGACTCGGTCTGAAGCCTTAAACCGGCTTCGCGCCCATCAAACCCGCAATCGCGATGAAACAAACAAAGCTGAACAGTGCGAGGGCAAAGGTGAATTTGCCGTTCCCCGCCGGTGCCTTGCGCAACTTGTTCAGCCGCACCACCAGCCAGAACCAGCCCAACGCCGCCAAGGTGTACAGCACACTGGAAGCCAGCAGCCAAGTCTGCCCCAACGGCCAGCCCACCAGATGCACCATCCACCAACCGGTGAATGGCATGCTCAGCAGTGCCAGGCCCATCAATAGCCAGATGAACACCAGCGGTCGTTGCAAGGTGCGGGCATGAGCCGTCGCATCACCGCCACGGCGTGCGCGCCAGACCCAGATCGCCAGCCCCAGTGCGCTGATCAACAGCACTACCGTCGCCACCATATGAGCGATTTTAAGGGTGGTTAACGTTTCCATTGTTCGATTTCCTTATGGCCTGCCGATCAGCGTAGCCGCTCAGCCGAGAAACAGCTTATAGGCCGGGTTGTCGCTTTCGTCCCAGTATGGGTAACCGATTTCTTCCAACGCGGCCGGTACCAGATGACGCTCGTCGTGCGGCACCTGCAGGCCCGCGACCACACGGCCATCCGCCGCGCCGTGGTTGCGGTAGTGGAACATCGAAATGTTCCAGCGCCCACCGAGCTTGTTGAGGAAGTTGAACAACGCACCCGGACGCTCTGGAAACTCGAAACGCAGCACCACTTCATCGACAACCTGGGCGGCACGCCCGCCAACCATATGACGGATGTGCAACTTGGCCAGTTCGTTGTCGGTCAGGTCGAGCACCGGGAAACCCTGCTCGGTGAGACTGGCGAGCAGCGCACTGCGCGGGTCGTTTTCCGGGTGCGTCTGCACGCCGACAAAGATGTGCGCTTCGCTACCGGTGTTGTAGCGGTAGTTGAATTCGGTAATCTGGCGCTTGCCGATGGCTTCGCAGAACGCCTTGAAGCTGCCCGGTTTCTCGGGAATGGTCACGGCAATGATGGCTTCGCGCCCCTCGCCCAGCTCAGCGCGCTCGGCCACGTGGCGCAAGCGGTCGAAGTTGACGTTGGCACCGGAGTCGATGGCCACGAAGGTATGCCCCGTGACACCGCGTTGCTCGACATACTTCTTGATCCCGGCCACGCCCAAGGCGCCGGCAGGTTCAGTGATCGAGCGGGTATCGTCGTAGATATCCTTGATTGCCGCACAGATCTCGTCGGTGCTGACGGTGATGACTTCGTCTACGTAATCTTTGCAGATATCGAAAGTGTGCTGACCGATCTGGGCCACTGCAACGCCGTCGGCGAAGAGACCCACGGTCGGCAGCACCACCCGCTCGCCGGCCGCCATGGCGGCTTGCAGGCAGTTGGAGTCATCCGGTTCGACGCCGATGATTTTGATGTCCGGGCGCAGGTATTTCACGTACGCCGCGATCCCGGCGATCAGCCCGCCGCCGCCCACCGGAACGAAGATCGCATCCAGACGCCCCGGGTGCTGGCGCAGAATCTCCATGGCCACCGTGCCCTGCCCGGCAATGGTGTGGGGATCGTCGTAAGGGTGAATGTAGACGTAGCCTTTTTCGTCGACCAGTTTCAGCGAGTAGGCCAGGGCTTCCGGGAACGAATCCCCGTGCAGCACCACTTTGCCGCCGCGCGAACGCACGCCTTCGACCTTGATCTCCGGGGTGGTCTTGGGCATCACGATGGTCGCTTTCACGCCCAGAACCTTGGCCGCCAGGGCCAGGCCTTGCGCATGGTTGCCCGCCGACGCGGTGACCACGCCGCGAGCGCGCTCTTCATCGCTCAGCTGCGTCAGCTTGTTATAAGCGCCGCGAATTTTGAACGAGAACACCGGCTGCAAGTCTTCACGCTTGAGCCAGATATCGTTGCCCAGCCGCTCGGAGAGCTGGCGGGCAGTCTGCAATGGGGTTTCTACGGCAACGTCATAAACGCGCGAGGTGAGGATCTTTTTGACGTACTGTTCGAGCATCGGAAAGCATCACTGAGCGAGTTGGGCAGGGCCAAGGAGTCTAACCCGGCTTTTGGGCGGGCGACCACACGAATCAAGAGGTTTTAACCTTCGCAGACACCGCAGACCCATTGTGGCGAGGGGGCTTGCCCCCGTTCGGCTGCGAAGCAGTCGTAAAATCTGTTTATGCGGTATGTCTGAAAGAATGCCAGGGGAGCGCTGCGCACTCCAACGGGGGCAAGCCCCCTCGCCACAGGAGTGTTTCCCCCTGCACTATCGCGAGGCCTATAATGCCGGCCTTTCGTTCCCCTTTCGGCACTTCGGAGCCCGCATGACCCAGGATCAACTCAAACAGGCCGTAGCCCAGGCCGCCGTCGACTTCATCCTCCCGAAACTCGACGACAAGAGCATCGTCGGGGTCGGCACCGGCTCCACCGCCAACTGCTTCATCGATGCCCTGGCCAAGCACAAAGGCGCGTTCGATGGCGCGGTCGCCAGCTCCGAAGCCACCGCCGCCCGCCTCAAGGGCCACGGCATTCCGGTGTATGAGCTCAATACCGTCAGCGATCTGGAGTTCTACGTCGACGGCGCCGATGAAAGCGACGAGCACCTGCACCTGATCAAGGGCGGCGGCGCGGCCCTGACCCGCGAGAAGATTGTTGCGGCTGTGGCCAAGACCTTCATCTGCATCGCCGACGCCAGCAAACTGGTGCCGGTCCTCGGTGCGTTCCCGCTGCCGGTGGAAGTGATCCCGATGGCCCGCAGCCACGTGGCCCGCCAACTGGTGAAGCTCGGCGGCGACCCGGTTTACCGTGAAGGCGTGCTGACCGACAACGGCAACATCATCCTCGATGTGTTCAACATGCAGATCACCAACCCGGTGGAGCTGGAAACACAGATCAATGCCATCGTCGGCGTGGTCACCAACGGTTTGTTCGCAGCCCGCCCGGCTGACTTGCTGCTGCTGGGGACGAGCGAAGGCGTGAAAACCCTGCGCGCCCAGTAAGCGAAATCGCCCAGATTCATGGGCAAATGAAATACCTGTGGGAGCGGGCTTGCCCGCGATGAGGCCGTCACATTCAACATTGATGCTGACTGGAAGGCCGCCATCGCGGGCAAGCCCGCTCCCACAGTGTTTTGGGGTGTTTGTCAGGGTTGTGCTGGTTTTTTGAAGACGTAGAAAAGATTCGGCTCGCTGACGAGGTACAAGGTGCCGTCGTCGTCCATGGCAATGCCTTCCGCTTGTGGCACAGTCTTCTGCAATCCCTGACGCCCCTTGCGCAGTGACAGGGTGGTCAGCGGCCGCCCATCGACATCCAGCTCCAGAATCAGTCGCGATTCATCGGACAGCGCCAGCAAATGGCCGCTGCGCTCGTCGTATTGCAGGCTCGACAGGTCTCGAACAAACATCCCGGCGTCGCGTTTTGGGTTGTTCACCACATGCACCGCGTAGGACTTCTCCGGGTTGTAATGCGGAAAGCCCTGCACTTCGTAAATCAGCATCGGATCGCGCTCCTTGGCGACAAACAAGCGCTTGCCCACCGAGTCATAGGCCAACCCTTCAAACCCTTTGTTGCCACTCATGTGCACGCCGAGGGTCATCTGCTCGGCGTCCGCAGCATCGAGGAACGTCGTGTCCTTCTCCAGATGAATCTTGATCAGCCGTTGCTGGCGCTCGTCGGTGATCACGTAAGTGTCAGCACTGATGAATTCCACCGCCTCCGGATCGCCAAACCCGACCAACGCCACACGCCGCAGGATTTTGCCTTCCAGAGACAATTCGATCAGTTCGGCATTTTTGTTGGTAACAGTGAACAGGCTTTTACGCACTGGATCGAAGGTCAGCGCCGAAACATCATCGTCCAGACCGTCGATGACTTGCGCCTCGATCGCTACCTGATACTGATCCAGGCCAATGGACTGGGCATTCATCGGCTGCCAGAACGCCTGCACATTGAACCAGGTGCGCTCGAACAGACGCAGATACTGGCCGACGGCAATCAGCACGATCAGCGCAATTACCGACAGGATCAGCATCAGGGATTTGGGACGGGCAAGTCGGCGCATTCAGGCGAGCTCGGAAACAAGACGGGCGGATGAAATACCACGGCAGTATGAATTCAAGCTTAATGGCGTAGGAGCTGCCGAAGGCTGCGATCTTTTGACTTTCAACAAATTTTGTCGGCACCAAAAGATCAAAAAATCACAGCCTTCGGCAGCTCCTACGGTTGTTTTTCGAACCGGTAGAACAGGTTCGGCTCGCTCACCATGTACAGCGTGCCTGCTTCGTCCATGGTCACGCCTTCGGCACGGGGAATGGTTTTCTTCAGACCATTGAACCCCCCGAGCAAAGTCATGAAGCTGACCTGCTCGCCTTTCTCGTCCAATTCCAGCAGCAAATGAGAATCGGCGGACAGCACCAGGGTGTGGCCGGTGCGCGAATCGATGGCCAAGGCCGACAGGTTGCGGATATCCAGTTCGTCGCTGGACAGCTTTTGCTTGTCGCCCTTGAGGATTTGGCTGCCGTCGCTTTTCCAGCTGAACAGCGCCGGTGGACGCTCTTCACCCAGCAGCAGTTGCTGGTTACGCGCATCCCAAACGATCGCCTCAAAGGCTTTATTCTGGTTTTTCGACGGCCCAAGGTCGTATTTCGGGAAATTGGCGATATTCAGTTCGCGAGTATCGGCATCGACCTTGACGATGGAAAGCAGGTGTTTGCGCTCATCGGTAATCGCCAGCAAACCGTTGCCCATGACCGCCACTGCTTCCGGGTTGCCCCAGCCCACCAGCGGCATCTTGCGCAACACGTCGCCCTGCAATGTCAGCTCGACCAGGAATGGGTTCTTGCCCATCACCGCAAACAGGGTTTTGGTCTGTGGGTCGTAAGACACGTCTGACGCTTCGTCCTTCTCCATGCCCGGCAGCAGCTTGGCGTCAATCACCGCCCGATAATCCGGCAGCCAGATACTCTCTTTTCGCTCGGCCAGGCTTTCGAAACGCTCCATCACCCAGAGCACGCCGCGATCATCCCAGTGCATCGCAAACACTAGGCCATACACAGCGGCCGCCACCAGCAAAAGCCAGGAATACCAACGCATGACAAAGCGCGAGCGGCGGGCAGTTTTCAGCTTGGGCAGCGGTTGGGTGCTCATGCAGGGATACGTTCCAGAAATTCAGGCTATGGGTAATAGCACAATTGGGACTGGCTCAGACGCCAGAAGCCCCGGAATTATCCGGACAAGATGTGAAAAAAACGGGAAATGGCGGGACTGCCCTTTGTCGGCCTTCACAAAAAACCAATGTGGGAGCGGGCTTGCCCGCGATGACGGCCTTTCAGTCAACATCAATGTTGAATGTGAC
>NZ_JAGYGK010000036.1:0-6768 GCF_019947395.1 Pseudomonas sp. BF-R-26 | reverse complement strand
GCGTTACTCGCTGCTGTCAACACCTCTTTTTCTCCGCTTTCGACCGAGATGATCGAACCGTCAACAAGGCGAAAACACACTGCCTTACCAACTCCTTCTGGCTTCGATGAACTGAAGCGTAACCGCTATCGAAAACTGCGTAACTCTTTGTTTACCAAGGAGTTTTCCGTTTCGACTGCGCCGGAAGTGGGGCGAATTATAGGCTTCCAGAATCTGCCGTCAACCTCTAATTACGCCTTTCTGGCAGAAGGTGCCTTTTTGGCTGTTAAACGTGGAATCCGACGAGTTACAGGCGGCAATCTCAACACCAACAACAACGCACCTATAGAAGCATAGATCGCCCACTCCTTCAGATCAGCACGCACGATCCACAACATATGCAGCAATCCAAGCCCGAGAACCACATAGACCAACCGATGCAACTTCTTCCAGCGAGAACCCAAACGCCGCTGACTGTAGCGATTGGAGGTAACCGCCAATGCAAACAAACAGAGAAATCCCAGGACCCCGACAATAATGTACGGCCGCTTGCGTAACTCGATACCCAGCTGCGACCAATCAAAGCCAAGGATGAACGCCGTGTAACCGCTCAAATGCAGAACCACATAAGCGAAGCACCACAACCCCAACTGCCGCCGAACCGCAATCCACCCCGGCCAACCCGTGAGCTTCTGCAAAGGTGTCATGCTTAATGTAATCAGCAGCAGGACAAGTGTCCCCAGCCCTAGACGGTCAACCAGTACCTTGCCCGGATCCGGCCCCAACACATCCCCCAAGGCCTGATACAACCAAAGCAGCGGCCAAATCGCTGCAGCGATGAAGACACCAATACGCCAGAACGGATATCGCATCAGTAATTCTTCCGCAGATCGAGCCCTGTATATAGAGAAGCGACCTCATCCGAGTAACCATTGAACATTTGCGTGTCCCGCACATTGGGCTTGAACAGTCCGCTCGGCAAACGCCTTTCCCGTGCCTGGGTCCAACGCGGGTGATCGACTGTCGGGTTCACGTTCGCATAAAAGCCATACTCATCCGAGGCGATACTCTGCCAGGTCGTTTTCGGCTGCTCGCTGACCAAGCTGATCCGCACGATGGATTTAATGCTCTTGAAGCCGTACTTCCAGGGCACCACCAGACGCAGCGGCGCACCGTTCTGATTCGGCAACTCACGCCCGTACATGCCCACAGCAAGAATCGCCAACGGATTCATCGCCTCATCCAGACGCAGCCCTTCTACATACGGCCAGTCAATCAGGGCAAAACCGGAACGCTGCCCGGGCATAGTTTTGGGATCCTGCAAGGTTTCGAAGCGAATGAACTTGGCTTTGGAGGTTGGCTCTACTTCCTTGAGCAAAGCCGAGACAGGAAAACCGATCCACGGAATGACCATCGACCAGGCTTCCACACAGCGAAGACGATAGATGCGCTCTTCCAGTTGATAAGGCTTCATGAAGTCTTCCAGCGCATACCGCCCCGGCTTACCCACCTCCCCGTCCACCACTACGCTCCACGGTTCGGTTTTCAGCGCACCGGCGTTGGCCGCGGGATCACCTTTATCGGTACCGAACTCATAGAAGTTGTTGTAGTGAGTCGCATCCTTGAAAGGTGTGATCGCCTCGTCTTTGACGTTGACCGCCCCCCATTTGGTAGAAGGAAGCTTTTCGGCAAACCAGGAGGGCGCCTTGCCAGGCTCGACATCAGCATAACGCGCAACATCGTCGGCACTCGCCCAACGCGGCAGACTGCTCACCGCCAAACCGGCAACGGCGGCACCTAATACACTGCGACGAGAAAGGTAGAGGGATTCAGGCGTGACGTCCGACTCATGACAGTCAGACGCTTTGGGGACTTTGATCAGCATGACAACTCCGCAGCTTTGGAGGACAGATGCACCCATAGACTGCGGAGTATGAGGGAAATTACATCACTCGGCTTTTTTGTGCCGACGAAGGCGCAGCAGGTACTGCACCGGCCCGGAAGCCGCATAGGCAAGGAAAACCAGCAGCAGGATGCGTGGCGGATCACTGAACACAACGGCGAATACCAATACCACCGCGAGGATCGCGACAAAAGGAACGCGCCCTTTCAAGTCCAGCTCCTTGAAGCTGTTGTACTTGATGTTACTGACCATCAGCATGCCAGCGGCGGCAACCATCAGTGCAACCAGGAACGACATCTTGGAACCCTGAATGCCGTAGTCGCTGAATGCCCAGACAATGCCCGCGACCACACCGGCGGCGGCCGGGCTGGCCAGACCGATGAAGTAACGTTTGTCTGCGGTGCCGACCTGAGTGTTGAAACGAGCCAGACGTAATGCCGCCCCCGCTACATAGATGAAGGCGACCATCCAGCCGACCTTGCCCATGTCACCCAAGGCCCAGCCGAATGCCAGCAAAGCCGGCGCCACACCAAAGGCAACCATGTCCGACAGCGAGTCGTACTCGGCACCGAAAGCGCTTTGGGTATTGGTCATGCGGGCAACGCGACCGTCGAGGCCGTCGAGTACCATGGCGACGAAAATCGCGATCGCGGCAAACGCAAAATATTTGCTCGCGCCGATCGCATCACCAGCACTCAAGGCACTCTGGGCGCTCATCGAGTTGATGATGGAATAGAACCCTGCGAAGAGGTTCGCAGTGGTGAACAGATTCGGCAGAAGATAGATACCACGATGCCGGACTTTACGACCTTCAGCGTCATGCCCTTCTTCGATGTGTTCATCGATGGGCAGAAGGCTTTCGGCGTCAGAAGCCTGCTTTGGCTCTTCGGGACGTTCGCTCATGGACATTTACCTTGCAACGGGGTGGAAAGTTTCGACAGGTGTCTGGGACGACGGTTCGGCCACAAACAATGCAGCTTTATACCAGAACCGGCGGATCCAAACGAAAAAACGCGGCCTAGGCCGCGTTTTCCGTACAAGCTCGGGACTTAGTTCTTGGCTTTGTCGACGATCTTGTTGGCACCGATCCACGGCATCATGGAGCGCAGTTGCTCACCGATGATTTCGATACCGTGAGCGGCGTTGTTACGACGCTTGGCGGTCATCGAAGGATAGCCGGTGGCACCTTCGCTGATGAACATCTTGGCGTATTCGCCGTCCTGAATACGTTTCAGGGCGTTGCGCATGGCCTGACGGGATTCGGCGTTGATCACTTCCGGACCGGTCACGTACTCGCCGTACTCAGCGTTGTTGGAGATCGAGTAGTTCATGTTGGCGATACCGCCTTCGTACATGAGGTCAACGATCAGCTTCAGTTCGTGCAGGCATTCGAAGTAGGCCATTTCCGGCGCGTAGCCAGCTTCAACCAGGGTTTCGAAACCGGCTTTTACCAGCTCAACAGTACCGCCGCACAGAACGGCTTGTTCGCCGAACAGGTCGGTTTCGGTCTCGTCCTTGAAGGTGGTTTCGATGATGCCGGTACGACCGCCACCAACGCCAGCGGCGTAGGACAGTGCAACGTTTTTGGCGTTGCCCGAAGCATCCTGGTAGATAGCGATCAGGTCAGGGATACCGCCGCCTTTAACGAACTCGGAACGCACGGTGTGGCCCGGAGCTTTCGGCGCGATCATGATCACGTCGAGGTCAGCACGTGGCACAACCTGGTTGTAGTGAATCGCGAAACCGTGGGAGAAGGCCAGGGTGGCGCCTTTCTTGATGTTCGGCTCGATTTCGTTCTTGTACAGGGCAGACTGGAACTCGTCCGGGGTCAGGATCATGACCAGGTCGGCAGCCGCTACGGCGGAAGCAACGTCAGTCACTTTCAGGCCGTGGGCTTCAGCTTTGGCAACAGTAGCCGAACCTTTACGCAGACCAACAGTAACGTCAACGCCGGAGTCTTTCAGGTTGCACGCTTGAGCGTGGCCCTGGGAACCGTAACCGATGATGGCAACTTTCTTGCCCTGGATGATCGACAGGTCGCAGTCTTTTTCGTAATAAACTTTCATGAAATTCCCCTCTATATCCTGGCCGTTCAGGCCATTCGCTAATTTGGTTTAGATGCTCAGTACTTTGTCGCCGCGGGCAATCCCGGTGACGCCACTGCGTACGGTTTCCAGAATCGAGGCAGTCCCGATCGATTGAATGAAGCTGTCGAGCTTATCGCTGGTACCGGTCAATTGAACGGTGTACACGCTAGCGCTGACATCAACGATCTGCCCACGATAAATATCGGTGGTGCGCTTGATCTCGGCGCGCTGGGCGCCGGTGGCCTTGACCTTGACCAGCATCAGTTCGCGCTCGATGTGAGCACTCTCCGACAGGTCGACCAGTTTTACCACTTCGATCAGCTTGTTCAGGTTCTTGGTGATCTGTTCGATGACTTCATCATGGCCGACAGTGGTCAGCGTCAGACGCGACAGAGTCGGGTCTTCGGTTGGTGCCACGGTCAGGCTTTCGATGTTGTAGTTGCGCTGCGAGAACAGGCCGACTACACGAGACAGAGCGCCCGGTTCGTTTTCCAGAAGCAAGGAAATAATGTGCCGCATGATTAAGTACGCTCCGTCTTGCTCAGCCACATATCGCGCATGGAGCCGTCTTTGATCTGCATCGGGTAGACGTGCTCGCTGGTGTCGACCGAAATATCGATAACCACCAGGCGATCTTTCATGGCGAACGCCTCTTCCATCTTCGACTTCAAATCTTTCGATTCGGTGATGCGCACGCCAACGTGACCATAGGCCTCGGCCAGCTTGACGAAGTCAGGCAACGATTCCATGTAGGAGTGCGAGTGGCGGCTGCCATAACTCATGTCCTGCCACTGGCGAACCATACCCAGTACACCGTTATTCAGAATGACGATCTTCACCGGCAAACCGTATTGCAGGCAGGTCGACAGTTCCTGAATGTTCATCTGGATGCTGCCCTCGCCCGTTACGCAGGCGACGTCTTCATCCGGGAAGCTCAGCTTGATGCCCATGGCCGCCGGAAAACCGAAGCCCATGGTGCCCAGGCCACCGGAGTTGATCCAGCGGTTTGGCTTGTTGAACGTGTAGTACTGCGCGGCGAACATTTGGTGCTGACCCACGTCGGAGGTCACAAAGGCGTCGCCCTTGGTCACTTCGCACAGGGTTTCGATCACGGTCTGCGGCTTGATCACGCTGCCGTCGCCCTTGTCATAAGGGAACAGGCCGCGGTCACCGCGCCACTCATCGACTTGCTTCCACCAGCTGGCAACGGACTCCTTGTTCGGGGTCTCGCCGATTTCCTTGAGGATCGCGACCATTTCGGTCAGGACACTCTCGACCGGACCGACGATAGGAACGTCTGCCTTGATGGTCTTGGAGATCGAAGCCGGGTCGATGTCGATGTGAATGATCTTGGCATTCGGACAGAACTTGGCCGGGCCGTTGATCACGCGGTCATCGAAGCGCGCGCCGACTGCAAGGATCACATCGGCATGGTGCATCGCCAGGTTGGCGGTGTAGCTGCCGTGCATGCCGAGCATGCCAATGAACTGACGGTCGGTGCCAGGGTAGGCACCCAAACCCATCAGGGTATTGGTCACTGGCAGGTTGAGCATCTTCGCCAGTTCGGTCAGCGGCGCGGAGCCACCACCGAGAATCACGCCGCCGCCTGCATAAAGCACAGGACGCTTGGCCGCCAGGAGCATTTCAGCTGCCTTGCGGATTTGCCCGGAGTGACCGCGAACGGCCGGGCTGTAGGAACGCAGCTTGGCTTTTTTCGGGAAGATGTATTCGAACTTCTCGGCCGGGTTGGTCATGTCTTTCGGAATATCGACAACGACCGGACCAGGACGACCGGATTGCGCCAGGTAGAACGCCTTCTTCATGACTTCCGGGATTTCCGACGCATGCTTGATCATGAAGCTGTGCTTCACGATTGGCCGGGAGATACCGATCATGTCGGTTTCCTGGAATGCATCGGTACCTACCATGGTGCTAGGCACCTGGCCGGAAATGATCACCATCGGAATGGAGTCCATGTAGGCCGTGGCAATACCGGTGATGGCGTTGGTTGCGCCCGGGCCGGAGGTTACCAGTACCACACCGGCTTTACCGGTGGCACGGGCATAGCCGTCAGCCATATGGGTCGCAGCCTGCTCGTGACGAACCAGGATATGAGTCACTTCCGGTTCTTTGAACAGGGCATCATAGACATGAAGAAGAGCACCGCCCGGGTACCCATAGATATATTTGACGCCTTCGTCACGCAAAAAGCGGACGAGCATCTCACCGCCAGATAAAAGCTCCACGTTGTTCACCTCTAAAACGCCAGAATACCGCCCACATACAAAGAGGACGGGTCTTAATAGGTTTACTTCTCGGCAGAGCATGAGCGACGGTGGTCGCCGACTACGTCAGCACTGACTGAGCAAGTATTGGGATCGTCCCAAGTGTTGCGGGCCTTTCCCACCCAGCGCGAGGTAACGCGTTGCGGGTGTAACAGGTCGGCGCGGATGTGCGCCTCATGATCTACCGAGTGGGTCTGCTTCTGGCAGTCCCTCTACAGCGGACTTTGGATTCTTCTGTTTCGCCCATCGCAAGTCAAGCCGTCAATGTGCTTTATTCGAACTAAGCGCATGAGAACGCAAGAAAAAACCTTTAAACCGCAACTGTGTTAGCTTCGATTGCGCACCCATGACAAGGAAATGGCATGCGAACGTTCTTCTTCACCGCCGGCTTGCTGATCAGCCTGAGCCCTTTGTGCATGGCGGGTCAGATCTATAAATGGGTCGATACCCAGGGCGTTACCCATTTCGATGCGCAACCGCCCCCAAGCCAGGAGCCCACCCTCGTGGTGACGCC
>NZ_JAGYGK010000035.1:0-7703 GCF_019947395.1 Pseudomonas sp. BF-R-26 | reverse complement strand
CTCGGGAAGTAAGGTGCCTTGGCCTCGATGTTCACCTTGGATAAAGCGCTTCATGGGCGATCCCTGCGATGAAATCCTCAGAAATCATAGCAAGGGTTCGCGAAGGCGTTTTTACACACTCTGGGCCGATAGCTGCCCATGACCCGGTATCGATTGCGAGAGAAGCAAAACAAGCATGCTTGCCGGCATCAGCTGGATTTCACTCGGTCCTATGCTCGATATCTTCCCGGGTTGGCATCGTCCAATCCGAGGCTCTTCGTTCGTAAATCGAATCGGCGTGGTTATCTACTTCATAGGTAAATGTCAGCAGGTAAAACGCAAATGCGGTTGCAGCTAGAGCCGCTCTCCCCAAGGGGTTTGCGACACGGTTATATCCCAGCGTCATCGATAGGGGATAGAGCTTTCAGTTTCCACTACGTAATTCCTCTGCAAGCCACTCAATTAGCGCGCGCACCTCAATCCGATCCTCTGCGCCATATTGTCTAAAAATGGATATCGCTTCAGGTAAAGGGACGCTTTCTATGCAAGGTCTCACCAGCATACCGTTATCAATAAGCCTCCCAGCTGTTCGGCGCCACCCCATCGCAATTCCATGCCCCTCGACGGCGGCCTGGAGCATCAAGGGGTAACTATCAAACACGGAGCCCTGAGGATAACCCTCTAATGTCTGCCCAAAGGCCTGGAGCCAGGTATCCCATTCCATCAAGTGCGGTGGCGTGGCGCGATGGTGTAAAAGCGTATGGAGGCGAAGATCGGTAATCCGGAGTGACTGTCGGGCAGTCAGGTAATGAGGACTGCACACAGGAAACACTTCATCAGCAGCGGTGAACGCCAGAGCATGCAAGCCGCTGGGGCGTCCGGTACTTTGTAAGGCAACGTCAAAATGGTCATTGAATTCAGTCAACGGTCGAGTGGATGTCGCGACCTGGATCTCGATTTCCGGGTGTAGCTGGTGAAACATCGAAAGGCGCGGCATCAACCAATAGAACGCTTCGCACAACTGACACAGTAAAACGACACGGTTTTTACGGGGTGATTCACGAAGGGTGACGGCACTGTCGCTGATACTTTGCAATGCGGTGCTCACCACGCGCCCTAGCTCACGCCCCTCCTGCGTCAGGAAGACTGCGCGGTTGCGGCGGCAAAAAAGCTTCAACCCAAGATTTTCTTCAAGCCCACGGATCTGGCGGCTGATCGCCGCTTGAGTGATGTGCAATTCATCGGCAGCCTTCGAAAAGCTTTCCAGTCGTGCAGCCGCTTCAAAGGGCAGCAAACTGGCAAGCGGCGGCAATGACTTCCCAAGCGTATTCATAATCAGACGTTATGCATCCAAGACCGAGAACTCGTTTGTAGCATACCCCTGGCGATGTGCAACATGAGCTGAATACCTCGCGGATATGCCCGATGACCATTGCTCACTCAAACATCATCGCCGGAGTGACCCTTGCCGTGGTCGCGACCCTGAGCTGGGCTCTGAATTTCATAGCCCCCTACGTCACTGGCGCCTACAGCATCTATGACTTGATGGTTATCCGGTTTCTGATCGCGGGTGCGCTGGGCGTGGTTGTCATGGTGCTCTGTCGCGCCCAGCTACGGTGCCTGCGTCGCAATCAGCAATTTCTCGCCGCCGGTCTGGGCGTGATCGGATACCTCGGGTACAGCACCTGCATTGCCGCCGGTGTTATTTTTGGTGGCCCCGTGCTGACTTCAGCGTTCATTGGTATGGTGCCAGTCTTGTTGGCACTGCTCAGCAACGCCACGAAAAAAACGCTTCCATGGCGCAGACTGATGATACCGCTGACATTTTTGACTGGCGGGCTTGTGCTGACGAACATCAGCAGTATCAATCAACCCGTTGCGGGCCACGGGTCGTGGCTGATGGGGTTGATTTTTTCTGTCTGCGCCGTTGTCTTGTGGCTCGCATTCAGCTTGCTGAACCAGAGTGCACTGGAGAAACTCCCGGCCAATGCGTCAGGAGTCTGGACAGGCCTCATGATGGCCGGTGCCGGAATGGGCACCGTGTGCTTGTTACCGGTTGTGCAGACGCTCGACCTTCTCAAGCTGCCAATCCTTGGTTTCAGTATTTCCCTGGCAGGACATCTGTACGTCTGGGGCCTGGTCATTGCGGTGATGTCCTCACTCGCCGGAGCCTGGGCATGGAACGCAGCGTCCCATCGCCTTCCCATGGTGCTTTCTGGACAACTGATATCCCTTGAATCCCTGTTCGCTACATTACTCGGCTTGTTGTTTCAAAGTCGGCTGCCTACACCTTTAGAAGCATCGGGTCTTGCTGCCGTTCTCGCCGGTGTGGTTATGGCTGTTCGTATCATCCTGACTTCGATCGATAACCCACCAGGCACAATAGAAAAACTGACTTCGTTTGCTCCTGATAGTCGTTAACCGGTACTGGAAGTGGTCTGAAGAAGATAACCATAATTGGATTTAGCGACCGTTTTTGTCGATTGCAGCCCTTTGTGATGGGTAGAAATCGGCCAGAAGCAGACATTCACCTGCCAATTTTATGTCCTGCTCCAGATTTTGCTGGACTCTCCCCTATATTAACTATCATTCAGATAAGTTTGGTTGCAGTAGCGCCCCAAAACTTAATCGCCATATTTATGAAGTCATATGTAAACCGCACCCATGATATCGACTGGTTAATACCCTGAATAAAAACAAGCAACACACATGGATAGCGCAGCAATTAAAAGTTTATTGACTTTTTACTCCAACTTACCATTCGTCGTGACGCAGAAAAAAAATTCAACTTTTTCGACAGCGGGTGACTCCCACTAATACAGCCATCAAGGCGGTGGGTATGTTTTTCTGATTGATTGACGTTGGCTGATAGGAGAGAGTAATGAACTACGAAGATCGCGATACCTATGGCATGTACAAAACCAATCTCCTACGAGATACCGGCTCTGAGGAACAGGGGCCTGGCCCCGACCTGATGGGGGCAGACACACTCATTGGAAATGATGTTTATAACCATAATGAAGAAGACTTGGGAGATATTAAGGAAATCATGCTGGATGTGCGTAACGGTAGAGTAAGTTATGCCGTTCTATCCTTTGGTGGCTTTCTTGGCATGGGAGAAAAACTGTTTGCGGTACCCTGGAATGCATTGACCCTTGATACAGTAAATAAACGCTTCATCCTAAACGTAGAGAAAGAACGCTTGGAAAATGCACCAGGTTTTGACAAGGACAATTGGCCTAATATGGCCGACGAGTCTTGGGCAACAGAAATCCATTCTTTCTATGGAACTAAACCCTTCGATTACGATACTGTTCAGAGGCAAAGCATCGACAAAATCTAACTGCCATATCCGAAACGAAGAGTAATGCGCGCCGAACAAACAACGACATATTAAGATTGGTCGTTGGGGGTGCCAAACCCTAAGGCGCGCATTACGGTGAAAAAAGGTTTTGTCGAAGCAACAAGGGCTTAGGGTGGATTCTGCTGACCACCATCGAATCCGGTAGCGCCTCAGCTGGCAAATCAGAAAGGTACTCCTGGATCTGCCGTGCTAGCAAGTCGGTTGGCATCGGTCGCAAAGGTCCATTCCAGGAGTCAGTGCTCCATTGCATATTACTCGAAACGTGACCTCCCGCTTTTGGCCGTTACTTGCCTGTCACGACCGCAGCCGACTGCTGCTGGATGCTAAGAGCCGCCCGAGCTTGTATTAATCCGAGATTATTCATTAGCGATATGCCCGCGAGAGGTCGACTGGCTCACCGGCATTGCCCCACAAGCCCTTAAACCTGAAATGGTTTTTAGATTTCTGTGCCTACCTCTCATCTCAAAAATCATCGATTTTTTGAAATAACACCAGCCATGTATTGATTTAAATCGCGCAGATCTTTAATCCTCCATGAGTACGGCGATAGTTTTACACCATTTTCTCGCAAAGTTTTTGGAATCAAGTCTCCATTGGGACGAAGTATTATCGATGACACAATTACGCCCGGATAATCATTTAATCGTTTTTTGAAAGCAGATGTTGTTAGATTAGGTGTAGGAGGAACGCTTTTATTAGCCAATGGCCCTGTTGCTTTGAGATCTGTTCCGTGGCACATGGCGCATCGCTGTAAATAGAGATTTTTCCCATTAGCATTATCCGCGAAGGATAGTGATGTTTGAATTAGCGCTAAGATTCCTAGCGAAGCGATGAATAATATTTTCATTTTTTTATCTTCCTTGATGGGATCAGCGTCAATTGGACGCGATTTGGTGCGCGGGAAAGATATCAGCCATCGTGTCGGTACACACAGTCAATTTTGATGCCCATTGAATCCACTCGTTTTCCAGGCGCATCCCAGTGACTGTTTCTGGTTGTGGATTCAACCGGTCACGTAGTGCGACTAACGGCCAAAAAGCTCGCTTGCTCAATCTAATGTGAACTGCCTGAACAGCATTAACACGAGTACAACCACACAGTACAGCCCCACCTCCAGCATCGAAGACTCCATGGCATAGTTGATTTCAACATGATGACGATCGTAGTTTGGGGCCTCCCGGAGAAGATGTCCGGACTGGACTCGCTCATCCTGTAGCCCTGCCATACTGTTCAGCATGACCAGTGCAACCTTCCGCTTCTACGAGGAGCTCAACGATTTCCTGCCGGCCGAACGGCGGCGGCAGTCCTTCACTTGCGAGTGCGCACGAGGGGCGACGGTCAAGCACATGATCGAGGCGCTCGGGATCCCGCACACCGAGGTCGAGCTGGTGCTGCTCAACGGCGAGTCGGTAGGCTTCGAACGCGTGATCTTCGACAGTGACCGGTTGGCGGTGTATCCCAAGTTCGAAGCGCTGGACATCAGCCCGCTGCTAAAGGTTCGTGCGCAACCTTTACGGGTGCTGCGCTTCGTCGCTGATGCGCACCTTGGCGGGCTGGCCAATCTGCTGCGCATGAGCGGCTTCGACACCCTCTACGACAATGGCTTCGAGGATAGCGAGATCGCCGAGATCGCAGCGCAGCAAGGACGCATCGTGCTAACCCGCGATCGCGAACTGCTCAAGCGGCGGATCATCAGCCACGGCTGTTACGTGCATGCCCTGAAACCGTCGCTGCAGCTGCGCGAATTGTACGAACGCCTCGACCTGGCGCGTAGCGCGCGGCCATTCAGCCTGTGCCTTCATTGCAACCTGCCGCTGCACGAGATCAGCCCGGAACTGGCCCGACAGCAGGTGCCGCCACGCGTGGGTGCCCTCTATTCGCACTTCCTGCGCTGCGACAACTGCCAAAGGGTTTACTGGGAGGGTTCGCACTGGCGCAGCATGTGTGCACTGCTGGCACCTCTGCTGGACCGATAGCCAAGCGCATCGAGCCGGCTGCGTTGCCGGGGATAACTGGCTTTTGTATCGGGTAGATAACGGCCAACAGCGGCCAATCAAATGTACCCAGGGGATCAGCTCTCAGAAGAAATGATTGAGTCGTGACCGGATTCAGCAGCCAGCTTCAATCGGTCAGCTTTACTGATGTATTTGGACTTGCTTGGCGGTGCCAATTTGGCACTAGCCTTTTTGGCGTGAGCCTTTAATAACTGCTTTATTTTTTTACGACGATTCATATTTTTCTACTCGGTTTTTAAGCTCTTGAATGATATCAGCTTAAAATATTGGACCAGAATGAAACACCCCATCGGTTGCATCCAGCCTTTGGGGTGCAATTCATCAAGCCATCAAGAGCGTCCTACGGAACCTGTGACCGGTAGATTCCCCAGCAATTTGAGCCCGGTACTCTTCACGAAAGCGTCATAGTCCATCGGTCTCTCGATGCGAGTTTCAGCATTGGGTAGTACGTAGGCCCAGGCACGCTTGGACGATGCGTCATAAACCAGCTTGAACAGACGCGTCGGCACCCAGACCTTGTTGTCGCCGATGGTGGTGTGGCCTGAGTCAAAGAGCGGGCCGGTAAAGACAAAAACATTGCCATCGGCTCGCTTGGCAAACTTTCTGACATCGGACTCGACCTTACTCCAGATCTTCCGGTTGTTGGTTGGGTCTTGCGGCACCATGTTCGACAGTGCAAAGGATTGGGCCATTGCATTGGGGTTCGGTGCATCGGCTGCCGGGGATTGATGGCCGCGGTCCACAGCCGGATGTTGGCTACGGTAGTCGCTCAACTCTGCCCGTCCACTCTTGGGAATGCGTGGGTCCGGGTAAAACTGGTTGGTGCGCTCCTCGCCTTTGGCATCCTGCAGTTGGGCGGCATTAAGGCGTTCGACTACTACCAGCGGCGTCTTGCTGGTTTGCGAGTACAGCACTGCAAAGTTGTCGGAACACAGGGCCAGGGGTTTCATTGTTGCAGGCACAGAGGCCATGTTGATCGGTTTCGCAGCCGGGAACAGCTCTGCGCAGCCGTCAAACGATGCCTGTTTCTGTTTGTTTGAATAGAGGCCCAGGGCCGCGTTCTGGCTGACCGAGCCCGAGCGGGATACTTGTTCCTGATGCTGGGTGGGCGGCTTGATGAGATCCAGCAGACCGCGGGCTTCTGCCCCGGTCGAGAGCAAAACAAGGGCCGACAGCCCAACTGCAATTTTGCGTAGGTGCATGCTTTAAATCTTCGAATTGGATTGAGGGATAAACGTACGACGAGTCCCGATTCACGGAACCAGATGGAGGCGGTTGCTGATTAAATTGCGGCAAGCATGCTTTCACTGTCCTTGATCAAAATACCGATGCGGATTCGGTCGGTTCCGAGCAGTACGACTGCTGAAGGTCGTTGCGGGATTTTATTGACCATCACAAGTCACTTTAGTGCTGAGCAGCGTTTACATTCGACTTGCCAATGCTCGTCGAAGAAGCGATCGGTAGAGTACGGCCAGAAGCGGACACTATTGGCTCTGTTAAAGTACCTCTCCGAACACAACTCACGGACGGCTTCATGGAACGATTCCATCCTAGTGGCATTGATGCAGACGGTTATATTCTCACCGTGCCCAATGTCGAGGTGCAGCCACAGTTTCAGGATTTGCTGGCGGATGTTTGCATGACGCTCACTCGGTCGGAACCTCTACTGGACGGGATTTATCTTTATGGCAGCGTCGCTAGAGGCGACGCCGTGCCGGGGGTTTCCGACCTGGATCTAACCCTTGTCCTGCACAGCCCTCCTGCGTCGCAGGATCTGGAAATGCTGGAGTCGAAAAGGCGCACGCTGGAAAGTCGGCATACCGAAGTCATCAAGATTGATTTCGATATCGGTAGCCGTTCTGAAGTATTGGCGGCTGACAATCGATTGAGCTGGGGGTATTGGCTCAAGCATCACTGTCGTTGCTTATGGGGGAATGATCTGACCAAGCGCTTCGACCGGTTCAAGCCGTCGCGTGATATCGCCATTGCCGTAAATGGTGACTTCGAATCCGTACTGACCCGGTATGCCGATCTTATCGATCAAGCGGCGACACCGACGCAATCGCTACGCTTGCAACGCGAAGCCTCGCGCAAACTCATCCGGTCAACTCAAGTACTTCGCTCTGAACAGGACCTGATGTGGCCGCAAACACTGGAAGAGCATGTCGAGCTGTTTGTTCAGCATTACCCGTGTATGAGAATGCAGATCTCTTTTTTCTTGTCCCAGGCAAGGAACCCGTACGCCAAGCCAAAAGAGTTTACGGCTCAGCTGCATAATTTTTTGATCTGGATGGCTTCAGAAACCGGTTGAATCCACAGTCGAAAGCAACCATTCCCCAAACCCC
>NZ_JAGYGK010000034.1:0-12239 GCF_019947395.1 Pseudomonas sp. BF-R-26 | reverse complement strand
TCCCGAACTCAGCAGTGAAACGATGCATCGCCGATGGTAGTGTGGGGTTTCCCCATGTGAGAGTAGGTCATCGTCAAGATTAAATTCCGAAACCCCTATCTGCGTATGCAGGTAGGGGTTTTGTTTTGTCCGCAGGAAAGTTCGTACAGCATCATCGGACCGCCCACGGCTGTCACAGTCTCGCTCAGGCGTCATGTCGATGAGCATTTTCTTCATCGACATGGGCGCAGCCTGTCAAGGGCACGAAGGTGATGCAGGGTTTTCGAGATCACGGCCCAAGAGCTAGTCGCTGCCGACAAATACGAGGTGGCGGACTACAAACGCGTCAGTGTGACCCTCAAGTCCGGCATCAGCGCCTGGGTCTATGTACGAGCCTGATTGTTGGTAAGGGCTGCAGCCACTGTGCGGGGGGGGGAAATAGCTTTGCCTCAGTTTCGCTGTAGGCTTCGGGCGGGATGATGACCGGAAGACTTCCATCCTCCGTATCATCACCCTGAAATCAAGGCTGCGACTGGCTGCTCGCTCTCATGACCCCTGCCTCACCATTGGCCACGAGCCAACGAAACAGCTCGGCCACCGACACCGTATGGCTGCGCTCTATCCAGCGTACCAACGCCGGGCCGTAGTGTTCGGTGTAGCGGGTGAGCACCAGTTGGCGACAGTCTGGTGACAGGCGCAGGGTGATTTCCCGACAATGCAGATTGGCGGGATCGTCTCGGATCACCCGCTGCTGCAGAGTCAGGCTATTGCTTTCAGAACCCATCGGCCGGTGCTCCTGTGCATTTTGGGGTGGTGTTCTCTGGCGAGCCTTGTTTGCCATCGGCCACGTAAGCAGCACGATGCTCGGCCACCACATCACGCAACGCGCTGTAATAGTCCGGAAGTTTTTGCAGGCTGTCGGTCAGCGGTAAGGCTTCTGCCCGACCATCGACGATGCCACCGACAGTGCTGATAGTGGACAGCGTCTCCACGGTATCGCTATTGCTGCCGAACGGATCGACCACAAAACCGAGCACGCGACCGGCGGCGTCGCGACTGTTGGAGGTCCCGAGCAATGGCAGCTCGACGATCGGACCGTTGCCGATGCCCCACACGCCGAAGGTCTGGCCGAAGTCCGAGTCGTGGCGCGGGATACCGGCCATGCCGGAGACGTCGATCAAGCCCACCACACCTACCGTGGTGTTGAGCGCGAAACGTCCCAGGGTATTGACCGAGCGCATCGGGTTGCCTTGCAGCAGGTCATTGATAAAGACCTTGGGCTCACCGAAGTTCGCCACAAAGTTATGCACACCGGTCTGGAAAAAGTCCGGCGTGTAGCGGTAACCGCGCGCGACCGGTGCCAAGGCGTAATCATCAACCACCCGGTTAAACGCGAAGACGCCGCGATTGAACGGTTCTGCCGGGTCGTACACCGAATAGGCAATGTCAGCGCAGGCCACGTCTGTGGTGGACGGCTGCTGGCTGCTGCAACCCGTCAGCCCTGCGGCCAACACGGCAATTGAGGTGTTGCGGGCCAACCAGGGAGCACACTTGAAAGGCAACATGGATGCAAGTCTCAGGAGGAATTCGCCGTGATGCTGAGCTCCAATCCTTGCGTCAAGATGTCTGGTTTATTGCGGTGCTGACGCTTTATTGCAGAGTTGAAATATATGACGCGCGGCCGTGAATGGTTTTAGATGGCGGTTCCATTCGCCCCTTAAGTGACCTTCGGTGAACAGCCTTTTAATTGTGGACGACGACCTTGAAGTCCTTGATCTACTGAAAAAATTCTTCGTGCAGCACGGCTACAGCGTAGAGGTCGCCACGGACGGTGCGTCGCTGTGGGTGGCCATAGAGCGCCAGGCGCCGGACCTGATCATTCTGGACGTGATGTTGCCCGGCGACAGCGGGCTGGTCCTGTGTCAGCAACTGCGGATTCGACACGCAATACCGGTGATCATGCTGACCGCCATGGGTGAACTCAGTGATCGGGTGGTCGGCCTGGAGCTGGGCGCTGATGATTATCTGACCAAACCCTTCGACGCCCGTGAACTGCTGGCCCGAGTGCGTGCCGTGCAGCGCCGAGTGGACGAGCGCCGTCCGGTATCGCAGGAACGGCCACGGCCGCTGATTGATTTCGCTGATTGGCACCTGGACGTCACTCGCCGTGAGTTGCGCTCGCCGGACAACGTGATGATCCCGCTGTCGGCCGGTGAGTTTGACCTGCTGCTGGTCTTCGTCGAACACCCGCAACGCATTCTCACCCGCGAACAATTGCTGGACCTGGCCCGCGGGCATTGCCATGAGGCGTTCGATCGCAGCATCGACGTCCAGGTCAGCCGCCTGCGACGCAAACTCGAGTCCGACACCAAGCGCCCGGCAATGATTCGCACCGTGCGCAACGGCGGTTACCTGTTCACCCCCAGCGTGACGCGGCGATGAGCTGGCTGAAGCGGATTCGCGCCCGAGACTGGCCGCAAGATACGGTGGCGCGCTGGATCGCGTTGACGATCATCCTGGCCATGCTCATTTCACTGGCGCTCAACGGGCTGTTTATCCAATTGGCCGGCGTATGGGCGCGCCCGCCACTGACCGAAATCGGCTTGCTGGAAAAAGCCGCCGCCATCGCCCGGATCATCGAGGCCGCCCCGGCGCCACTGCGCAACCCATTGGCGCAAGCCGCCAACGAGAACGGCTTCACTGTCACTTGGCACCCTGACCGGCACGATCTCAACCTGCCGACAGTGGACGATCCGAAGTCTGACATCGGCTCGACTATCCTGCAGCCGATGCTCAGAGCCCCTGACCGGCGCATTGAAGCCTATGAACCGGCCGACTGGACGGAGCACACGGCGGACGCGCATTACGCGCTGCTGATCGAGCTATCGGATTCATCGTGGCTGATGTTCTCCGCGCCCTCGCGCAGTTGGGGGCTCGACGAAGCGCCACGCTACCTGATCGTGATCCTGCTAGTGCTGTTCTCCACCGCACTGGTCGCGCTGATCGCCACCCGACGCCTCGCCACCCCTTTGCAGCGCTTCGCCGAAGGCGCCCGTCGCTTCGGTGTGGATTTCCGCGCACCGCCGATCGAACCGCTCGGCCCCCACGAAATCCGCCAGGCCATTCTCGCGTTCAACGCCATGCAGGCGCAGCTGCAACACTTCATCCGCGATCGCACGCAAATGCTCGCCGCCATCTCCCACGACCTGCGCGCTCCTCTGACGCGGATGCGCTTGCGTGGCGAATTCATCGAAGACAGCGAGCAACAGCAGCGGCTGTTTCGTGACGTGGATGAAATGCAGGCAATGATCAACTCGGCGCTGGAGTTCTTTCGTGATGATGCGCGGCTTGAACCGGCGACCCAGTTTGATCTGGCGGAACTGCTGCAAACGTTGCTTGATGATTATCGAGATCAGGGAGTCGACATTACGTTCAGCGGGCCGCTGCGGTTGGTGTATTTCGGGCGTCCGTTGGGGCTTAAACGGGTGATTACCAACTTGCTCGACAACGCTATCAAGTACGGCAGTGAGCCGGGGATTGAACTGATCCCGAGCGCTGGCCAAGTGCGGATCAAAGTACTGGATCGTGGGCCGGGCATTCCAGATACCTGCCTTGAGCAAGTGTTTGTGCCGTTCTTCCGGATGGAAGGCTCGCGGAACAAAAGCACTGGGGGTGTTGGTTTGGGGTTATCGGCGGCGCGGGCGATTGTGCTGGAGCACGGAGGCGAGCTGACACTGCGAAATCGGTCGAAGAGCGGGTTGGAAGCGTTGGTGGTGTTGCCGGTGCATTAGTCCCGAAAGACTCGCAATACTGCTCACATGTGGCGAGGGAGCAAGCTCCCTCGCCACAGGTTTTGAGTCAACAGGCAAAATCCTCCCCAAGGGATCGTGTAAACCTAAGCCTCCCAGCCCGCCCCACTGACCGCAGCCTGCGCCAGTGGGTGCAAGTCTGCCCCCTGATGCGCCGTCTGCCAGGCCAGCAATTCCTTGCGCATGCCGGGCGTCCAGTACATCTGCAGGTGATTACGCACGCCGAGCACGGCCTGTTGCTGGTCCGGTTCGTTGGCGAAGTACTGGGCGATCTGGTTGGCCATCTTGATCAGGTTGTCAGTGCTCATCGGCGCACCTCGGCTTTTGCTCCGGCGGTGCGTGCCTGGCGGCGTTCGTCGAGCAGACGTTGTTGTTCGTCGCTGAATTCCTGATAGCGTTTTTGCCACTCGGAAGGGTGATAGACGCGGCTGACTTCCACGGCGGTGACCTTGTACTCCGGACAGTTGGTGGCCCAGTCGGAGTTGTCGGTGGTAATGACGTTGGCCCCCGATTCAGGGAAGTGGAAGGTGGTGTACACCACGCCTGGGGCTACCCGTTCGGTGATCCGCGCACGCAGTACGGTCTGTCCGGCGCGACTGCCAATGCCGACCCAATCATCTTCGTTGATGCCACGGCTCTCGGCGTCGGTCGGGTGGATTTCCAGGCGGTCTTCGTGGTGCCAGGCGACGTTGTCTGTCCGCCGGGTCTGGGCGCCGACGTTGTACTGGCTGAGGATGCGCCCGGTGGTCAGCAGAAGGGGATAACGACTGTTGACCTTTTCCTCGGTGGGCACGTAACCGGTGAGCATGAAGCGCCCCTTGCCGCGCACGAATTCCTCGATATGCATGGTCGGCGTGCCGTCTGGTGCCGCGGCGTTGCACGGCCATTGCAGGCTGCCGTGGCGATCCAGTTCGGTGTAGCTGACGTTGGTGAAGGTCGGCGTCAGGCTGGCGATTTCATCCATGATTTCTGACGGATGTTGGTAGTTCATCGGGTAACCCAGCGCATTGGCCAGTGCCACTGTGCCTTCCCAGTCGGCCTTGCCGCCCAGCGGTTCCATGACTTTGCGCACCCGAGAGATGCGCCGTTCGGCGTTGGTGAAGGTGCCGTCTTTTTCCAGGAACGAGCTGCCCGGCAGGAACACGTGGGCGAACTTGGCGGTTTCGTTGAGGAAAATGTCCTGCACCACGATGCATTCCATGGCCGACAGGGCCGCGGTGACGTGTTGGGTATTGGGGTCGCTCTGGGCGATGTCTTCGCCCTGGCAATACAGGCCCTTAAAGCTGCCGCCCAAAGCTGCCTCGAACATGTTGGGAATGCGCAGGCCCGGGTCGGGTTGCAGGGTGACGTTCCAGGCCTGTTCGAACTGCGCCCGTACCACTTCGTTGGAAATGTGCCGGTAGCCGGGCAACTCGTGGGGGAAGGAGCCCATGTCGCAGGAGCCCTGCACGTTGTTCTGTCCACGCAGCGGGTTCACGCCCACGCCTTCGCGGCCGATGTTGCCAGTGGCCATGGCCAGGTTGGCGATGCCCATGACCGCGGTGCTGCCCTGGCTGTGTTCGGTGACGCCCAGGCCATAGTAGATCGCCGCATTGCCACCGGTGGCATACAGGCGAGCGGCCGCACGGATGTCGGCAGCGGCGACGCCGCAGATGGGGCCAAGAATTTCCGGCGAGTTTTCCGCACGGCTGACAAACTCGCTCCAGCGGGCGAAATCGCTGCCCTCGCAACGGGCGTCGATAAAGGCCTGGTTGAGCAAGCCTTCGGTGACGATGACATGGGCCAGGGCGTTGAGCATGGCGACGTTGGTGCCCGGGCGCAGGGCCAGGTGCAGTTCGGCGCGGGCATGCACCGAGTCCACCAGATCAATGCGTCGTGGATCGATGACGATCAGCCGCGCGCCTTCACGCAGGCGGCGTTTGAGCTGGGAGGCGAACACCGGGTGGGCATCGCTCGGGTTGGCGCCCATCACCAGGATCACGTCAGCCTGCATCACCGAGTCGAAACTCTGGGTGCCGGCGGACTCGCCCAGGGTTTGTTTCAGGCCATAGCCGGTCGGCGAGTGGCAGACCCGCGCACAAGTGTCGACGTTGTTGTTGCCGAAGGCGGCGCGCACCAGTTTTTGCACCAGGTAGGTTTCTTCGTTGGTGCAGCGGCTGGAGGTGATGCCACCAATGGAGTCGCGACCGTATTTTTGCTGCAGTCGGCGGAATTCGCTGGCGGCGTAGGTCACCGCTTCATCCCAGCTGACTTCCTGCCAAGGATCGTTGATGTGCTTGCGGATCATCGGCTTGGTGATGCGATCCGGGTGGGTGGCGTAGCCCCAGGCAAAGCGCCCTTTGACGCAGGAGTGGCCGTGGTTGGCTTGGCCGTTCTTGTCTGGAACCATGCGTACCAGTTGGTCGCCTTTCATCTCGGCGCGGAACGAGCAGCCCACGCCGCAATAGGCACAAGTGGTGATCACGCTGCGTTCGGGTTGACCCAGTTCCACCACGCTTTTTTCCATCAGGGTCGCGGTGGGGCAGGCTTGCACACAGGCGCCGCAGGACACGCATTCGGACTCGAGGAAGTTATCGCCACCGGCGGCCGCGACCCGGGATTCGAAACCGCGCCCGGTAATGGTCAGGGCAAAAGTGCCCTGGGTTTCTTCACAGGCGCGCACGCAGCGGTTGCAGACGATGCATTTGCTCGGGTCGTAATCGAAGTAGGGGTTGGAAGTGTCCTTCACGTCGGCCAGATGATTTTCACCTTCATAGCCGTAACGCACTTCCCGCAGGCCAACCTGACCGGCGACAGTTTGCAGCTCGCAATTGCCGTTGGCCGAGCAGGTCAGGCAGTCCAGCGGGTGATCGGAGATGTACAACTCCATGACGTTGCGGCGCAGCGTGGCGAGCTTCGGCGTCTGGGTGTGCACGCTCATGCCTTCGCTGACCGGCGTGGTGCAGGACGCCGGGTAGCCGCGCATGCCATCGATCTCCACCAGGCACATGCGGCAGGAGCCGAAGGCTTCCAGGCTGTCGGTGGCACACAGTTTGGGAATGGTGGTACCCAGCAGCGCTGCGGCGCGCATCACCGAGGTTCCTTCGGGCACGCTGATGCTGCGGCCGTCGATGTTCACGGTGACCTGCACCTGACTTTCGCGGGCAGGGGTTCCGAGGTCGATATCTGTATTCGGGTCGAAGAGAGTGATCATTGGTCGGCCTCCGAGGACTGCAGACCGAAGTCGGCGGGGAAGTACTTGAGGGCGCTGGCCACCGGATAGGAGGTCATGCCGCCCAACGCGCACAGCGAACCGTATTGCAGGGTGTCGCACAGGTCCTTGAGGATGATCACCTGCTCATCACGACTGTTCTGGTCAGGTGCGGCCAGCAGACGGTCGATCACCTCCACGCCCCGGGTCGAGCCGATGCGGCATGGGGTGCATTTGCCACAGGATTCCTCGGCGCAGAACTGCATCGCGAAGCGCGCCATGCGGGCCATGTCCAGGCTGTCATCAGCCACCACCACACCACCGTGACCGAGCATGGCGCCGATGGCGGCGAAGGCTTCGTAATCCAGCGGTGTGTCGAATTGCGATGGCGGCACCCAGGCGCCGAGGGGGCCGCCAACCTGGGCGGCTTTCAGCGGCCGGCCACTGGCGGTCCCACCGCCGTAGTCTTCCACCAGTTCCCGCAGGGTCAGGCCAAAGGCCCGTTCCACCAGACCGCCGTGACGAATATTGCCCGCCAGCTGAAAGGGCATGGTGCCCAGGGAGCGGCCCATGCCGTAATCGCGATAGAACTGCGCGCCCTTGGCCAGAATCAGCGGCACCGAGGCCAGGGTCAGCACGTTGTGCACCAGCGTCGGCAGGCCGAACAGACCCTGCAAGGCGGGGATCGGTGGCTTGGCGCGAACGATCCCGCGCTTGCCTTCGAGAGAGTCCAGCAGCGCGGTTTCTTCACCGCAGATGTACGCGCCGGCACCGACTCGCACTTCCATATCGAAGGCCAGACCGCTGCCGCCAACATTGGCGCCGAGGTAACCGGCGGACCGGGCGATGTCCAGTGCCGCACGCAGTGTCGCCACGGCAGCCGGGTATTCCGAGCGCACATAGATGTAGCCGTAAGTCGCTCCAACGCACAGACCGGCAATCGCCATGCCTTCGATCAGCAGGAAGGGGTCGCCTTCCATCAGCATGCGGTCAGCAAAGGTGCCGGAGTCGCCTTCGTCGGCGTTGCACACAATGTATTTCTGCGCAGCCTGGGTGGCGCGCACCGTGCGCCATTTGATCCCGGCCGGGAAGGCCGCGCCGCCACGGCCACGCAACCCCGAATCGAACACAGCAGTCGCGGTCTGCTCGCCGCCCAAGGCGATGGCCTGTGTCAAACCCTCAAAGCCGCCGTGAGCCCGGTAATCCTCCAGGGACAGCGGCTGGGTAATGCCGGCGCGGGCAAACAGCAGGCGTTGTTGAGTCTTCAGATAAGGCAACTCTTCCACCAGCCCCAAGGCCAGCGGATGGTCGGACGACTCGCCTTGCAGCGCATCGAGCACCGACGGCACATCAGCAGCCGTCAGCGGACCGAAGCCGATACGGCCTTGCGGGCTGTCCACTTCCAGCAGCGGTTCCAGCCAGTACAGGCCGCGAGAACTGGTGCGTTGCAGGTCCAGCGGCAGATTGCGTTCCCGGGCCTGAGAGGCAAGGGTTACGGCCACCTCTTCGGCACCCACGGCACGGGCCAGCGAATCACGGGGCAGATAGAAAGCCGGCATCATGCGTCCTCCCGGCAAGCATCGAGCAGGGCATCCAGACGCTCGGGGCTGAGCCGCGCATGCAGCTGACCATCCAGCTCAAGGGCTGGCGAACAGGCGCAGGCGCCGAGGCAATACACCGGACGCAGACTGATGTTGCCGTCGGCGCTGCTGCCGTGGTCATCAAGTTGCAGACGTTCGCGCAATTGCGCTGCGAGCTGCTCGGCGCCGCGGCTCTGGCAGGACTCGGCCCGACACAGACGCAGAATATGCCGGGCGGGCGGCGCGGTGCGGAAGTCATGGTAGAAGCTGATCACCCCGCGAACCTCGGCCTGACTCAGGTTGAGCGCGTGGGCAATCTCGGGGATGGCGGCATCGGGGATGTAACCGATGCCCTCCTGAATCTCATGAAGGATGGGCAACAGTGCGCCGGGGGCGCGCTTGTGGCGCTCCAGCAGGCTGTTGACCATAGGCAGGTGCAACATCTCATCAGGCATACAGCATTCCTCACGATCACGGACAAACCAGGCGGTTGTCAGTTGTCCGAAAGTGTCGGCTGCGGCAGTCACACCACGTCACGGTATCGTGGCATTTTCAGGCCGTTGGCCAGGCACCCTGAGCGGGCATCTTGTTGGGCCCGGTGCGGTCTTTGCCGCACCTCTTCAGGGCATAACAGGCAGCTTGCCATGCTGCCTTTGATTCATCTGCACCAAAGCGACGTGTTCGATTCTGTCTACGACTACCTATTAAGTCTAGAAGAGTGCGGCCAAAGGTGTTCGCTCACTGAGTATCTTCAGGTAATCCTTGAGCGCGATGAGTGGGGTGCCAAAACACTCACTTGGCGGGAAGGATCATCACCCACAACACCACCGTGGTCAGTGCCGCCAACACACTGCACGCTCCGGCGATCAAATGACGGACGATGGGGGATTCAGACTGATTGAATCTGGCGATCACCAGAAGCCAGGTTCCGACAAAGGCCCCTAAAACCGCCATCAATGTATAGAACATGAATACAACGCCCCATGCCGAGTTTCCTCCGGGGACAAACCATCTGTTGAACAGAATCAGCACCGCAATTCCGACAATAAAACTACCCACGGCACCCGCCAGATTAGCGAGCCACAGATTCAGGGTGCCACGGTTCCTCACCACCCCAATCCACATCCCCACTGTCGCAGCGAAGAACACCAACACGCCGATTAGCTGCATTCAATCCTTTTCCTTGTTAACAATGCCCCTGAAACTGCCATTGGTCATCTTTGATGAGATGAAGCGTTGGAGGCACGATATCAAACTGATAGCTCTGTGCTGAAGGGCGTTGTTGTTTGATGTGGGTTGGATTCCGAGTTGGAGATTTGTTTTTCATCGAGGGGAAGGTGAAGTTTGAATTCACCGGCAGGACTTCGAGGGTGGAGATTTCGACGCTGATTTCTCCGCATTTGCTGTGAGCTGAGTGATCGAAAGCCCCGACAATCTCGGGATTAATAATGCCTGTCCGTTAAGCGCAATCCCTGTGGGAGCGGGCTTGCCCGCGAAAGCGCCAGGTCAGCCAGCATCAATGCTGAGTGCACTGCGGTCATCGCAAGCAGTTGGCTCCCACAGGCTTCATACCTTACTGGGCGTGAGAATCATCCCCCATTTATCAGCCACTACCCTTCAGACTTCGCCGCTGTCCGGTTAGGTGTGGGAGTGGGAGTGGGAGTGGGAGTGGGAGTACGGTCACGCGTCAGTACCTTCACTGCATCATCAACCACCGCCTTACTCATCGCAGGGGGGAGCGCCGCAAGTGACGTGGAAGAGTGGTTGATTGGAGCAGTAGATGGTGGGGGTTAAGCCGATGGTTTTGAGTTCGGGCATAAACCCCAATGTTCGCCGCGTTTTATGTGACGTACACATTGACTTGGTCATTTGGCTACGGCAGCATCAATCCCAATCGCGCCCGATTCTCTGGTGCTGGCTCAGTCCGGCATTACGTTCGGGCCTTCTTGTTTCTGGAACATGGAAGTTGCCTAAGCCCACTCTTCCAACGCCGTTCCAACCACCCTCTGTAGGAGCGAGCCTGCTCGCGAAAAACTCAAGGCAACCATCACTCCCGCTGAATGCCCCAGCCCGCGACCAAACCCGTCCCTACATGCGTTACGCCTGACGTCTAAAAACCAGAAGCTACTCTTCAGCCTCCGCTGCCTGCTTCGACATCGGTGCAACCTTCCGATCCCGCGTCAGTACCTTCACCGCATCATCAACCACCGCCTTACTCATCGCCGTCAAATAATGCGCAGCCCAAGCATGGCGGTCGGTGTCCGTGGCGTACGCGGCATCTTCATTCAGCTTCTTGGCAAGAAACAGAAAGTCAGAAGCCATGGCTAATGCATCGCCGAGGGGAACGCCACGAGTGACGTGGAAAAGCGGTTGATCGGCGCAGTAAATGGCAGGTGTTAAGCCGATGGTTTTCAGCTCGGATTGATCGGTCATTGGCCACCTCCGGTGATGGAGATGCAGTGGGCGAGGGTGGGCAGTGGGGTGTTACGCAACTGAGAGTCGCGTTGAGGGAGAAGCCGAATTTTGTACGTATCCATACAGCGCATTGCGAAGCTCCTTAATTTTTAAGAGCTGCCACAATTCGTTACCAAGCGAATGGGTGGCAGCTGTGCGCAGGTTGGTAAACCGGGAAATCAAGGAAACCGGCACGTCCGAAGACGTCCCACGCACAGCCGCCATAACGCAGATCGCAGGCGAAAAAAAAGCGCCTGCGGACGCATGGCACTGTTGCGCAGTGATTTACCTCGGGTTACCAAGCCCGGTCGCTGAATTGGCAGCGACGGTGGGAGGGTATCGTGGAGATTTCTATCTTGCAACCTTAGAAACCCAATGACTCGTGCCAACTCTCGATGCAATTCACTAGCTCTAGGCTACGAAGGAAATATCCCTACAGTTATTTCGGAATCCTCTGACATTTCCCAATTTGCGTCCTTCCAGTATCGTTCCGTTCAGCGAAAGCTTTCCAAAACATGAGCATATTCAAAAAGGACATTGTTACGGGCAACTGGGCAGCATGTCCTTATAAGCTAGGCTCTGGAAAGCATAATTCTGATACCTACGCTTTAATTCTCATTATTGAGTTTTAGCCGTTCAGCGATGGGTTGGTGAGCTAGCAGGAAGGAGAGGAAATGTAGGAGCAGAATTAATCGGTTGGATTGCTTTAGTCTTTCAGATTTTTAACGTTTGGGCCTTTCTTTCAGGGATTAGAATATGAGTTATTTTATTGATACTGCTGTGAATATTGAAGGCAACAGCAAGCTGCGCACACCACAAATCGAAGCGTATCTAAAAATAAAATCTTTTTTTTGTGTTCCTGAGAATAAGGAGGCTTTGGTTGTTCTTCCCACGGGTACTGGTAAAAGCGGTCTGATTTCTATTGCGCCTTTTGGTTCGTGTAATGGTCGAGTTCTTATTGTTACTCCTGGGCTGGTTACTAAGGATAGTATTAGGAAGACTCAGGAGGCTTTGTATGATAATTTCTGGATTAATTTCGATGTTTTGTTCAATCACCAAGATTTGCCAGTCACGGTCGAGTATTCTGCGGGGCTGCTAAGGCGTAAGCGTATAGCCAACACACGTTCACATGACTGAAGGTGTGTGGTTCAGTCCGTCGACTGCATCCAGTATTTGCCGTACCCGATCTGTAACGGATATGTCCCCCTCAAGCTTTAAGACACTACA
>NZ_JAGYGK010000033.1:0-12419 GCF_019947395.1 Pseudomonas sp. BF-R-26 | reverse complement strand
GGCTGCGATCTTTTCAATGTGAAGGTGAACTTGAACCATGAGTAAAACCATTGCCATCGTGGTGTTCCCAGGCGTCCAGTCACTGGATGTCACCGGCCCCCTGGATGTGTTTTCCGAAGCCAATCGTTTCCTGGCCCCGCAGGATCACTATCGGCTGGAGGTGATCGGTGTCGAGCATGGGGTGATGGCGTGTTCCAACGGTTTGTCGCTCAATGCTCACCTGCATTTCAGTGAAGCGCTGGAGGCTTATGACTTGCTGTTGGTGGCGGGCGGGCCGCAGTTGCCGTTCATGAATTTTGGCGCGGCGTTCGATACCTGGCTGCGCGATGCCTGTGCGCTGGCGCAACGCTTCGGCTCGATCTGCAATGGCGCCTTCATGCTTGCCCGGGCCGGATTGCTCGATGGGAGAACCGTCACCACTCATTGGGGCGATGCCGCGGCGTTGGCGCAGTTGTGCCCGTCGACTCAGGTCGAGGCTGATCGTTTGTACGTGCAGGACGGCGAGCTTTACACCTCGGCCGGGGTCACCGCGGGGATCGATTTGTCGCTGTATTTGCTGGCCCGGGATCACGGGCCGGACGTAGCACTCAGCGTGGCCAAGCGGCTGGTGGTGTTCACTCAGCGTTCGGGCGGGCAATCGCAGTTCAGCCCGTTCCTCACGCCCCATGCCGAACCGACTTCGGCGGTGGCGCTGGTTCAGCTCTATGTGTTGGCCAACCTCAATGGCGACCTGACCATCGCTGATCTGGCCAACGCCGCCAATATGAGTGCGCGCAACTTTTCCCGGGTGTTCGCCAAGGAGGCGAAAATCACCCCGGCGGAATTCGTCGAACGTGCGAGGGTGGACGCGGCGCGGGTGATGCTCGAAAGCACCCATGCGCCGCTGAAAACCGTGGCGTATCAGTGCGGGTTTCGCGATGCCCAGCACATGCGCAGTGTGTTCAACCGCAGGCTGGGAGTGACACCGCAGCAGTTCAGGTTGAATTTTGCGGTGATGGTTTGAGCCAGGATTTGGGTTGTTTTTGTGGGCCTCATCGCGGGCAAGCCCGCTCCCACAGTGATCGGTGTGAAGCAACAATCTTGTGATCAACAAAAAACCTGTGGGAGCGGCGGTGCGACGATTCGACTTGCCCGCGATGACGTCAGTTCAACCAACAGAAATCTATTGCCCTGAACGCGCTGGCAACAGCTTCAACGTACTCCGGGTATTGGCCGTCACTTCTTCATCATTGAGATGCGCCTGGTAGTAAACCCCTTCGATATACGCCTCGGCCTGATCGGCATAGTGGCTGTCGAACGGCACGCCACTCTGGCCGACCGGGTTGATGGTCAGGCTGTGGGCGGGGTCGGCGAAGTCGATAAGCCGCCGCGTCGACGGGCCGTAAGTCACTGGCCACGGCGCCGGGCCGATCTTGGCCGAGAGGTTATTCGGCACTTCGTGGGTGCCGGGCGCCGCGAATGGCCCGACGTTGAAGATGCGGTCCAGCGGTTTCTGCATCCCTAGCGGATGGCCGTGAGTCAGGGTGTGCGCCTTGCCCCACTGCCATTGTGTGGAATCGGCGCCCAGGGTGGTATTGAGGTGAGCCATGCTCGCTTGCCACGCAACCTTGACCGTATCGGCGCGGGTTTCCTTGCCGGGGGTGTTGCGGTTGTCCCACCATGGTGAATCGGCGGAGGCCGCCAGGCGCGGCAGTGCGGCATCGATCACCCGGGTCGGGAGCAGCGTTTCGAAGAAGTCATTGCCCAGTTCATCGCGCATCGCCGCGTCGGTGAGGTTGAACAAGAACTGGTTGAACAGCGTGGCGCTGATGGAGTCCAGCGGGTAATCGCCGCTCCACTGAGCCAGTTGCTCCACGAGTCTGAGCTCGGCGGGATCGCTCACCACGTCACGCAGTACCGGCAGCAACGGCGCCAGCAAACGCGGACCGTAGTCGGTGGTGGTGCCCAGTTGCAGCTTCTGGTTGGAGTCGTTGTCCCACTTCACGTTCTTGTCGCTGAGCTGACGATTGAGCTGTTGACCGCGATCGGCAAGGTTGTAGTAACCGGGAATCTCCATGCCGGTCGGCGATACCGGTTGGAAATTGGCCGAGACGATGTAACCCCGCGGCGGGTTCTCTTCCTGTGGGTTGGCGCTGAACGGGTAAAAGCCTTCCTTGTCCGCCTGAGGGGTGCTGCCGTCGAGGATGAAACCGGGCTTCACCCCGGCCGGGCGCTTGGGCAGCAGCGCCGAGGCCCACCAACCGATGTCGCCCTTGGCGTTGGCGTAGACGATGTTCAGCCCCGGTGCCTGAACCTTGGCCGACGCGGCGCGGGCCTTGGCCAGGGTGTCGGCGCGGTTGAGCTGGTAGAAGCCGTCGAGGATCGGATTCGGGGTCTCGAGGAAGGCCCACCACATGGCGACCGGCGTCTTGCCGGCGGCGGTGCCGAGTGCATCGTTGATGATCGGGCCGTGGGGCGACTGGCGCAGGGTCAGCGTGACCGGTGACTGGCCTTTGACCGCGATCTGTTGTTCGGTGTTGACCATGTCGACCCACTGGCCGCGATACCAGACCTGATTCGGGTTGTCCGGGTTGACCTTCTCTGCGATCAGGTCCAGATCGTCGTTCTGGAACATCGTCAGACTCCAGCCGAAGTCCAGGTTGTGGCCAAGAAACGCAAACGGCACCAGCGCCTGATGGTAGCCATACAGCTCGAAACCCGGCGCTGACAGGTGCGCTTCGTACCACACCGACGGCACCGAGAAGCGAATGTGCGGGTCCCCGGCCAGCAGAGGCTTGCCGCTTTTGCTGCGGTTACCGGAAATCACCCAGGCATTGCTGCCTTCAAATTGTGGCAGGCCATTGTCGGCCAGCGCCTGCTCACTCAAACGGGCGAGGGCGTTCAGACCCTTCCAGTCATTGGCGGTGAGGGCCGGTGCAGGGTTGGCGCGCCCTTTGGCCAACACGCCCTTGGGCTGCCAGTCGAGATCGAAGATGTTCAGGTACTCGGCGCCCAGTTGGTCACGCACGTAAGTCAGCAAGGGTTCGGTGCGAAACGCCGCGGCAAAGCTGTAGGCCATGTAGCCGGCGATGCTGATGCTGTCTTCGGCGGTGAAAGGGCGCTTGGGGATCCCCAGAACATCGAACTCTACCGGCGCAGTGTGGCTGTCCTGATATTGATTGATGCCGTCCAGATAGGCTTGCAGGGCCTTCCACGCCGGCGACTGACGATCCAGCGCGGCCACGTAGCTTTCAGCCCGTTCGCGGATGCGCAGGCTGCGAAACAATTTGTCGGTGTCGATCAGTTTCGGGCCGAGGACTTCGGCCAATTCACCACGGGCCAGGCGCCGCATGGCTTCCATCTGGAACAGTCGGTCCTGGGCATGTACATAACCAAGGGCACGGTAGAGGTCGGTTTCGTTTTCGGCACGGATATGCGGCACGCCGCGCACGTCGTAGCGCACGGTCACTGAACCTTGCAGGTGCTGCAACTCCACCTGGCCCTGGCGCGTCGGTTGCTTGCTGTACACATACCAGCCGCCCCCGGCGACGAGTACGACGATCAGCAAGGCAAGTACGGTCAGGACGCGTTTCATGGTGACTCCTTGTTCTTTCGGGATTGCCGCCCGTGTGGGCTGCAAACGTGTAGCACAGACCTCCTGCGCCGGGCATCGCGGTCCTGGAAAAGTCAGGAATGCCTTACTTCACCTCAGCAGGCCACGGGCAGTAGCAACCCACCGCCAGCGTATGGGTGGCGTTCACCGCCCGGCCTTCATTCAGCGCTTGCAGGATGGGCTCGATAAAACTGTTGCTCGAATTGCAGGTCAGGCCTTCGCTGTACGGACCGAAATACGCCAGCCTGCCACTGCGGTCCCAGATCGCCACCGCCGGGCTGGCAGGGATCTGTTCGGAACCTGGCAGGACAGTGATGGTTTTAAGGCGGCTCAACGTGCTGGGTAATTGACCGTGGCTGCCGGGCTTTTGGACCGCATAGAACTCGACGCCCTGCGGTACATACTGCTCAACCAGTTCGGTCAGGTGTTGTTGGTTGCCGACATTGCACGGGCAAGCCGGGTCCCAGAAGTGCACCAGGCGAATGGCGCCGGGGCCGGCCAGTTCGTCCGGCAGGCGCAAGGGGTCGCCGGAGAACACCGCAGTGTGCGAACTGAAGGCACGCAAGTAGCGCCCCTGAAACCAGTCATAGGCGGCCCACAGCACGCCGGCACACACAAGGGCGAGCAGGCTGGCAAGCAGTGTGGTGCGGTAGGCCGGACGCATGGGTTTCAATCCTCGAAGGTCGGCTAGCTTGCCATGCTTGCCGCGACAGATGAATATCGCAGGCCTATAAAGTCCGTTTCGCGCTCTGGAATAGCCCATGTCTGCCACTTTCGACCCCGATCATTTGCGTGCCAGCCTGCGGCCATTGGCCGAGTGGCAGCCGCTGTCGACGGAGGCCATGGCCTATCAGCATTTTTATGGGCTGGATTTTCCCCTGCGAACCTTGCGCAGTGGCCTGGGGCGTTTCGAGGTCGATGGCTATGAAGTGGTCAGCCAGCTCTGGTGGCCCGAGCGGGCGAAGGCGACGCTGTTTTTGTTTCATGGCTTCTACGATCACACCGGGCTCTATCGGCATGTGATCGAGTGGGCGCTGGACCAGGGTTTTGCAGTAATCGCCTGTGACCTGCCGGGGCATGGCTTGTCCAGTGGCGAACGGGCGAGCATCAAGGATTTCGCCGAGTATCAGAACACCCTGCAAGGGCTGTTGGCGGAGGCGCAATCGCTGGACCTTCCGCAGCCTTGGCACCTGTGCGGACAAAGTACCGGCGGAGCGATCGTGATCGATCATGTACTCAACCAGGGCGCGAGCAGTCCGGCCCAGGGGCAGGTGATCTTGCTGTCGCCACTGGTGCGGCCGCGAGCCTGGGGCTGGTCACAGCTCAGTTATTACTTGCTCAAGCCGTTCGTCAAAGGCATCGCCCGGCGTTTTAGCGAGAACTCCAACGACCCTGAATTCCTGACGTTCCTGCAAGCCGATCCGCTGCAACCGCTGCGTCTGCCCACGGCGTGGGTCGGTGCGCTGGGACGGTGGATCAAGCGCATCGAAGCGGCACCGAAGAGCCCGCGGCAGCCGCTGATCGTGCAGGGGCAGGCAGACATGACCGTGGATTGGAAGCACAACCTTGACGTATTGCGGGGCAAGTTCGATCGGCCTCAGGTGCTGATGCTGCCTGAGGCACGGCATCATCTGGCAAATGAGACGCCGGGGTTGCGGCAGGAGTATTTCGGGTTTTTGACCCGGCGGATGAAGGGGCGAAATCTTTAGCGGTAATCAGGGCCTCATCGCGGGCAAGCCCGCTCCCACAGGTATCTGCTTTGACCGAAGGATTTGTGAACGACACCGATCACTGTGGGAGCGGGCTTGCCCGCGATGGCGATCTGGCTGACGCAAAAGTTACTGGGTAAGACTCGACGTACTCTGCCCCACCGCCAACCCCGCCCGAATCGCCGCCAATGCCGCTTGGTAGTAAGCCTTGCCTTCAATGGACTCGGCAAAGGTCGCGAACTCTTCCAGCTCTTCATCCGACAGGTCGCGGTAGACATACAGCAGCGTGTTGTTCAGGTCGGCGCCGATCTGCTCCATCAGGCGCTGGCGCTGGCCGTTCAACATGCCTTGAGCCTGACCGCCGCCGAGCAAGCCGGGGATCATCGAACTCAGGCTGTCGGCCGCCACGCCCGCAATCGCCAGGCTGACTTCAGCGCCGGCCTCGCGAGCAGGCAGGGCCTGGGCCAGGTGACCGATGATGAGTTGCCGGGTATCGCTGGCCTGCATTTTCGGCAAGCCCTTGGCGTTTTTCGCCAGTTGATCGCGACGGGTCGCCAGCAGTTCGGCGGCGACAATTTTCTTGCCCAGGGGCGATTGAAAGAAGGTCAATGCTGGTTTTGGATCGGCAAGCTTTTTGCGCAGCTGCGCTTCGGCACGCTGGTCCATGGCCTTGGGGGCGAAACGCTGATTACTGTTGTTGACCAGGGCCTGAAACACCGCCGGCGGCAGGCTATTCTGGTAACGCTGCTGAGCGGTGGAGAGAGCATCGTTGAAATGCGCGCGTTGTTCTGGCCAACCGGCGACCTTGTACAACTGGTCGTGGCCGTCCGCCCAGGCGGGCAATACGCAGAGCATTAGCAGTGAAAAAAGCAAGCGACGCATAGGGACTCCTGTCAGCAGGCGACTATTCTCCGTGCGGCATTCGTACTTGTCGAGAATTCGTATCAGGTTGCGTGCCTTATCCGACCAATCCTCCGCTGCGCGGCTCTGTCGGATTTGCGGGCACAGGAATACTATGCGCGCCATGCAAATATCCTCTGATCATCCGCTGCTGTTACGTATCGTCGACGACCTGGCTGAGCGCGGCTGGTCGCAGCAGAATATTTTCCTGCCTCTGGATCTGACCCGGGCGCTGGCGGCCGAGTGCCGCAAACGTGCCGCCGAGGGCGAACTCGCCCCCGCCGCCGTGGGGCGCGGGCCGTTTTCGGAGATCCGCGAGGGCATTCGCGGTGACCATATCCAATGGCTCGAACCCGGTCAGGTCGAGGCCTGCGACAGCTATCTGGGGTTGATGGACCGTCTGCGTGAGGCGATGAATCGCAGTTTGTTTCTGGGCCTGGAAGATTTCGAAAGCCATTTCGCCCTGTATCCGCCTGGCGCTTTCTACCTCAAGCATGTCGACCGGTTCCGCGATGACGACCGGCGCATGGTCTCGGCGGTGATCTACCTCAATGACGGCTGGCTGCCTGAGCATGGTGGCCAGCTGCGCATGTACCTGGACGAAGGCGTCGAACACGATGTGGTGCCCACCGGCGGATGCCTGGTGGTATTCCTGTCGGGCGAAGTCCCCCACGAAGTCCTGCCCGCAACCCGAGATCGCCTGTCGTTGACGGGCTGGTTCCGGCGTCGTGGTAATGAGCCGTTCTGATCATGCAAAAGATTCTGGTAAGCCGCTGTTTGCTCGGTCACCGCGTCCGTTACGACGGTGGCGCCAGTGGGCCATTCAATCTGTTGGAACAATGGATTGCCGAAGGCCGGGTGGTGCCGTTGTGCCCGGAAGTCGCCGGTGGTTTGCCGACGCCAAGAGCCGCGGCGGAGATTCCGGGCGGGCAGGGCGGTGAAGTGCTTGATGGCCTTGCATCGGTCATCACCACCGAGGGCGAGGACGTCAGTGCCGAGTTTCTTTCGGGGGCTTATCAGGCGCTGGAATTGGTGCAACAGCACGGCATCCGCATTGCCGTGCTCAAGGCCAACAGCCCGTCTTGCGGGAATCTGTTGACCTATGACGGGACGTTCAGTGGCGTGAAGGTCAGCGGTGAGGGGGTCACCGCGGCATTGCTCAAGCGCAATGGCGTTCAGGTGTTCAGTGAGTTGGAATTGGTCGAAGCGGCGGCAGCCCTGGCAACCCTCGACTAACGGCCTTGCACAAATCCCTGTGGGAGCGGGCAAGCCCGCGATGGCGGTTCAACATTCAACATCAATGTTGAATGTTATGGCCTCATCGCGGGCAAGCCCGCTCCCACAGGGTTGCTCGTTAACCTTGAATCAGGGTTTCGGCGCCGCGCTCGTATCCGCCCCGAACCACTTCTGCGACAACGTTTCCAATCGCCCATCCCCCTTGATCCGCTGCAAGGCGTTTTCGAGGCTGGCGTGAAATGCCGGGTTACCCTTCTGAAACGGAATCGCCAGGCTCACCGGCGGGCCGGCCTTCGGCTCCTCTTCCTTCAGTGACTGCACCAACACTAGCGGGCGCGGCTGCTCTTCTTTCTGCGTGAGCAATTGCGCATCCGCGTAGCTGTAAGGTTCGGTGAAGTCGAAACGATCCTTAAGGTCCGGGGTCTGTGCTATGTGATTGATGGCCACGTCGTACTTGCCGCTTTCAACGCCGCTCAACAGATCGCCGGAATCGGTGACGACGAAGTCGGCCCGCACATCCAGCTCATCGGCCAGCAGTTGGCCCAACTCGACTTCGAAGCCGGTCAGTTTGTCGTCATCCTTGAAATTGAAGGGCGGTGTATTAGCCTCAAGGGCAATGCGCAATTCGCCGCGGTCGTTTACATCGTCCATCAGTTCGGCATGAGCCAAAGGGCTCAAAAGGGGCAGCAGGCAGATCAGGCCAGGCAAAAAGCGCATGGTCACTCCTTTGAATTCATTTATCGCGACGCGCTGTTCAGGCTCGCTTTGCTATGGTTGTCGTGTGCCTTCGACAACGAATGGCCGTGAAGTTGTCACGGTCGAGCGAATTTTACGGAAAAACTGGAGAAGAGAATGAAAAGCTTTATGTCACGTGCAGCGTTGGCTGGCCTGTTGCTGGGTGCATCGATGCTGGCAACGGCTGCTACACCGGCTCCCAAAGGTGCAGGAGTGTCCATCGTTTCTCCTGCGGATGGAGCCACGGTTCCGCAAACCGTCGTCGTCAAGTTCGCTGTCGAGAACATTGCGCTCGCGCCTGCGGGCGATGTCACCAAAAACACCGGCCATCACCACTTGCTGATCGATGTCGATAAACTGCCAGCCGCCGGTGCACCGATCCCCAACGATGCCAACCATCTGCACTTCGGCAAGGCGCAGACCCAGGCTGAAGTAAAGCTGGCGCCGGGCAAACACACCTTGCAGTTGGAGCTGGGTGATAGCGGCCACATGCCGTTCGATCCGCCTATCGTGTCGGAGAAAATCACCGTCAACGTTAAGTAACATTCGTCACGCCCATGAAAAAGGAGACCCGAAGGTCTCCTTTTTTTGTCACTCAAGTCACTATCAGAACAACACGCGGCAACGAATGGTGCCGTTGATGTGCTGCAGCTTCTCTTGTGCCATTTCCGAGTATTCGGCATCGACGTCGATCACGACGTAGCCGACTTTCTCGTTGGTCTGCAGGAACTGACCGGAAATGTTGATGCCGTTTTCGGCGAAGACCTTGTTGATCTCGCTCATTACACCCGGAATGTTCTCGTGGATGTGCAGCAGACGGTGCTTGCCAGGGTGAGCCGGCAGGGCCACTTCCGGGAAGTTCACGGACGATACTGAAGTACCGTTGTCGCTGTACTTGACCAGTTTTTCCGCCACTTCCAGACCGATGTTGGCTTGCGCCTCAGCGGTGGAACCACCGATGTGCGGGGTCAGGATCACGTTGTCCAGGCCACGCAGCGGGCTTTCGAACTCTTCTTCGTTGGAGCGCGGCTCCACCGGGAATACGTCGATGGCCGCACCGATCAGGTGCTTGTCCTTGATCGCGTCCGCCAAGGCGTCCAGTTCAACAACAGTGCCGCGAGCAGCGTTGATCAGAATGCCGCCCTTCTTGATGGCGCGGATTTCTTTCTCGCCGATCATCCACTGGGTGGCTGCGGTTTCCGGAACGTGCAGGGTGACGATGTCGGACATGCCCAGCAGCTCGGTCAGGCTGGCAACTTGCGTTGCGTTGCCCAATGGCAGCTTGGTCACGGTGTCGTAGAAGTACACCTGCATGCCAAGGCCTTCAGCCAGAACAGACAATTGAGTACCGATCGAGCCGTAACCGACGATGCCGAGCTTCTTGCCACGGATTTCGAAGGAGTTGGCTGCGCTCTTGATCCAGCCGCCACGGTGGCAGGAAGCGTTCTTCTCGGGAATGCCGCGCAGCAACAGGATCGCTTCGGCCAATACCAGCTCGGCTACGGAGCGAGTGTTGGAGTACGGCGCGTTGAATACCGCGATGCCGCGTTCGCGAGCCGCGTTGAGGTCGACCTGGTTGGTGCCGATGCAGAAACAGCCGACAGCCACCAGTTTCTTCGCGTGATCGAAGATCTCTTCGGTCAGTTGAGTGCGGGAGCGAATGCCGATGAAGTGAGCATCAGCGATCTTTTCCTTCAGCTGGGCTTCCGGCAGAGAACCTGTGAGGTACTCGATGCTGGTGTAGCCCGCCGCCTTGAGGACGTCGACAGCCGATTGGTGGACGCCTTCGAGAAGAAGGAACTTGATCTTGCTCTTATCGAGAGAAGTCTTGCTCATCTGCGTAAACCTGTGTCCCGGAGAAAAAATGGCAGGGAATCGGACAGCGTGAGCTGACCCGGACGGCAAGAAAGCCGTCACCGCAGAGCAGCCTTTGGGCACTATCCTGCGGGGTCGGTATGCTAGCATATGCACCCCGCTAAACACTCATTCCTGCGACGTGAAGCGTTCTCAGGATGACCATGAATTGTTCGAGAGTTCTGTCGATGACCAATCCTGCGCTGATTGATGAGCTGAAGACCTTGGTTGAGTCTGGCAAGGTGCTGACCGACGCCGACTCCCTGAATGCTTACGGTAAGGATTGGACCAAACATTTCGCCCCGGCCCCCACGGCCATTGTGTTCCCCAAGACCACCGAGCAGGTCCAGGCCATTGTCCGTTGGGCCAATGAACACAAGGTGGCGCTGGTGCCGTCCGGCGGTCGTACCGGGCTTTCGGCTGCGGCCGTGGCAGCCAATGGCGAAGTGGTCGTGTCTTTCGACTACATGAACCAGATCCTCGATGTGAACCTGACTGACCGCACGGCCGTTTGTCAGCCAGGCGTGGTCACCGAGCAATTGCAGAACAAGGCCGAAGAGCACGGTCTGTACTACCCAGTGGACTTCGCATCGGCAGGTTCCAGTCAGATTGGCGGCAATATCGGCACCAATGCCGGCGGGATCAAGGTGATTCGCTACGGCATGACCCGCAACTGGGTGGCCGGCATGAAAGTCGTCACCGGCAAGGGCGATTTGCTGGAACTGAACAAAGACCTGATCAAGAACGCCACAGGCTACGACCTGCGCCAGCTGTTCATCGGCGCTGAAGGCACGCTGGGCTTTGTGGTCGAGGCCACCATGCGTCTGGACCGTGCGCCGAAAAACCTCACCGCGATGGTCCTCGGCACCGCCGATTTCGATTCGATCATGCCGGTATTGCACGCGTTTCAGAGCAAACTTGACCTGACCGCCTTCGAATTCTTCTCCGATAAAGCCTTGGCCAAGGTTATGGCGCGCGGTGATGTGCCGGCACCGTTCGAATCCGATTGCCCGTTCTACGCGCTGCTGGAATTCGAAGCGACCACTGAAGAAGTGGCAAACCAAGCTCTGGAAACCTTCGAGCACTGCGTCGAGCAGGGCTGGGTACTGGACGGTGTGATGAGCCAGAGCGAAACCCAGTTGCAAAACCTGTGGAAATTGCGCGAGTACATCTCCGAAACCATTTCCCACTGGACGCCGTATAAAAACGACATTTCGGTCACTGTGTCGAAAGTCCCAGGGTTCCTGAAGGAAATCGACGCGATCGTCGGCGAACACTACCCGGATTTCGAAATCGTCTGGTTCGGCCACATCGGCGATGGCAACCTGCACTTGAACATCCTCAAGCCGGACAACCTGAGCAAGGACGAGTTCTTCGCCAAGTGCGCGACCGTCAACAAGTGGGTGTTCGAAACCGTCGAGAAGTACAACGGTTCGATTTCCGCCGAACATGGCGTGGGCATGACCAAGCGTGACTACTTGACCTACAGTCGCTCGCCGGTTGAGATCGAGTACATGAAAGCCGTCAAAGCGGTGTTCGACCCGAACGGCATCATGAACCCGGGCAAGATTTTCGCTGTTTGATTCTTCGAACTTAAGAGCACGAAGCAGGAGTCGGTCAATGAGCTATCAGCACCAGTATGTCGACGGTACGCGTATTCATTTCCCGTTGGGGAAAGTGGTATGCATCGGCCGTAACTACGCCGAACACGCCAAGGAACTGGACAATCCGGTGCCTACTGAGCCACTGCTGTTCATCAAGCCGGGCAGTTGCGTGGTGCCGCTGGAAGGCGGTTTCAGCATTCCGACCGAGCGTGGCTCGGTGCATTACGAAGCGGAAATCGCCGTGTTGATCGGTAAGCCGTTGTCGACCAAACCGAGCCGTGAAGAAGTGCTGGATGCTATCTCCGGCATCGCCCCGGCCCTTGATCTGACCCTGCGCGACAAACAGGCCGAGCTGAAAGCCAAAGGTCTGCCGTGGGAAATCGCCAAGTCCTTCGACGGCGCTGCGGTGCTTGCGCCGTTCGTGGCTGGCAGTACCTTCGCCGACCTGACCGACATTGGCATCCGCCTGACCATCAATGGCGAAGTGCGCCAGGATGGCAACAGCAAGGACATGCTGAATCCGATCGTGCCGATGATCCAGTACATGGCCGGCTGCTTCTCGCTGCAGGCCGGTGACGTGATCCTCACGGGTACGCCGGTGGGCGTTGGCCCGCTGAATGTCGGTGACGAACTGGTGCTCGAACTGCCGGGCGCCAGCCGCTTCGCCAGCAGCGTGCGCTAAACCGGGCACTGCAAAAAACCTGTGGGAGCGGGCTTGCCCGCGATGAGGCCGTCACATTCAACATTGATGTTGACTGAAAGGCCGTCATCGCGGGCTGTCTCTTATAC
>NZ_JAGYGK010000032.1:0-20521 GCF_019947395.1 Pseudomonas sp. BF-R-26 | reverse complement strand
GATCAACAGGCGGGTGGGGGACATAAGATCAGTGGCTCCGGCATTTACGACGAACGGCGAGCATAACTGAAGATGAGACAAAGTGTGACAGCCAGACCGGGATGGCCATGAGGGATGCTGTCGTCAGTACCGACGTCATCGCGGGCAAGTCCACTCCCACAGGGATTGCGATAAACCTGTGGGAGCGGGCTTGCCCGCGATGGCGGCCGTGCAGGCACTACATAACTATCAGAACAATATCTTCGCCACATCCGCAAAGCGCTTGGCAAAGTGCACGGTAATCCCTTCTTTCAGATAATCCGGCAACTCTTCAAAGCTTCCACGGTTGGGATCCGGCAGGATCAACTCGAAAATCTTCTGCCGCCGCGCTGCAATCACCTTCTCGCGCACGCCACCAATCGGCAGTACATGCCCGGTCAGCGTCAGTTCACCGGTCATGGCCACGCCTTTTTTCGGCGACTGGTTGCGGGCGAGCGAGAGCAGGGCGCTGGCCATGGTCACGCCGGCGCTCGGGCCGTCTTTCGGTGTGGCGCCTTCCGGTACGTGGAGGTGAACGAAGGCTTCGTCGAAGAACGTCGGATCACCGCCAAATTGCTTCAGATTGGAGCTGACGTAGCTGTAGGCAATTTCTGCCGATTCCTTCATCACTTCTCCCAGTTGCCCGGTGAGTTTGAAGCCACGGTTGAGGGTGTGAATGCGCGTGGCTTCGATCGGCAGCGTCGCGCCGCCCATGCTGGTCCAGGCCAGCCCGGTGATCACGCCAATGCCGGACAGCACTTGCTCGTTGCGGAATACCGGTCGGCCGAGTGAGGCTTCCAGGTCTTTCGGGCCGAGTTTGATCACTGCTTTCGGCTCGTCGAGCAGCTTCATCACGGCCTTGCGCACCAGTTTGCCGAGGTTTTTTTCCAGCTGCCGCACCCCGGCTTCCCGGGCGTAGCCGTCGATCAAGGCTTTCAATGCGTTGTCGCTGATGCTCAGGCTGCCCTTGGATACGCCGGCTTTCTCAAGCTGTTTCGGCCACAGGTGACGCTTGGCGATCGCGACTTTCTCTTCGGTGATGTAGCCCGACAGGCGAATCACTTCCATCCGGTCCAGCAACGGGCCGGGTATTGAATCCAGGGTGTTGGCGGTGCAGACGAACAGCACTTTCGACAGGTCCAGGCGCAAATCCAGGTAGTGGTCGAGGAATTCGACGTTCTGTTCCGGATCAAGGGTTTCCAGCAACGCCGAAGCGGGGTCGCCCTGGTAGCTCTGGCCCATTTTGTCGATCTCGTCGAGCATGATCACCGGGTTCATCACTTCGACGTCTTTCAACGCGTGGACGAGTTTGCCCGGTTGTGCGCCGATGTAAGTGCGGCGGTGGCCCTTGATCTCGGCTTCGTCGCGCATGCCGCCGACGCTGAAGCGATAGAACGGCCGGCCCAGGGTTTCGGCGATGGATTTACCGACACTGGTCTTGCCCACGCCCGGCGGGCCCACCAGCAACACGATGGAGCCGCTGATCTCGCCTTTATAAGCGCCGACAGCGAGGAATTCGAGGATGCGGTCCTTGATGTCGTCGAGGCCGGCGTGGTGTTTGTCCAGCACCTTGCGTGCGTGTTTGAGGTCGAGTTTGTCCTCGCCGTACACGCCCCATGGCACCGAGGTCGCCCAGTCGAGGTAGTTGCGGGTCACCGCGTACTCCGGTGAACCGGTCTCGAGGACCGACAGTTTATTCATTTCCTCTTCGATGCGTTTCTGCGCCTGAGGCGGCAACACCTTGCTCGTCAGACGTTGCTCGAATTGCTCGATGTCGGCGCTGCGGTCGTCTTTGGTCAGGCCCAGCTCTTGCTGGATGACCTTGAGCTGTTCCTTGAGGAAGAACTCGCGCTGATGCTCGCCGATCTTGCGGTTAACTTCGGCGGAAATTTCTTTCTGCAGGCGCGCGACTTCGACTTCCTTGCGCAGCATCGGCAGGACTTTTTCCATGCGCTTGAGCATCGGCACGCAGTCGAGCACTTCTTGCAGCTCGCTGCCCGTGGCCGAGGTCAGCGCGGCGGCGAAGTCGGTCAGCGGCGACGGGTCGTTGGGGCTGAAGCGGTTGAGGTAGTTCTTCAGCTCTTCGCTGTACAGGGGGTTGAGCGGCAGCAGTTCCTTGATCGCATTGATCAGCGCCATGCCGTAGGCCTTGACCTCGTCGGTCGGCTCGGTGGGCTGATGCGGGTATTCGACTTCTACCAGGTACGGCGGGCGATGGTGTTTGAGCCAGGTTTTGATGCGTACGCGGGTCAGGCCCTGGGCGACGAATTGCAGTTTGCCGTTTTCGCGACTGGCGTGGTGGACTTTGACCAGGGTGCCGTATTCCGGCAGGGCTTTGGTGTCGAAGTGGCGCGGGTCTTCCTGGGGAGCGTCCATGAAGAACAGGGCCAGGGAGTGATGATCGGATTGGCTGACCAGTTCGAGGGTTTCGGCCCACGGCTCTTCGTTGACGATGACCGGCAGTACTTGCGCCGGGAAGAAGGGCCGGTTGTGAATCGGGATGATGTAGACCTTGTCCGGCAGGTTCTGGCCAGGCAGGGCGAGGCCTTTGCCGGTGGAGTGGTGTTCGACGTTGTCTGTTTCGGCGTATTCGCTCGTGTCTTCGGGGAATTCTTGCTGGTCGGTCATGGGGCACCTGCGCAATAGGGTATGGGTCTTAGATGGGGCAGGTGGGGGGTGGTTTCAATGGCTCTGGATATTTCAGCATGTGTGTTCAGGGTTTTGACTGGTCTTGGCGGCCTTAGGGCCGACCATGCTTTGGTTGGGTTGTGTACATATCCGTTGCTGCGGTAACGGCGGCTTATGGTTTCGCCCTTACGGCGAGTCCCTTTTGGCAAACGCCCCAAAAGGAACCAAAAGGTCTCGCCCCAAGCGTACGGCCCCTCGCTAAGGCTCGGCGTTCCTTCGTTCCGGTATCCATCTGGGGGCATCGCCCTACGGTTGGCTTCGCTTCAACCTACATGCGATGAGTTCGACTGCGTCGAACGGCGCTGCGCGCCAATCCCCAGATGAACACCTCCACTCAGCCTCCCGAAGGGGCGGGCAGATCAAGATCAAAAGCCAGATCAAAAGCGGCAGGCGAGCTAACGCTCGACCTGTTGAGTGGCGAGGGGCGGGTGTACGCCGCTCCACTGTGGGAGCGGGCTTGCTCGCGAAGGCGGCCTGACAGCCGGCCAATTTCTCTCAGACATACGCCGCCCCATTTGTAGGAGCGAGGCTTGCCCGCGAAGGCGGCCTGACAGCCAACCAATCTCTCGCAGATGCACACGGTTCAATTGTGGGAGCGAGCCTGCTCGCGATGGCGGCGTGTCAGGCGATCTCAATGTTGAATGTCAGACCGTCTTCGCGGGCAAGCCTCGCTCCTACAGGGGATTAGCTGTGTGGCGCAGGTTTTGAGATGGCAACGTTATTCAGCATCCGGTTTACCGCCAGTTCTGCCAGCATGACGATTTGTTGAATCGCCATTGCCGTGTGCCGGTGCGGCCCCTCCAGATACCCTGCAAAATCACTCGCCATCACACTGGCCTGGGCCAATGACTCACAGGTATGAACCAACAGGTCTTCGTCTTTGATATCCGGCGCAACCATATACATCGTGCTCGGTTTGCGGGCCACGGGGGATTTGAGGGCGGACGGATTGAGGTAGTGATCGAGCGCGCGGTTAGCGGCGTCGTGGAATTTTTTTGAATCGTTGGATTCGTAGGGCGAAACGTTCTCGGTTTCAGGGGGATTCGGTGTTTCTTTGAACATGATGAAGCTCCAAGTAAGTAATGGAGCTGCCACTGATCGCCGCGACGCGATGGAGGGTGGCAGCTGTACGCAGGTTCGCGGACCGAGCTACTTGGAAACTCGGCATACCCGAAGGTATCCCGCGCACAGCCACCATGAGACCAAACGACAGGAACGTCGATTGGGGCCGGTGATTATGCACCAAGTAAGCTAATTCAGGCCGCGACGCCCGGTCGCTGATTTGCAGCGACCCCCAAAGCCTATACACCGCTCTTCCGAGCGACAACCGTCAAAACCTGTCGGAAAGTTCTCAAAAAATCACCACATCTGTAGGACCTGCGCGGATATCTCTGACGACCACAATCAACTGTAGGAGCGAACTGTGACGAGGGGGCTTGCCCCCGTTGGGCTACGAAATAGCCCCAAAATCACTGATGTACCAAAGATCTGGTGAGTGCTACGCACTCAAATGGGGCAAGCCCCCTCGCCACAGTTCGCTCCTACAGGGATTTTGGATATGGCGGGGATTGCCCACAAAAAAAGGCGACCCCCTCACAGGAGTCGCCTTTGTTTTAACTGCCGCTACCGCTTATTCCGACAGTTTGTACGCAATCACATAGTCACCTTGCTTGGTGCCCAGCGATCCGTGACCGCCAGCAACAACGAGCACGTATTGCTTGCCGTCTTTGCCGGTGTAGGTCATCGGTGTGGTTTGCGCGCCTGCTGGCAGGCGGCCTTCCCACAGTTGCTTGCCGTTTTTCACGTCGTAGGCGCGCAGGTACTGGTCGAGGGTGCCGCTCAGGAAGGCCACGCCACTGGCAGTGGTGAAGGCCCCGCCCAGGCTCGGTACGCCCATGCTCAGAGGGATTGGAACCGGCGAGCTGTCGCGCACGGTGCCGTTCTTGTGCATCCAGATGGTTTTGTTGGTGGTCAAATCGACCGCGGCCACGTAACCCCAGGCCGGTGCCTGGCACGGCAGGCCCATTGGCGACAGCAGGGCTTCGAGGATCACGCCGTAAGGCGCGCCTTTGTTTGGTTGCACGCCTTCGGTTTCGCTGACGCGAGGGCCTTGTTTGGCGATTTCGGCGGCCGGGATCAGTTTCGATTTGAACGCCATGTAGCTCGGGTTCACGAAAGCAATTTGACGAACCGGGTCAACCGACATGCCGCCCCAGTCGAACACGCCGAAGTTACCGGGATAAACGATCGAGCCTTGCAGCGATGGCGGGGTGAACATGCCGTCGTAACGCAGGGACTTGAAGTCGATCCGGCACAGCATCTGATCGAACGGGGTCACGCCCCACATGTCGCGTTCCTTGAGGGTCGGCGGCACGAAGTTCAGGTCGGACATCGGTTGAGTCGGCGAAGTGTGGTCGCCTTCCACTGCGCCTTGCGGCACCGGGATTTCCTTGATCGGCACGATCGGCTGACCATTGCTGCGGTCCAGCACGTAGATGCTGCCTTGCTTGGTGGACGCGAGCACCGCCGGTTTCACACCGTCTGCGGTTTTCAGGTCCATCAGGGTTGGCTGGCCACCGACGTCCATGTCCCACAGGTCATGGTGAGTGAACTGGAAGTGCCAGCGCACTTTGCCGGTGGCGATGTCCAGAGCGGTCAGGCCGGCGGCGTGCAGTTCCGATTCAGGGGTGCGCGCGCCACCGAACTGATCCGGGGTCTGGTTGCCCATCGGCAGGTAGATCATGCCGAGTTTTTCGTCGACGCTGAAGATGGACCACATGTTCGGCGAGTTGCGGGTGTAGACCTTGCCTTCGGCAATCGGCGTGGTGTCGTCCGGGTTGCCGCTGTCCCAGTTCCACACCAGTTTGCCGGTGTGCACGTCGAACGCGCGGATCACACCGCTTGGCTCGTCGATCGAAACGTTGTCGGTCACGTGGCCGCCAATCACCACCAGGTCTTTGGTGACCGCCGGTGGCGAAGTGGAGTAGTAACCGCCAGCGGTGAATTCACCGATGTTGGTCGTCAGGTCAACCTGGCCACCGTTGCCGAAGTCTTCGCACATTTTGCCGGTGTCGGCGTTCAGGGCGATCAGACGGGTGTCGGCAGTCGGCAGGAAGATCCGGCGCGGGCAGACGCTGGTCACTGGCGCGTTGGCCGTGCCGGTCGGGCTCTGCTCGGAGGCATAGGCTGCGTCATCGTGATAGGTCACGCCACGGCAGGTCATGTGCGCCCAACCCTTGAAGTTCGCCGCGTTCTGCGTGGAGAGCTTCGGATCGAAACGCCAGAGTTCCTTGCCAGTGTCTGGGTCCAGCGCGATCACCTGGCTGTGCGGCGTGCAGACATAGAGCATGCCGTTGGCTTTGAGCGGGGTGTTTTCGGCGGTGGTTTCGCCCGGGTCATTCGGGCCAGGCAGATCGCCGGTGCGGTAGGTCCAGGCGGGCACCAGTTTGCTGACGTTCTGCGGCGTGATCTGCGCCAGTGGCGAGTAACGATCGCCATGGGCGCTGCGGCCGTAGGAGTTCCAGTCACCATCGGGCATGGCCGGAGCGGTGTTGGTCATGCCAGGCACGGCGTCGCGATCCAGTTCGCCTTTGATTTCACCCGGGTTGGTGAACAGGCTGGCCAGCGCGGCGATACCGGCGATGACCACCGCAGCGCTCAGTACACCGGTGCCGATCGGGTTGAATTCGCCGGTACGCAATGGGCGACGAAACCATGGCAGCAGCATGACGATACCAAGGGCAAAGAGCAGCGCCAGACGTGGCACCAGTTGCCACCAGTCCAGGCCGACTTCCCACAGTGCCCAGACAGTACTGGCGAACAGCACCACCGCATACAGGCTCAGCGCCGCATAACGGTCGGCCAGCAGCAGCCCCCCGGTCAGCATCAGGCCGATACCGGCCAGCAGGTAATACAGCGAGCCGCCGAGCATGCTCAGCTTGATCCCCCCGGCCAGCAAGGCCAGGCCCATTAGTAGAAGCACGATACCGAGCAAGCTCGGCAGCAGACGGCTTCGACTGAAAGCACCATCAGCGCTCATAGTGTGGTTCTCCGTGACGTTTTAAGTAGTCCCGCGCAAGTTCACTGTAGATGACGATCTGGCGCGGGCATGGTTCAGTTAAGAAAGGTGTGCGGTTGATTCAATCCCTGTGGGAGCTGGCTTGTGGCGAGGGGGCTTGCCCCCGTTCGGCTGCGAAGCAGTCGTAAACCCTTTACATGCGGTTTGACTTTGAAATGCCGGGGCCGCTTCGCGACCCAACGGGGGCAAGCCCCCTCGCCACACAAGCCAGCTCCCACAGGTATTGTGGTTTTAATTAGAAAGACGACTGGACCTTGATCCCGCCAATCAGCGCGTCATCGACCTTGTCCACGCCACCGGGGTGGCGGATGTACTGCAGGTTCGGGCGCACGGTCAGCCAGTTCGTGACGTGCACGCCGTAATAGAGTTCGGCGCTGTATTCGGTGTCTTGCGGCGGCAGGAACGACGGGTCGTCGTAGTCGAAGACGGCGCGGGCCTGATTGGTGGCCTCGGCGTTCTTGCGGTAGGCCGGGTTGACGTGGACACGGGCCAGGGCAAAACCGATGTCGTCCCTGGCGCGGGCATCGAACAAGCCTTTGTAGACGACGCCAGCCTGGACGTAGTTGTCGATGGCGTTGGTCTTTTTGTCGTGCATCGTGCCGTTGGCGAACACGCTCAGGCCCCGAGAGTTGTCACTGGCGCGGCTGGTCAGCTGCTGCTGCACGCCTAGCCACATGCCGTGCTTGCTCGATGCGCTGCGATAAGCCTCGCCGCTGAGGGCTGCCGGCTGGCCGTTGCTGTCCTTGTAGACGTCGGTGGCCTTGGCATTGCTGTAGTAATAGCCGGCACGGTATTCACCCGGCAGGCCATTGAATTTTGGAGTCCAGACCAGTTCCACCGGCAGGATCGCGCCCTGCGTGCCGCTGCCGCTGAGCTTGAAGCCGTTGTCGCGATCAAGGTTGGACGGGTTTTGCTCGTAAGCCCCGACTTGCGCGTAGAGCTCCGGCGTCAGGTGATATTTGACGCGCATCGCCCACTGGCTGACCGGCCAGTTGTACCAGATGTCGCCAACCCAGTTGCCGACCTGGGAGCCGCAAAACGCCAGGTTCTGGAAGTCGCAGGGAAAGCTATTGAAGTCTTCACCCTCGCCGAAGCGGCCGACTTTGATATCGAGCTTCTGATCGAAGAATTTCTGCTGATACCACATCTGCGTCAGGCGCCAAGTCTGGCCACGGCCCCAGACTTCCTGAGCCGAAGTGAAACCGCCAACACGCGGGTCGTTGATCCGGTCGTTGCTGATGTTGTTGCCGTTGCGTTCGGTGATGGTCAGCTGAAATTCAGCGTCGTCCCAGCCGAGAATCTTCTGCAAGTCCAGATGGGTGCCAAAGCCGAACTGGTCGCTGTAGCGAGCGGTGCGGTCATGGTCGTAGCCGCCGTGCAGGTTGCTGCCCATTTCACCGGTGTAATCGACCTTGAAGTCGTAGCCTTTTTCCGAAAGTTCGGTGCGCGTGCCGTTCCAGTCGCCGAGCATCCACGGCGAATCGCCATCGAAGGCCGGCGCAGCCTGGGTGCAGGTGGCGAGGCTCAACGCGGTGAAACCGCCGATCAGGTTCAGGGCTTTTCGACTGGCCACAGGGAGTAAGACAGCGCTGTCTCGCGGAGTTTGAAAATCAGGCATAGAGAAGGAATTCTTGGTCTTTTTCTAAAGGGGGTGAACTGAACGCAGCAGGAATGAAGCAGGGGAGAAGCGTTTCAGCTGGACGGGCGTAAGGATAATGTTCTGTTACACATAGAGAAAGAGCTTTTACTGACATGGATCATTTCGGATTTGGTAATAGTTGGTTAAAGACCGGCACCGTAGCACCGGTCGGGGCTGTGGGCGGTGTTAACCGGCATGTATCAGAGCGCGATTGATGCACCGTGGCGAGCCGTGGAGATGCACTCGCTGCAAGTGTCGGGTGCATTGCGAAGTGAACGCGCGGCGTCCATGCAACAGCGAGAAATTATCGGCAATCAGCAGGTCGCCGGGTTGCCAGGCGTGGGCATAAACGAACTGCGGATCGCACAGGCGCCGGTGCAGATCCGCGGCAAATTCGTTGATCTCTGGCGTTTCAATACCGTGATACTCCAGTGAATGACGATTGAGCACCTGGCGTTGGATGACGGGCGGTTCGCAGTAGCGCAGCACCCACTCGCGGTCTCGAGGATCATGCACCAACAGAGGCGACCGGACTTCGCCGCCATAGTGGGCGACTTTATCGATACGGTAGGTCACCTCGATTGCCTGCCATTGCGCGAGTCGCTGTGCAGGCACCTGCCGGATCAGCGCGCGGGTATTAACGAAGGTTGTCTGCCCGCCAGCCTCAGGGTGAGGTGCTTGCAGGCAGTGAAACAGCTGGAATTCCGGGACTGTCGGCATAAAGGCGCCGTCCCAGTGCAGGTGCATGTCATGGTGATCGAACACATGATCCTGCGCATCCCGGTGTTCGCGCACTTCAAGTATGTCGCCATACGAGCCTGACTGAATTTCGCCCCATTGCCTGGCGTAGTGCACCAGCGCCGTGGGGGTGTGCAAGTCATGGCTGAAGTTGCGCAGGATTACCAAGTGATGTTGTCTGGCGAGCGCGCGCAATTCGTTGATCGGCAAGCGGGACAAGGGTTGCCCGCTGAAAGCCGGCATGATCGTCAGCCCGAACGGCTGATTGAGTTTTTTTTCGATGCATCCTTGCATGAAAATTCTCCTGTGGTTGTGGGTCGTTGCAGGCACTTTAGCCTGCGGCATACAACCACGTCGAAGACGCAGTTCGGAGGATGTTTTACCGGTTTTTTCCTGGGGGATATTTTGCGAATGAGCCTGCTTGCACGCAGGAGTTCTCCTACAGTTAACTCAGGATCTGTCCCGGTATTCGAACAGACACTTCCACCTGACCACACCCTCGGCTAAGGTGCGCGGCTTCCATTCCTTTCATCGCTCGAAGGCCCGGCATGACCGAACAGAACACCAACCCGCTGCACGGCGTGACGCTGGAACAGATCCTCAACGCCCTGGTTGAACACTACGAATGGTCGGGGCTGGCCGAACGTATCGATATTCGCTGCTTCAAGAGTGACCCGAGCATCAAGTCGAGCCTGACTTTCCTGCGCAAAACCCCATGGGCGCGGGAGAAGGTCGAACGCCTGTACGTGAAGCTGATGCGCACCAAGCGACCGGTCTGAGCGTGGTCATACCCTCGACGCCAGGTTCTGCCGCGAGGCGTCGTTGTGTTGCCGTGGCTGCGGTTTTGGGCTGGGCGGGCTTAACCATTCAGATGTACCTGATTCTTTACCTACGCTGGAGTGTTGCGGCCAGTCTGCTGGGTGGGCTGGTGAGTTTTTTCAGTTTTTTCACCGTGCTGACCAACACGCTGGTGGCGGTGGTGCTGACCTGTGAACTGACGTCCCGGGAATCGGCGGCGCGGCGCTGGTTTTTGCAGCCGTGGGTGAGCAGTGGAATTGCGGTGAGCATCGCCGTGGTCGGTGTGGCGTACAGCCTGTTATTACGCCATTTGTGGCATCCCGAAGGCTGGCAATGGCTGGCCGATGAGCTGATGCATGACGTCATGCCGCTGCTGTTTCTGGTTTATTGGTGGTGCTGTGTGCCCAAAGGTACGTTGCGGCTGCGGCACATTGCGGTGTGGGTGATCTATCCGCTGGTGTACTTCGGCTATGCGTTATGGCGCGGGCATCTGCTAGCGGTTTATCCCTATCCGTTCATTGATGTGGACAAGTTGGGTTATCCACAGGTGTTTGTGAATGCAGGTGGGGTATTGGCGGGGTTTGTGCTGATTGCGCTGCTGGTGGTTGGGCTGGATCGGTGGCGCACAGGTCGGAAGTGAACACTGACTGTGGCGAGGGAGCTTTGTGGCGAGGGGGCTTGCCCCCGTTCGGCTGCGAAGCAGTCGCGAAATCAGCAAACTCGGTGTGCCAGCTATCACTCCGTTGCTGGTTTTAGCGCCGCTACGCAGCGCAACGGGGGCAAGCCCCCTCGCCACATTTGATTTGTGGTTACTCCTCGTCGCTGTCATCCAGTCGCCAGTAGCCGACGGCTTTCACGAGCTGCTCGTTCAGGCCATGCTCATCGAGCAATACCCGGCGAATCTGCCGCGACACCTTGGACTCAGTCGCCACCCACGCATACAGATTGCCATCGGGCACCTCGATCTGTTGCACGGTAGTCAGCAGGTTATTCCTGCCACCTTCACGCAGTACCCAAATCACATCGACCTGCGCTGCGCTTTCCAGGCGTTGTTGTTCGGCGCCGTTCTCCACTTCCACGATCACCAGTGCACACCGATTGGCAGCCAGGCCTTCGAGGCGGCGGGCGATGGCGGGCAGGGCGGTTTCGTCGCCGATCAGCAGGTAGCTGTCGAAGATATCCGGCACGATCATCGAGCCCCGAGGCCCACCGATGTGCAGGAACTGGCCAGGTTTGGCCTGCTCGGCCCAGGTCGAGGCAGGGCCATCGCCGTGCAGCACGAAGTCGATGTCCAGCTCCAGCGTGTCCAGATCATAACGACGAGGTGTGTAGTCGCGCATCGCGGGCATCGGCCCGTTGTCTTTGCCAGCCCCAAGAACCAGCGTTTCCAATGCCGCTTGTTCCGCTGCATTTTGTGGGAACAGCAGTTTGACGTGGTCGTCCGTTCCGAGGCTGACGAAGCCAGCCAGCTCTGGGCCGCCCAAGGTGATTCTGCGCATACGCGGGGTCAGGTCGACCACTCGCAGTACTTCCAGACGACGGCGCTTGATCTCGTGGCTGACACGGTGAATGGATGGGGATGGCACGATAACGTCGGTCATTCGGCGTTCTCCTGAACGGGTTGAACGGCGGGGCCATCGACGATGGCTTTGGCCGTGTTGTTGAGCAGGTCGCGTACCCGCAGGATTTCTTCCGGGCTCCAGCGACCATGGTGCATTTGCAAGGCATGGCGCAGGTTGTGCACCGCTTCGTGAATTTCGGCGGGGCGGTCATGGCCGCGCAGCGAGCGCTTGCTGACTTCGATGCGCATGCGCACGCCATCCAGGGCAATCGCTTGTTCACTTAAAGACAGACGTCCGGCGTCGGTGATGCTGTAGCGTTTTTTTCCGCCTTCGGCATCGCCCAGGATCATTTCGCTTTCTTCAAGGAAGGTCAGGGTCGGGTAGATCACGCCGGGGCTGGGGCTGTAGGCGCCGTCGAACATGCTTTCGATCTGGCGGATCAGGTCATAGCCATGACACGGCTGCTCGGCGATCAGCGCCAGCAGCAACAATTTCAGGTCACCGGGGGCGAACACCCGTGGTCCGCGTCCACCGCGCTCGCGGCCGGGTCCAGGACGTTTCTCGAAGCCGTCGCGACCGTCGCCGTGTTCGCGGTGGGGGGAATGATGGTCTCTCATTTTGGCTTGCTCTCGTCGTGTTTAGATACAACTTAAGATATATCTTACTCCGTGAGCAAGACGTTTTTTGGGAGCCATTCAGACGGCCGACAAGCGGTGCATGGGTTGGCAACCTGACTTTTTCTTTCGGAAACAGGACTGGAAAGTTAAAGTTATCGCTCTATTAGTGTCGTACCCTCTATTCTAAAAGCCCTGAAGTCCCGTGTTGTATAGTTAAAACTGCTGTATGGTTTTTTTAATAAAACTGTATGTAGGGCATAACTTACAGTCGATGTTTTGTATTTTGCTTTTTTGTTCTTTTTTCTTGCTTGTCATGAGGGTGTTTAACTACGTGATCATCGGAAGTTACTTGCTTACTTTCCAGAGCGAACAGCCGATCATGCCTCGGCGTTGAAAGTTCAAATCAACACGAGCCCTTACCGGTGTGCGTTGTGTGGATTTTCAATGAATCGATCCTTTCAAGAAGACAGGTACTGAATGATGTTCAAAAAAATCGCGATTGCCGCTCCACTGGCTGTTTTGGCTCTGAGTTCTTCCGCCGTGTTTGCCGCGAGTGAAGCCCGTCACTCGATCAGCTTGGTGGCTGATGTGCCGGGCAACGGCTTCTATGTAGTCCCGGCCGATCCGGACCTGGTCAACAAGGATCAGGACATGAGCTATAGGCCCACTACCGGAAAAATGGGCGAGGTCAACGGCTTCTTTGACATGATCAACAATAATGGGTCTGTGCATGCCAGCCTTGAAAGCGTACCGCAGCTGTACTCTGGTTCTAGCGCGATCAATCTGCAAGTGGCGGTTAATGGTGTAGTCCTCACCACGACTCCGCAAATGGTGGTTGGCGAGACCGAGTCGAACGTCAACTTCCGTGCCCCACTCAATATCAAGGCTATTAGCCCCAATATTGCGCCCGGGTATTACACCGGCGCAGTCACCATGACGTTCGACGCTGTTCCCCCTGTTGCTCTTTGAACTTGATCAGGAGTCATAAGCGCTTACTTGCTTAAGTAACGTGACCGGCCGGCATGCTTCCATCTGTCGGTCGGGATTCAACTTCTTCGTAATCAGAGTACCTGTTCATGTTCCCGATGACGCCCATCGCGGCAGCGCTTGCGTTGCTGTTATGTAGCAGTGCATTTGCGGCGCCCACTTCCGTTGATAATACGCCGCGAAGTTTGCTGGCTCAGGCCAAAGGCTTGCCGGCAGAGTTTGAGGAGCATTTCTTTGATGTTCCGCTGGCGGTTCGGGTAGAGCTCGATCAACAACCGCTCGGCGAGGCAATGGTTGTGTTGTCCCGTGATGACCGCGTGACGTTGCTCGATTTCACCGATACCAGCGAAAGCCGATTCGGCGCAAGTGAGCGCGAGACCTGGGCCGATATCCTCAAACCCGGTGTGGCGCTGGGCAGCTGCACAGGTCAATGCCCGGAGCAAATGCTGGCGGTTCACTACAACCTCGAAAATTCATTGGTATCGATCGTCACCGAAAACGCTGAGCGCGATTTGGATGCCAAGCGTTACTACGACCAACCCGAAGGTGGCAGCAGCGGCCTGATGGTGCGCAATCAGCTCAACCTCAATGGGGGGCAGGATCAGGATCTGGGCGGTCGTTTCGGCCTCGAAGCCAGCGCCAGCCTGGGCAGTTGGAGCCAGACGTTCAACATGCAACTGGCTCGCCTCGGCGGGCCGGACGAGAAGCTATATCACGCAGTTCACGAGCTCTACACCCAGCGTGAATTGCCCGGCAGTTTCGTTCGCCTGGGCTACTTCACCCCCAATTCCGAAGGCCTGACGCGTCAGCCCCGTTCGTTCGGCACCAGTCCCGACACAGCCGTCGGCTTGATGTACGGCAGTTCCGACAGCCTGGCGATCGACAGTTCCCGGCCCAGCGTGTACCCGGTTTATGTGACCGCGAACCGCCAGGCGTCCGTGGAGATTTTCCGCGATGGCCTGTTGATCAATACCCAATCGGTGCCTGCCGGTTTGCAAACCCTCGACACTCGCCCGTTGCCCGGTGGCATTTACGAGGTGGAAGTACGGCTGATCGAGGACGGTCAAACCACCTCGAGTACTCAGGAGCTGATCTACAAACCGAACAACTGGCGCAACCTCGATGAGCGCTGGCGCTACAACCTGTTCGCCGGGCAGGAAACCAAACTGCTCAGCAACTGGGATCAACAGGCCAGCGGCGATTCGACTGCTGGCGCGTCGCTCAACTACCTGCTGCACCCGCGAGTGATTCTCGGGCTGTCGGCCCGTCAGGTGCGAGAAAAACTGCAATACGGCAGTTCCATCGACTGGACGTTGGCGAACAGCACCAGCCTCTATGCCAATCTTTACCAGACCGAAGATCACGGCACCGGCGCCGATCTGCAGGGGCTCTACAACTATGGCTCCGGCAGCCTGGTGATCAGCCACAACCGCAGTTGGCTCGACACCCGCAACAGTTACGACACGCTGCCTGACGGTACTCGGGTACGTCAGCGCAATGTGTTCACCGGCCAGACCAGCAATTCATCGCTGGCGCTGAACCATCGCATCAGCCGCAAGAGTTCACTCAATGCTCGGGTGTCCCACAGTGACGGCAACACCGAAGGCGTGGGTGTGGATCTGGGCTGGTCGCAACGCACTGTGATGTTCGGCAGCGACGCCAACTGGCGCCTGTCGCTGTTTGATCGTCCTGGCAGTTACAGCAGTGGCGATGCGCGCAATCGCGGGGTCGACCTGAGCATCAACATGGCGCTGGGCGGGCCGGACCAGCAGGTTTCCGGCAGCATCGGCACTCGCACTGCGCGGAATGGCAGCCGCGACAACAACGCCTCGATCGGTTACCGCAAGACCCTGCGGGACCACGTTTTGCAGAACGTCTCGGTGACGGCGCTCACCGACACTTACGGCATTGGTCTGTCGAGCCTGGCGAACTTTCGTACTGACGCGGTCAATGGCGACGGCTTCGTCCAGCGCTCGTCTTATAACGGCAACTTCACCGGTGGCCTGAATCTGGACAGCACGCTGATCGTTGGAGGCCAACGCATGACGTTGACCAGCCAGCATCAGGGTCGTGGTGCCGGGATGATCGTCGATGTCGAGTCCGATATCGATGGCATTGCCTTGCGCGCCGATGATTTGAGCGGTGGCAGCACGGCGTTGCGCCCAGGGCGCAACTTCATTCCGATTACCGCCTACAGAAACGGCTCGGTGAGCTTCGACTTCGAAGGCAATCACGCGCCGGCGGCCAGCATCGAACCGGCGCGTACCCGCTATCACCTGAACAAGGGAGGCGTCGAGTACCGCAAGGTGCGAGTGATGAAAACCCTCACCGTGCTGGGCCGTCTGCTCGACGCACAAGGCCAGCCGCTCAAGGGCCACCACGTGATCAACCACGCCAGCCGTGGGGTCAGTGAGGTCGATGGGTTCTTCTCGATGGAAATGAATGCCGGCTCTCCCACCCTGGACGTTCGTTATGCCGAGCAGTTGCTGTGTCAGTTCCGACTCGATGTGGATAAGCACCGCAGTGAAAACGATGTGCTGATGATCGGTGATTTGCGTTGTTCGCCGGACACCTTGGCAGACGCTACTTTCAAGGACGCTACGGCGAGCTGACTGACATGAAGATATTGACCAGGCTTGGAAAAAACCTCAGTCGTGCGATGCCGCTGGCAGCGTTGTGTGGATTGAGTTCATTACCGGCGAATGCCGCTGTCTTGAACATTGACGCTACGTTTTCGCCGGACTCGGCGGCTCCGCATAAAAATGAATTCGTGAATAAAACTCCGTCTCAAGGTTTCTGTCTTCAGGTGCCAAGGGCCTGTGAGTCGGAGGGTCTATTCAGTCTGATTGCGCCGATTTCATTTACTGCTAATGCACCGATCCGTGCCAATCATGTCGATCCTCGGCAAGGTGGAATGGCCAAAGTGCCCTCGGACTGGCGGGATGTGCAGGTTACCCACTCATCCGGAGAAGTCCAGACCGTCAAGGTCCGGATTGCGGGAATCGGACATGAGTCGCAGCTACCGGTGTCGGTCGCCGAATTGACCGGGGTGGCGGGCGGACCTGGATGGGACAGGCTTTGGAGCGGCGGATCCTGGATGTATGCCCCTCCACCCTGTCAGGGAGTCGGGTGGTCGACCGTGGGTAATATTGGTTTCAACAGCTTCTGGAAAGTGCCCCTCGGCGCGGGGGTGTGCTCAAAGCAACCTTTGTTCGAGATACCACTGTCCTTTCGATACCTGTACTTCGTGTTCGGTTATCAATTGATAACGCCGAACCCACTGACTATGCAGAGTGGGTCTTACAACGGATCGATTACCTTTGGCGTCGGGCCGAATCAGGATTTCGACATGGGTGATGTAATGCAACCCGATGATTCTGCATTGACCCTGAACTTCAATCTCGACGTGCAGCACACCCTGAAAGTCGATATTCCTCCCGGTGGCGAAAAAATCGATCTGGTACCAGCCGGTGGCTGGCAAAGCTGGCTGCAAGCCGGGCGCCGGCCCGTGCGTTTGTTCCGCGATCAGACCTTCAATATCTCGGCGTCTTCGCGCTTCAAGATGCAGTTGGAGTGTGAGATTGCGGGGTTCTCTTACGACTGCATGATTAAAGACCCGGTCTCGAAAAAATCGGTTGAGTTGCAGGTCAGCGTCAGCCTGCCCAATGGCCTGACCGATCTTGCCGGACAACCCGTCAAGCGCCAGCGCCTGAGAGCGGGAGCGGCCAATGCACAACAGTTTCAACCCGGCTTCTATGTCGATAGAGCACCCGGAGTTCTGCATTTCGAAATTCCGCAAAACCAGATGGAGTTCATGCTGGAGCCCGGTAGCGGCGGCACCTATTCGGGCAGAGTGACGGTGATCTGGGACTCGGAAATCTGATGGGCTGCGCATCGATTATTCGAGCCAGTGTTGTGTTCAATAGTATGAGGTTCAAGGGTATGAAACGTCTGTGGGCACTGTTGGGTTTGAGCGGATTTTCTCTGGCGATTCAGGCCGGGCCGCAAATCAATGTGGGAACGGTTTACGACTATCTGGATGGCGATAAGAGCACGTACCTCAAGCGCGTATTCAACAGCGGCGACAGCACGGCCTTCGTCAAGGTCAATATTCTGGAAATCATCTACGACGCGGATGGCACGCCTCGCGAAGTGCCGGTCAAGGCTCAGGCCGATGCCAGCGCTCGCGACGGGCTGATGGCCAGCCCGGCGCGTTTGATCATCCCGGCCACCGGCATGCAGGGCACGCGTCTGTTGGCCATGGGAGAGCGGGAAACCGAGCGCTATTTTCGTGTGCGTTTCGTGCCAGTGGTGCCGGAAAAGGAAGACGAGTTCGCGATGTCCAGCGAGGAGCGCGAGGACTACAAAAAGACCCTGTCGGCAGGCGTTAACGTTATGACCGGTTTCGGCACGGTGTTCTTCGTCCGGCCGCAGAACAGTCGCTATGACAGTGTGGTCGACGACAGCGCCGAACGTTACAGGCTGCGCAATAACGGCAACACGGTGGTGGTGATCGATGAGTTCCGTAACTGCTCGCGCAAAAACGAAACCGACTGCGAGCCCACCACCAAGCACCACGTGCTGGCGGGCAAGACGTTTGAGTTCGACAAGAAACCGGGGCGTGAGTACCGCTTCAACCTGATCGAGGGCGGCTCGAAAAAGGCGTTGCACATCGCCGGCCGGTGACCTTCGACCACGCGGGTAGCCGCTGGCGCTCGTGGCCTTTTTTTGACGCAACAGGTATCTGACATGATCAAGCAAGCGGCCATCGTCCTGTGGATGGGCAGCGTGGCACTGATGAGTGCGTCGGCGTTCGCGGCGCGGGAAGAACACACGTTCGAAGTGTCGGTGAATATTCCGACGCTGGGGTTTTACGTGATCCCGGCCGAGACGGACTGGATTCATCGGGAGCAGATTCTGGCCTGGAACATCCACACTTCAACCCTGGGCGGGCTGCGCAAAAACTTCGATGTCAAACACGACACCAGTGCCATTGAGGCACGACTGGAGAGCGAACCCTATTTGTCCAATGGGCATGACGATCAGAACATCTACTTGCGGGTCAGCTTCAACGGCCAGGAGTTGAGCCACGATCCGCAATCCCGGGAAGTGGTATCGGCGGCGCAAGCGATGGCGGGCGGCCGCTTTCCCCTGGAGATACGACCGAAAGTGCCTGCCGGTGGCTACAAACCGGGCACTTACTATGGAAATGTCCAGCTGATTTTCAATGCTGTCGCGCCCTGATCTCGAATATGTCCCACGAATGACACCAACACGTATTCGCCTTGTTCGAGATGGGTAATGAGGCGCTCGTTGAAGAATGGGGCCGGTAGATGGTTAACGTCAGTCTGACGGCGGTTCCGCCGTCAGACTTCATCTTGCAACTTGAAGCGTGGCCGTTTTACTGCCCGGCTCTTCTCAATGCTTCGCGGGTCAGACGTCTCGACAGTTCTTTTTCCTCATCGCCCATGTCGACCAGCCACCGGTCGAAGATGACATCGTTTATCGGCTCATCGGCAAACACTACAGTCTCTGGCACCGATAGATCGTTCATCAGTTCCTTGAGCCGGTTTCTCAGCACGGCACGCTGGGTGTCGCTCAACTGCGTGGCGTCGGCCCATTCCCGCTGGACACTGCGCAACGACACAAACTGTTCGGATTTATTCAGGTACAGGCGCTTGTTGGTTTCAATCCGCACCGGCCAGGTTTCGCGCAAATACTGTTCCCAGAAATCCTGTTCAAGCATTTTGTTCACCAGACCATCGCCTTCCTCCAGTTCCAACACCGTGTCACCGGCCTGGTCGATCATGGCATCGGTGACGCCGGACACGCCTCGGTAAAGCATCCCATCTGATTGCCAAGGCAGGCTCAGGCGTTGTGCCAGACCCGTCTGGTAAGCCAGATAGACTTCGACATCGTCAGGGTTGCTGTCGCGACCGACAATATCGGCCCGGGCAATATCGTTGACCCGCTCCAGGCGCGCAGCGCCTTTGGCCAGGGTTACCAGCGATCGTTCCAGTTGCGGGGTATCGGTGGAATACGAATACGCCTCGGAGGCGAGCACATTGATGCCCATGTGATTGAACAACTGTGCTCCGGCATCGGCGCAATCGACCGGGGCGATGGCCATGGTGAACAGCTTCTTCCTGAGCCGGGCATCGATATGCACGGCGTCGAGCATCCGCCATACGCGCTGCAGCAGTTGCGTCCGAGCTTGGCCGCCCGCCCGATAGTCGGCCGAGTTTTGGGTGTCGATCAGCACGGCCATGAACCGTTGGGCGTCGGGTTCGTCGAGCAGCTCAGACCATAAGGTGGCTCGATCCACCCCCCAGCCTGGCACGTCGTTCCAGTGCGAGGCGCTGTAAGTCGAACTGATCATCGGTGGGACCCGCGTGCTTGAGGGTTCGACAGGTTCGGCAGGCAACTGCACGGATCGGCGCAGTGCCTGATAAGTTACCTGATGCACCTCGTTCAATTGGCCGACATCCAGACGTGTACGCGCCACCACCCATGCGTCCGGCGAGCCGGATACCACGTCGGGGAGCTGATCGATCGGGTTTTCGCGCAGGTCCATAAAGAAACCGCGCGGGCGGGGTTTGGCCAATGTGCCTTCCGGCCAAGTGCTGAGCCCGGTATTTTTCAGGGCCACGACCTTCAGTCTGGGCATGCGTCCGATGTCCGGCAGCCTGCCCAGGGGATTATCCTCAAGCCTGAGGATCTCCAGGTAGGTCAGATTTCTCAGCTGCTCAACCGCCGGCGCGTCCAGCACGATGCGGTTGCTGCTCAGTCGCAGACGTTCCAGCCTGCGCAACTGGCCGATGCCGTAGGGCAGTTGAGTCAGTTCACAGTTTTCGGCGCTGAGTTCTCGAAGGTTGGGGAAGTCTTTCAACAGGCCATTCGGCTCGCTGCCGAACCGCGTGTTGTCGAGCTTCAGGACCGTGATTCGATTGAGAAACTTCTTCAGTTCCGGGCGTTTCGACCACCAGGTTTCCAGATCCACCGGCCACAATTCTCGGGAAAGGTCGAGGGCATAGTGGGCAGGGTCGGTGCGGTTGCCGAGCTCCAGGTTTTTGCGCTCGAAACACTCAATGAGGCGTCGGGAAATGTGCTGCCCGCCACCGTTCATGAAACCCTGGCGATCCGGGCCCCAGTATTGTGGTTGCTGGTATTCCCAACGGTTCAGGATCACCCGCAGTTCATCAAGATCGTCTTCTTCCTGCTCCATGGCTTTCAGCGGCTCACCCTTTTCGATCAGCGCGTTGGCGAACACATCGACCTCGCGCTCACTGAAATGCGAGTACTGATCGCGAATACGATCATGCACCGTCTCGCCATCCTTGCTCAGTCCGCCGCCGCGTACCAGCAACAGCGTTTCGTGCTCGGCAACGGGGCGAAC